>DASZOG010000111.1:0-10324 GCA_035550895.1 Acidimicrobiales bacterium
TCCGCCACCGCGTCGGCGACGACGCGGCCGAGCGCCGTGGGGTCGGGAAGGATCACGACCTCCACGCGACGCCCTCCCGCGCCCAGACCAGCTCTCCGCCGGTGATCGTGGCCACGACGTCGAGCTCGGGCGTGAGCACCACCGCGTCGGCGCGCCGTCCGACGTCCAACATGCCGCGGTCGTCCAACCCGAGCACGCGAGCCGGCGTCGACGTCACCGTCGCCATCGCGTCCGTGATCGAGCAACCCGTCCAGGCGACGAGGTTCCGGACCGCCTCGTCCAGGCTCAGGTTGGCGCCGGCGAGCGTGCCGTCGGCCAGCCGCACCCCGTCGGCGCCGACGGTCACGTCCATCGTCCCGAGCCGAGCCGCGCCCGGGGCGAGCCCGAGGGCGGCGATGGCGTCGGTGACGAGCGTCAAACGGTCCGGGCCGAGGGCCTGCCACGCGCCTGCGACGGCGGTCGGGTGGACGTGGATACCGTCGACGATCAGCCCGGCGGTGATGCGCGGGTCGGCGAGCGTCGCGCCCACGGCGCCCGGGGCGCGGTGGGCGAGCGGGGACATCGCGTTGTACAGGTGCGTGGCGTAACGGATGCCGGCGTCGATGCCGGCGATGAACTGCTCCGCCGTCGCGTCGGTGTGGCCCGCCGCGACCACCACACCCGCGTGCGCGAGCCGGCGAACGACGTCGAGGGCGCCGGGCAGCTCCGGGGCCAGCGTCACCAGCGCGACGCCGTTGACGCGTGTCCAGCGGCCGATGAGCTCGACGTCGGGGGCGCGCAGCAGGTCGCGGGCGTGGGCCCCGCGGCGCACGGGGTTCAGCATCGGCCCCTCGACGTGCAGGCCGAGCGGAGTCGCGCCGCGCCATCCGGGAGGCGGGCCGGCGCGCAGCACGTCCAGCGCGCGATCAACGACGTCCGGCGGGGAGGTGACGATCGTCGGCAGGAAGGCCGTCACGCCGTAGCGGGGGAGCGCGGCGCCGAGCTCCCACAACCGGCCCGGCTCCGTGGCGAGATCGACGCCGTGACCGCCGTTGCATTGGAGGTCGATGAGGCCCGGCGCGACGAGCAGCCCGGTCACGTCGAGCACCTTCTCCTCCGCACCTCGTCGATCCGCGGCGACGCGGCCGCCGTGCATGGTCAGGTCGCCCGGCACCGGACCCTGCGGGCGGAGCACAGCGCCCCCGGCCAGCCGTGACGGGGCGGCGTTCATCCGCCGGTGACTGAGCGGAGCATCTGCGGCCGGGCAGTGCCGTCCAGCTCGTGATGCGCCGCGAGTGCGGCACCGATCGCCCCGACCGGTGCGTCTGGTGCGAGCAGCAGGCTGCGATCGAGGTGCAGCGCCTCGAGGAGCGGGGAGGCGGCGGCCCGCTCACGCAGTGCGGCAGCGACCGCGTCCACGAGGGGCTGCCCGACGTCGGCGACGCCGCCTCCGAGCACGACGGTGCCGGTGTCAAAGGTCATCGCCAACAGGATGACCGCTTCGGCGAGGTGCCCGCCGAGCTCGGCGACGATCGCCGCCGCGGCGGCGTGCCCATTGCCCGCGGCGCGGAAGACGTCCTCGGCCGGAGACCGGCCATCCTCGACCGGCCACCGGCGAGCGATCGCCGAGCCGGAGGCGACGAGCTCGAGGCAGCCTCGCCGTCCGCACTCGCACGTCTCGCCGCCCGGATCGACAGGGAGGTGCCCGATCTCACCCGCCACGCCGTGGACGCCGCGCCGCAGCCGCCCGCCGAGCACGACGCCGGCCGCGATGCCGGTGCCCACGGAGAGGAACGTCAGGTCCTCCGGAGCATCCGGGAGGAGGCGCGCCGTCCCGAGCGCGGCCGCGTTCGCGTCGTTCTCGACGTGGACCGGGGCGCCGAGGGCCTCGCTGAGCAGCGCGGCGAGCGGGATCGGCCGTGGCCCGAGGCCGAGGTTCACGGCGTGGCTCATCGTCCCGCCGGACGGATCCACCTTTCCGGGAACGCCCACACCGACGGCGGCGAAGTCCTGCGTGGCCACACCGAGGTCGTCGCTCACCGTCCCGACGACGGAGACGGCGGCGGCGACGAAGTCGCGCACCGAGCCCGTCGGCGTGCTCGCTCTGGTGGACGCCAGCGGAACGCCGGACGAGTCGAGCGCGAGCGCGAACGTCTTTGTCCCGCCGATGTCGACGCCAGCACGAGCCCGTCACCCCTGCTCAGCGCCATGCCCTGACCTCGCCTGCGAGTGCGGCTGCGGCCGCGGTGGCGTTCACCCGGGCGGCCCCGAACGTGAGGAGACGCGGCCAGCCTGCGTCCGCGTTTCGCCGCGGTGCGGGCCAGCCCATCTCGACCTCCACCAGGCCCGGCCGCGACCGGGAGAGCGCGGCGACGAGCGCGTCCTGCCAAGGGTGCCGGTGCGCTTCACGTGTGACGACGACCAGGGGACGTTCGCGGGCCGTGGCGAGAACGGAGGCGGCACTCGTCTCCGGCCCGGCGTCGAGTGTCTCTGCCGAAGGGTCCCTGGCAAGGATGTCCGCGGCCGGTCCCCACGGGACGGCCCCGACGGCGATGTTCGCCGGTGGCCGGCAGATGACCACGAGCGGCGCCCGGAGCCCTGCCGGCAGCGAGCCCTCGACGCGCAGCGCCCGCCGCGCCGCCGCGCAGCTCGCGTCCGTCGCCTGGGTGTCGGCGCGCGGGAAGCCTCCAGTCGGCCGGGCCGCCGTCGCGCGTAACCTCGCGCTGCGTCCGGCGGCCTCCGTGAGCCGATCCTCGGTGAGCCGGCCCGCGGCCAGCGCCCCGGCAATCGCGTGGTGGACGGCAGAGAGATCCTCCGCGTCGGCGACTGCGCCGAGACAGCACAGGTCCGCTCCGGCCGCCAGCGCGTGCACAGCCGCGACCGGCATGCCCCCGTCGCGGGCGATGCCGCGCATGTCGAGCGCATCAGTGACGACCGCGCCCGCGAAGCCGAGCTCGCCCCGGAGGACCTCGCCCAGGAGCCGCGGACTGACCGTCGCCGGCGCGCTGTCGAGCGCCGGCACGAGTAGGTGCGACGGCATCACCGCATCGACGCCAGCGGCGATCGCGGCCTCGAACGGGACGAGCTCCCGTTCCCAAAGGACATCCGCACCGACCATGATCGTCGGGAGTTCGAGGTGGGAGTCGACTGTCGTGTCGCCGTGACCAGGGAAGTGCTTCACGCAGGCGCGCACGCCGGCGTCGTGCAGGCCCTCGATGAACGCGATGCCGTGGCGGGCGACGAGGTGGGGATCGGCGCCGAACGAGCGGACACCGATCACCGGGTTGCCGGCGTCGCTGTTCACGTCGAGGCAGGGCGCCAGGTCGACGTCGATGCCCGCGGCGGCGAGCTCGGCGCCGATCGCGTGCGCGACGGAGCGGGTCAACCCGACGTCGTCCGCTGCGCCGAGTGTCGCGTGGCCAGCGTGCGGGCTGCCCTGCGCGGCGTGCAGGCGGGTGACGTCACCGCCCTCTTCGTCGAGCGCGACCACGACGTCCGGTCGCGCACTGCGCAGCGTCGTGACGAGCTCGGTCACTTGGTCAGGCGACGCCACGTTGCGGGCGAACAGGCACACGCCGCCCAATCCGTGCTCGATGCGGCGCAGGAACCACGCCGGCGGTATGTGCCCCGGGAACGGCGCGAGCAGGCAGCGGTCGATGAGCGCGTCGACGCTCGATGTCTGCATCGGATCAGCCCTTGACGGCGCCGGCGGTCAGCCCTGCCACGATCCGCCGCTGGACGATCAGAAAGAAGATCACGACGGGGATGGCGATGAGCGTCGAGCCCGCCATCACCCCGCCCCAGTCCGTGCCACGCGCGCCGTCGTTGAACGCTTGCAGCCACACGGGCAGGGTCTGGTTCTGGGGGCGGTTCATGATCACCAGGGCGAAGATGAACTCGTTCCAGGCCAGGATGAACGCGAACACCCCGGTCGCCACCAGTCCCGGCGCGACGAGGGGCAGCGTGACGCGGCGGAACGCGGTCAACCGGCTGGCACCGTCGACGAGCGCCGCCTCCTCGAGCTCGCGCGGCACGTTGGCGATGAAGCCACGCAGTGTCCAGATCGTGAACGGGAGGACGAAGACGAGGTAGGTGAGCGTCAGCCCGAGGATCGTGTTGATCAGGGACCAGCCGTCGAGCACCTTGAACAGCGAGATGATCAGCGCCTCCGCCGGCACCAACTGCAACACGAGTACCGAGATGATGAAGGACGTGCGGCCCCGGAACCGGTAGCGCGAGACAGCGACCGCGGCGAGGAACCCGATCGCCAGCGCGAGCGCGACGGTCACCAGCGTGACGATCAAGCTGTTCCGCAATGCGGTGAAGAAGAAGTCCCGGTCGAAGACGGAGCGGTAGTTGTCGAGCGTGCCCGGGATCGGCAGGAGCGACGGGTCGACGCTCTGGATGTCGACCGAACGGCGGAACGACGTGAGCACCATCCAGTAGACCGGGAAGCCGAACACGAACAGCAGCAGCACACCCGCGCCGTTGACGAGCACGGCGCGGTGGCGCCGCCGGCGCCTGCCGAGCGCGGCGGCCTCAATGGCGGCGCGAGCGCGGTCGGTCGGTCCGCGCAGCGGCGCAGGCTCGACGAGCACGGTGTTCACGCCAGTTCCTCCTGGCGGGCCATCTGGCGCAGGTAGACGAACGTGAGCAGCAAGGAGATGAGCACCATCACCACGGCGATCGCCGCGCCGAGGTCGAAGCGGGTCTCACCGATCGCGACTCGGTACGCGTAGACGCCGAGGAGGTTCGTGTCGCGGCTGATCCCGCCCGCCTGCTGCAGCACGTAGATCTGCGTGAATACGCGGAAGTCCCACAGGATGGACAGCGCGGTGACGATCGTCAGGACCGGCTTGATGATCGGCAACGTGATCGCCCGGAAGCGGTCCCAGGGGCCGGCGCCGTCGATCGACGCCGCCTCGACCAGTTCCCGCGGCACCTGGGTGAGCCCGGCGTAGAGCGTGAAGGCGACGAACGGGATGCCCATCCAGACGACGATGATCGTCGCCACAGAGAAGAACGACAGCGGCGTCGACAGCCACGAGTGCCCCTGGTAGTCGCCGATGCCGAGCGTCGTCAGCAGCCAGTTCACGAGCCCGTACTGCGCGTCGAACATCCACTGCCAGACGATCGTGGCGCTGAGCGGGGGCATCGCCCAGGCCAGCATCAACGCGATGCTGACCGCCAGGCGCATCTTGCGGCCGAGCATCTGCAGCAGCAGCGCCACCAGCAGGCCGAGGACGATCGTCAACGCGACGTTCACGAAGCAGAACGCCAGCGTCCGCCAGAGGACGTCCCAGAAGTAGTCGTCGGTCAGGATCGTGCGGTAGTGCTCGAGCCCGACCCAGTCCGGTGGAGCGCCGAACTGCTGCTCGAGCCCGAACCGTTGCACGGAGAGCACGCCCAGTCGCACCAGCGGATAGCCGAGCATGAACGCCAGCACGACCAGCGCTGGCGCGACCAGGGCGTAGGGGAAGAGCTGGCGGCGCCGGCGCGGCCTGCGCTGCACGGCCGACACCGGAACCGCCATCGTGGTGGTCTCGTCGTCGCTCGCGGCTCAGCCGTTCAGGTGGCCGAGGATCGCTTCCTCCGCCGCCTGGGCCTCGGCGGCCACGTCAGCGCCCTGGGCGATGGCGACGCCCATGTCCTGCAAGATGTTGGCGCCTTCGACGGCGGCCCAGTTCTCGCTCGACGGCACGAAGCGGCTGTTCTGGGCGGCCGCGGCCTGGGCGTCCTTCGGCTCGTCGCCGCCGACCAGGTCGAGCAGCGAGGTCCGTACGGGTAGGAGACCGAGGCCGGCGAGCTCCGTCTGGAAGCTCTCGCCGGTGATCACCTTCACGAGCTCGATGGCCAGATCGGGATGGTCACTGTTCGCCGACACGCCAATGTTCGAGCCGCCGAGGAAGACCGGCGCAGTCGTGCCGGGCTCGGTGCCGGGCAGGGCGAAGGCCCCGATGTTGGCTTCCATCTCCGGGCACTCGGCAGCGATCTGGCCGGCCTTCCAGCCCGGGCCGAGGAGCATGCCGACCTCGCCGTTGCAGAACGCGATGTAGTCGTTGGCGTCGTCGCTGTCAGGCGGGGCGCCGTTGGCCTCGGTCATGATCTGCTGCACCTGCTCCAAGCCGGCGACCGACTCGGGCGACGACAGCTCCCCGACCCACTCGTCGCCCTCCTGCACGGCGATGTCGCCGCCGTTCTCCCAGATGAACGAGAGCGTGGCATGCCAGTTGCGTCCGGGGAAGTAGATCCCGGAGAAGTTCGGTGTGGAGGCGTTGGCCTCCTTCAGGGCGACGCCCGCCTGGATGAACTCGTCGATCGTCGTCGGGATCTCCAGACCGGCCTGCTCGAACAGGTCCTTGCGATAGACGACGATGCGCGCGCCGCCGTAGAGCGGCGCGGCGTAGAACGTGCCGTCGTACGTGCCGGACTCGACGAGGCTCTGCACGAGCTCGTCACCGCCCATCGCGTCCTTGTGCGCGGACAGGTCCACGAGCGCGCCGGCGGCCTCGAACGTCTGGGCCTGCGTGTTGCCCAGCTCGACGACGTCGGGGCTGTCGTCGCTGGACAGCGCGGTCGTCAGCCGCTCGACGATGCCGTCCCACTGCTGGCGCTCGAACTCGACCGTGACACCAGGATGGGCGGTCTCGAACTCGGCGATCGCGGACTGGACCACCTCGTCGGGGATGTCCTCGCCGTTCAGCCAGAGCCGCAGCGTGGCGGCCTCTTCACTGGGTGCTTCGGTGGCCGCCGCCTGAGCGGCGGTCGTTGCGGTGGTGTCGTCGCCGGAGGACGAGTCGTCGTCGTCCCCCCCGCACGCACCGAGGGCGAGCGCCCCGGCGAGGCCGAGGGCCGCCATGGACTTGAGCTTCACGTGGTTCCTCCCTGTGCCACAGGCGCCGCGGAGCGACGCGCGGTTGCTGTTGCCGGCGTCATCCGACGCCCAGCTCCTGGCCGAGCACGAGCGTGGCGGCGCCGAGCAGGACGTCGTCGTCGCCGAGAGCGCTGGTGCGCAGCATGACGTGCTCTCCGAGGGCGGGCATCGCTCGCCGGCGGATGGCGGTGACCGCCGCCCGCCGGAACGGCTCGCCGATCAGGTCGGGCGGGCCGGAGAGCACGACTTGGTCGAGGTTGAGCGCGCTGACGACCGTGGCGAGGGCGACGCCGAGGCGCCGTCCCGCCGTGGTCAGCACGCGGGTGTGGGCGCGGGTGTCGGCGTCGGCGGCCGCCGCCGCGGCCATCCGCCGGCGGAGGTAGGGCGCGGCGATCGCTGTCTCGAGGCAGCCGCGACGCCCGCAGGCGCACGGCTCGCCGCGCTCGTCGACGGTCACGTGGCCGATCTCGCCGGCGGCGAACCGATCGCCGACGTACAGGTGCCCGTCGATGAGCACTCCGGCGCCGACGCCCTCGCCGATCTTGACGAGAAGGAGGTTCGGGCCGGCGGCGCCGAACGTGTACTCGGCGAGGGTGGCGGCGTTCGCGTCGTTGGCCACGCAGACGGGCAGGCCGGTCTGCCCGGCGAGCCGGTCGGCGAGCGCGACGCCGTGCCAGTGCAGGTTGGCGGCCTCGAGGACGACGCCGTCCGGGTGGACGAGACCGGGGCTGCCGACGCCGATGCCCAGGAGCGGCTGTGTCGCGTCGTCGACGAGCTCGCCCGCAAGCTGCAGCACGAGCCGGACCGCGTCCTCCCCGGCGTGGCCGGCGTGCGGGACCGTGCGCCGGTCGAGCACCTTGCCCGACAGGTTGACGAGCGCGCCGTGGAAGGACGCGTCGTCGCTCAGGTCGAGCGTCACGATGTGGCGCGCGTCGGGGACGACGCCGATCAGCGTGGCGGGTTTGCCGACGCCGCGTGCGGCCCGCCGGCCGACCTCCTCCACGAGGCCTTCGGCGAGGAGCTCGGCGACCAGGTCGGAGGTCGAAGGAGGGGTGAGCGAGGTGGCGCGGGCGAGATCGGCCCGGCTCATCGGCCCCTGGCGGAACAGCGACTGGAGGACGAGCGCCCGGTTGTGCCGGCGAGCGTCCTCCGGCACGACCTTGCCCTTGGTCCGCAACGGCCGGTTGCTGTTGCCGTTCCCCCGAGGGCGCCCCACGTTTGTTTGTTTACTTCATTTACTTATCATCGGTCAAGGGGTGCGGGGCGGGAGTAGCGATGGACCGGTGGAGGGCGGCCTGTCAGCGGGCGGCCGGAGCGACGTCGGGCCACGGCAGTTGGGCCTGCGCCATCGCGGCGATGTCCGCCAGCGTGAACTCGTCGAGATACCGGCGGACCTGCTCGCCGACCACCTTCCAGATCGCCAGCAGCACGCACTGTCCCTCGTGGTCGCAGGCCCCGTCCTGATGCGGCTCGCCGAAGTCGCCGACCTGGATCGGGCCGTCGACCGCGCTGACGATCTCCGTCAGGTGGATCTCCTCCGGCGGGCGGGCGAGCACGTACCCGCCGCCGACGCCGCGCTTCGAGCGCACCAGACCGGCGCCCTTCAGGGCCAGGAGGATCTGCTCCAGGTACGGCTGGGGCAGTCCCGTGCGCTCGGCGATGTCCCGCACCGACGTCGGTCCCTCGAGCGGGTGCAGGGCGAGCGAGAGCAACGCGCGGCTGGCGTAGTCGCCCCGTGTCGAGACCCGCATGGGCCCATCGTAGAGAGGCCGGCGTCGAACCACGCGCCACGCGAAGGTCGCCGCACCGCCGGACGTCGGCTCTCGTGTGCAGCGGATTCGGTTGCATAGCCACCACAACCGCTGCACGGGCGCGCCGTGGGGCCGAGGAAGTGGGTGTGCTGGCACGGCGCGGGCGGTGGTGGTGGACTGGCAGCGTGACTGACGGCGTGTCGGAGCGCCCTGCGGACGGTCCGCGCATCCCGGACTACGCCGGTCCCTGCGTGACGGGACTCGTCCCGGCGCTCCTCGGCCCGGGCGGCACCGGGGCGCTCCCGGCGTGGTTCCCCGATCCGGCGCGGGGTGCGCGCTCCGTCGTGCTGTTCGTCGTCGACGGGTTGGGTTGGGAGCAGCTCCGGGCCCGGCCAGGGCTGGCGCCGACGCTCGACTCGATGACCGGACGGCCGATCGACGCCGTCGCGCCCACCACGACCGCGACGTCGCTGACGTCGATCGTCACCGGTCTCACTCCCGGTGAGCACGGCGTCGTCGGCTACCGCGTGGCCATGCACGGGGAGATCCTCAACGTGCTCCGCTGGACCACGCCCGCGGGTGACGCGCGCAAGCGGATCGATCCGCACGACTTCCAGCACCACAGGGCGTTCCTCGGCGAGAAGGTGCCGGTCGTCGGCAGGCGCGAGTTCGAGGGGAGCGGGTTCACCCGCGCTCACATGGACGGCACGCGCATCGTCGGCTACCGGATGCCGTCGTCGATCCCGATCGAGGTCCGCCAACTCGTCGAGTCCGGCGAGCGGTTCGTGTACGCATACTACGACGGCGTCGACAAGGTCGCGCACGAGTACGGCTTCGGTCCGCATTACGACGCCGAGGTCGCCGCGGCAGACCGGCTCGTCGCCGACGTGCTCGCCGCGGTGCCCGCCGACACGGTCGTGCTCGTCACGGCGGACCACGGACAGGTCCAGGTCGGGCCGGCGATCCTCGATCCGCCCGCGCCGGTGCTCGCCGGCGTGCGTTTCCAGTCCGGCGAAGGCCGCTTCCGCTGGTACCACACGCGCCCTGGCGCCCAGGGCGACGTGCAGGCCGCGGCGACCGACGCGTTCGGCTCCGTTGCATGGATCGTGAGCATCGAGCAGGTGCTCGACGAGCGATGGCTCGGCGCGTACGTCAGCGACGCCGCCCGCATCCGGCTCGGCGACGTCGCCGTGGTCGCCCGGGAGCCGGTCAGCTTCGCCGACCCGGCGGACACCGGCCCGATCGAGCTGATCTGCCGCCACGGGTCGCTGACACCGGACGAGGTGCTGGTGCCGCTGCTCTGCGCTCGCGGAGCGGCGTAGGTGCGGGCCGGGCCGACCGGGTAGGAAGGGTGCCATGAGCGACGAAACCCTCCGTCCAGCCGAAGTGATCCCGCCGGGAGAGGAGCCGCACGCGGACGGCCGCGCGGGGCAGGTGCCGCCGGCGGGTGCCGAGGAGGAGCAGGGCGAGGCCGTGCAGTCGCCGGCGAAGGTGATGCGCATCGGGTCGATGGTCAAGCAACTGCTCGACGAGGTCCGCGCCGCCCCGCTCGACGAGCGCAGCCGGGAACGTCTCGCCGCGATCTACCAGCAGTCGGTCGACGAGCTCGCCGCGGCGCGGTCGCCTGACCGGCAGGCCGCGCGGCGCCGCCGGGCGACGCCGTGCGCGGCGGCGCAACCGCCGTCCGACGCCGAGCTGCGCATCGCGCAGGCGCAGCTCG
>DASZOG010000112.1:0-5664 GCA_035550895.1 Acidimicrobiales bacterium
TGGAAGAGGCCACCACTACGGACGAGCTCCTCCGGCGGGGTCTCGATGTGCAGGATCCCGCCGCCGGCGGTCATCCACTGTGTGGCGCCGTTCGTGATCAGGCCGCCACCGCCGTGCGAGTCCTGGTGCTGGAACGTGCCGTCGATCATGTACGTGACCGTCTCGAAGCCCCGGTGCGGATGCCAGTCCGTGCCTCGCGGCTCCCCGGGGGCGTAGTCCACCTCGCCCATCTGATCCATGTGGATGAACGGGTCGAGGTCGGCGAGGTCGACGCCGGCGAAGGCCCGGCGGACCGGGAACCCCTCGCCCTCGAAGCCGCGAGGAGCGGTCGTCACCGACCGCACGGACCGGTCGGGCACGCCGGCGGGGACGTCGATCGTCGGCAGGGTCAGCGTGTCAGCGGTCACGGCGGGCATCGGTTCCTCCCGATGGTTGCGCTTGCAACAACCTGTAACGCTCGGCAGGCTGCCGTTGTTCCCGAGGGTATACGTCAGGCGACGTACGCAGGAGATGCGTTCGGCGCCGGATGGCGCGACGACGCCGTGCCCGTAGCGTTGAGGGCATGGCGGACTGCGCCACCCGACGGCTCGCGCTCGATCTGGCGCTGGCCGTCGTCTACACGGTGGTCTCGATCGTCGTCACCCGCGGCATCGCCGAGGCCGACGACGCGCCGTTCGACCTGCTCGCGCACGTGCTCGTCGTGGCCATCGGCGCGACGCTGGCGCTCCGCCGCCGCTGGCCGCTCGGATCACTGGCGGCCTCCACGGTGTTCCTCGTCGTCTACACGCTGCGGGACTACCCGGGCGGCCCCGTCTACCTCGCCCTCTTGATCGTCATCTACACGCTCGCCTCCAGCCGCGGCTGGCGACCGGTCATCGTGCCGGTGCTCCTCTCCCTCGGCGCGCTGCTCGCGGCGAGTGTCGTCTCGTACGACAGCAAGGTGTTCTGGATCCACGTCGGCTTCGTCGGCTGGACGGCGGCAGCGATATTCCTCGGCGATGCGGCCCTCAACCGGCGCAACTACCTCGCCGGGTTGGAGCAGCGGGCCCGCGACCTCGAGGAGAGCCGGGAGGAGGAGGCGCGCCGCCGCGTGGCGGAGGAACGCCTGCGCATCGCCCGTGACCTGCACGACGTCATCGCCCACGGCATCACCACCATCCACATGCAGTCGGGGGTCGCCGCCCACGTGCTCGACCGGCACCCGGAAGCAGCCGGCCCGGCGCTGCGGGCGATCAAGGACGTCAGCAAGCAGACGCTCGCCGAGCTGCGCGCCACGCTGCACCTCCTGCGCGAGGGAAACGAATCTGCACCGCTGGCGCCGACACCGGGTCTCGACCGGCTCGAGGCGCTGGTCGAGACCACGCGCCGGGCCGGTGTCCCGGTCGACGTCACGGTGCAGGGCGAGCGGTCCGTGCTGCCGCCGGCCGTCGACGTGACGGCCTACCGCATCGTCCAGGAGTCGCTGACGAACGTCATGCGCCATGCCTCCGCCGCACATGCGGAGGTGGCGGTGATCCACGCGCCGGATCACGTCGAGATCGAGATCACCGACGACGGCCGTGGCGCGTCCGCCGCGCCGACGCCAGGGCATGGGATCACCGGAATGCGCGAGCGGGCGGAGATGGTCGGTGGCCATCTGGAAGCCGGTCCGCGGCCGGGCGGTGGGTTCCGGGTGCAGGCGACACTGCCGCTCGTCGGGTCGGCGCCGTGATCCGGGTCGTTCTCGCCGACGACCTGGTGATGATCAGGGCCGGCCTGCGCGTGCTGCTCGACGCGGAGGACGACATCGAGGTCGTGGCCGAGGCCGGCGACGGCGAGGAGGCGATCGCCCGCGTCCGCGCCGAGCACCCGGACGTCGTCGTGATGGACATCCGCATGCCTGGCTTGGACGGCTTGGCGGCCACCCGCGCCATCGTGGCCGACCCGGACCTGGCGGACGTCCGTGTCGTCGTGCTCACCACGTTCGACCTGGACGAGTATGTCTTCGAGGCGCTGCGCGCCGGCGCCGCCGGGTTCCTGCTCAAGGACACGGAACCCGTGGACCTGCTGCGAGCGGTCCGCAGCGCTGCCGCCGGCGATGCGCTGCTCTCCCCGGCAATAACTCGCCGCCTGATCGAGGAGTTCACGGCTCGCCCGGAGCACCGCCCGATCCAGGCGTCGGCGCTCGAGCGCCTGACGGAACGCGAGCGGGAGGTTGTGGCCCTCGTCGCCGCCGGGCTGAGCAACGACGAGATCGCGGCGACGCTGGTCATCAGCCCTGCGACCGCGCGCACCCACGTCAGCCGGGCGATGATCAAGCTCGGCGCGCGTGACCGGGCGCAACTCGTGGTCGTGGCGTACGAGTCCGGCCTCGTGACCCCGCGGACGGAGTAGCGCGCACGGAGTAGACGGCCGTCAGGGCTACGTCGAGCGGCGCAGGCAGAAGTGTCGTCACCCGGCGGACGACATGTGCCGTGCGAACCCGCACGCTGGATGCCATGACGTCGACCCTCGCACCTCCCACCGTCCCAGCACTCGCCGTCGCGGCGCGTGCCGTCGCCGCGACGAAGGTCTACGGCACCGGTGACCGGGCCGTCCGCGCCATCGACGAAGTGACGATCGACATCCCGGCCGGCCGGTTCACGGCCGTGATGGGTGCGTCCGGATCGGGCAAGTCGACCCTGATGCACTGCCTCGCCGGGCTGGACACGCTCACCTCGGGCGCCGTCTACCTCGGCGACACCGAGCTCGGCAGCCTCTCCGACCGCGAGCTCACCGTGCTCCGCCGTGAGCGCGTCGGCTTCGTCTTCCAGGCGTTCAATCTCGTGCCGACGCTGACCGCGGCGGAGAACGTGCGTCTGCCGTACCTGCTCTCCGGCCGCCGGCCCGATCGGAAGTGGATCGATCTCGTCATCGGCGCGGTCGGGATCGAGAGCAGGTTGTCCCACCGCCCGTCCGAGCTGTCCGGCGGCCAGCAGCAGCGGGTGGCGGTCGCCCGCGCGCTGGCGACCCGCCCCGAGCTCGTGTTCGCCGACGAGCCGACCGGCAACCTCGACTCACGTACCGGCGCGGAGGTCCTCGAGTTCCTCCGCGCGGCCGTGCGCGAGATGCACCAGACAGTGGTGATGGTCACCCACGACCCGGTCGCCGCGAGCTACGCGGACGAGGTCGTGTTCCTCGCCGACGGGCACGTCGTCGACGGGATGGACCAGCCGACGCCCGAGCGTGTGCTCGACCACCTGAAGTCGATGGGGGGCTGAGATGCTGCGGGTCACCTTCGCCTCCGTGCGCGCGCACGGTCGGCGGCTGTTCAGCACGTCGCTCGCCGTGTGCCTCGGCGTCGCGTTCCTCGCCGGCACGATGATCCTCGGGGACACGTTCCGGGCGAACTTCGACCGGCTCTTCCAGAGCGCGCTCGGACAGGCCGATGCCGTGGTCCGCAGCGCGACCGACCTCGACACCGACGGTGAGTTCGCGCAAGGGCTCCTGGACGGCGCGCTGGCCGACGATCTCGCCGCGCTGCCGGAGGTCGGCGCTGTCGCGCCGCAGATCGAGGGCTTCGGTCAGCTCACCGGCGCCGACGGCGAGAAGCTGGGCGGCGAGGGACCGCCGACGCTCGCCGGCAACTGGATCGATGACCCCGAGTTGAACCCGTACGAGCTGGTCGCGGGGCGCGCCCCGGATGCCCACGACGAGGTCGTCATCAACCGCGGCGCGGCGATGGACGGAGACCTGCAACTCGGCGAAAGGACGATGGTCGCCACGCCCGAGCCGGTCGACGTCGAGATCGTCGGCATCGCCACGTTCGGCGGTGAAGACGGGCTGGGCCCGACCACGTTCACTGCCTTCTCGCTCCAGGGCGCCGAGGCGCACATCACCGGTCGCCCCGGCGAGGTCACCGCCCTGCTGGTCGGCGCGGCGAGCGGGGTCAGCGAGCCGGAGCTCGTCGAAGCGATCACCCCGATGCTTCCGGACGGCGGCGAGGTGATCAGCGGGGACGATCTCGTCGCCGAGGCGAACGAGACGATCGACGAGGACTTCCTCGGCTTCCTGCGCACGTTCCTCCTCGTGTTCGCCGCGGTCGCGCTGCTGGTGGCGACGTTCAGCATCGCCAACACGTTCGCGGTGCTCGCTGCGCAGCGGGTGCGTTCGGTCGCGCTGCTCCGCGCGGTCGGGGCGAGCCGGCGGCAGGTCGTCGCCTCGGTCCTCGGCGAGGCGCTGTTCGTCGGGGTGGTCGCCTCGCTCGCCGGCGTGGCGGTCGGCATCGGTCTGGCACAAGGACTGAAGGCGCTGTTCGACGCGTTCGGGTTCGCTCTCCCCGCCGGAGGGCTGACGATCCTGCCGGCCACGTTCGTGATCGCGCCGGCGGTCGGCATCCTCGTGACGCTGTTCGCCGGGTTGGCGCCGGCACTCCGCTCCTCCCGGGTGCGCCCACTGGCCGCGTTGCGCGACGTCGACACCGACCGGAGCGCGACGTCCTGGCCGCGCCTCGCTGTCGGGGTGCTGTGCCTCGCCGCCGGCGTCGCCGCCGTCCTGGCCGCGGTCTCGAACGGCGACGCGCTGGCCCTGGCCGGACTGGGCGCGCTGCTGACCTCACTGGGCACAGTCGTCATCGGCCCGCTCGTCGCCCGGCCGGCGGGCGCGGTGCTCGGTGCGCCGCTGCCCCGGATCCGCGGGCTGGCGGGCCTGCTCGCCCGGCGCAACGTGGTGCGCGCGCCGCGCCGCACGGCGGCGACGGCCTCGGCACTGATGCTCGGGATCGGCGTCGTCACGATGTTCACCGCGTTCGCCGGGTCGCTGAAGGCCTCGCTCGACGACAGCGTCAACGACGTCGTCCGCGGCGACCTGATGATCGCCGGGAGCCAGTTCGGCGGAGGTGGGTTGAGCCCCGGTCTGACGCCGGCGCTCGCCGACCTCGACGAGGTCGACCGCGCCGTCGGCCTCGCCGTCGGCCCGGTGGCGGTTGACAATCGCACGCTGCAGGTCAGCGCCCTCGACCCGGCGAGCAGCGACGGCCTGCTCGAGCCGGCGATGCTCGAGGGCGACCTCGCCCGGCTGGCGCCTGGCCAGGTGGCCGTCGCAGAGTCGGCCGCCGACGACCGCGGTTGGTCGGTCGGCGATGAGTTGCCGTTCCGGTTCCCGGACGGCGAATCCGAACTGCTGACGATCGGTGCGGTGTACGAGGACGTCGTCGTCCTGCAGGACGCGGTCGTTCCCCGCGACGTGTGGGTGAGGCACAACGTCCAGGTGGTCGACACGCTCGTCTCGATCGGCCTCGCCGACGGCGTCGGTGTGGCGGAGGGACAGCGGGCGGTCGAGGCGGCCGCGGCGCCGTTCGCGCCGCCGGACGTCCAGACGCGAGCCGAGTTCGTCGAGGAGTCGACGGCGATGATCGATCAGATGCTCGGCCTCGTCTACGTGATGTTGGCGCTGGCCATCGTGATCGCGCTGATGGGCATCGCCAACACGCTGTCGCTGTCCATCTACGAGCGGATCCGCGAGCTCGGTCTCCTGCGCGCCGTCGGTGCCACGCAGGCGCAGGTCCGCTCGACCGTGCGCTGGGAGGCGGTCCTCATCGCCGTCTTCGGCACGCTCGGTGGCTTGCTGCTCGGCATCTTCCTCGGGTGGGCGCTCGTGACCTCTGCCGCGGAGGCGCTGACGGCGCTCACGTTCACCGTGCCGGTC
>DASZOG010000113.1:0-1551 GCA_035550895.1 Acidimicrobiales bacterium
TGTGGCACAGCACTGGAAGACGTGGCCTGGTGCCCGACCTGCTCACGCCCGGTCGACCCGACCGAGCACGACGACCTCGACCGGCTCTAGCAGCCCGGACGCGGCGCGCTGGTCCGGGCGCCGACCGGTCAGCCGGCACGCCCCGCAACGTGCCGGCCGACCAGACCCGCCAGCCGCCCTGCTCCGGTGAGCGAGCGTCAGGGCTGGTCAGTGGTTGACGTCCGGCGGCGTGTGACCAACGTCAGCACCGCGGCTCCTGCCGCCACCGACCCGAGCCCGACGACGATGAGCGGCTGCGTCGAGCCGCCCGTCGCCGGCAGCTCCTGGCCTCGCGGCACGGGCGCCAGCGTGACGCCGAGGACCGACGAAACCGGCGCGGCTGTCGTCGGTGCCGCTGTCGTTGCAGGCGCAGCGGTGGTCTCCGGCGTCGGCGGCGTCGTGGTCTCCGGCACGGTTTCCGGCGTCGTCGTGTCAGGCACGGTCGTGGTGTCCTCACAGGCGCAGACCGGTTCGGCGCTGGCGACGAGGGGCAGCGCCACCAGCATCGATCCGGCCGTGCCCGCGACGGCGAGCGCCGCCACGCGGCCTCGCCATGAACTGTTCGTGATCCGCCTCGTCATGTCAGCAGGATCCCGCCACATCCTCGCCTTGACCAGGGCCTTTGGTCCCCCACGGGGCGAGCCTGGCGGTAGGCGACGGCGCCGGGGATGCAGGGCACGCACGGGGGACGGCGCGTAGTGTCCCGCCGATGCGCGGCGCGGACACCACCGGAGCAGGCGGGTGATTCGCGGCGTCATCGCCGCCGTCTGCTGCATCGTCGCTCCGGTGTTGCTGGTGACGGCCGGCGTGATCATGTGGGCGAACCGGACCGTGCTCGACTCCGGTCACGTTGCCCGAGAGGTCGACGTCGCCGTCGGTGATCCGCAGGTACGCGGATCGCTGCTCGACGCAGTGAGCGCCCGCCTGCCGCAGGACCCCGCCGTGCAGGCGGCAGCCCGGCCGACGCTCGAGGAGGTGGTCGACACGCCGGTGTTCCGCAACGCGCTGAGCAACGCGGTCCGCACCACACATGCCACGCTCGTCGACGGCGACGACCCGCAGGTGCTGCTCGATCTCACCGACTACGTCGACGAGCTGCAGGCCGAGGTCGCCACGATCGACCCGGTCGCCGCGCAACAGATCCCACCTGGCACGACGCTGCAGCTCCTCATCGCCGAACGGACCCAGCTGCCCGCGGTGTGGAGGGTCACGGCTGCACTGCGGAGGGTGGCGCCGGCGCTGATCGTCCTCGGGATCAGCTTCGCCGCGCTCGGTCTCGTGCTCGCCCACCGCCGCGGACGGTGGCTCGGCATCGCCGGGCTGATCGGCGCGCTGATGGCCATCGTCCTGTGGATCGTGGTCAGCATCGCCGAGGACACGGCCGTCGGAGCGATCTCGGACGCCGACTTGCGTGCCGCCGGCGAGGACATCGTCAGCCGCCTGACGAGCGGTCTGTCGACGCAACTCCTGGCGATGGCCGGCATCGGCGCGGTGGCCATCGCCGCGGCGCTG
>DASZOG010000114.1:0-2153 GCA_035550895.1 Acidimicrobiales bacterium
AACGCCGATGCCGAAAGTGATCAACCACCGCCACGGCGGTCGGGACAGATGAACGCCCCCGTCTCAATCCCCATCACGCCGGTCCGCGTTGCCGACCTGCTCGCCGAGGGCGAGCGGATGCCGGTCTACGTGCACGTCATCGACCATCCCGATGCGCGCGTGCTGGTCGACACCGGCATGACGGAGCTGCACCCGGCGATGGCCGACATGGATCCCCGCCTCGAGCCGCTCAGCGAGCAGGGCTTCGATCTCGCCGGCATCGACATCGTCGTCAACACACACCTGCACTTCGACCACTGCGGCGGCAACCACCTCTTCGCGGGCCGGCCGATCTACGTCCAGCGCCGGGAGCTCGACGACGCGCGCAACGAGGACGACTACACCGTTCGCGAGTGGGTCGAGGCGCCCGGCGTGCGGTACGTGCCGGTCGACGGCGAGCTCGAGCTGCTTCCGGGGGTCAGGCTCGTGCCCGCGCCGGGCCACACACGCGGCCTGCAGGTGGTCGTCGTCGAGACGGGCGGGCGTCCCGTTGTCGTCGGCGGAGACGTCGCGGTCTGGTTCGGGGAGCTCGACGAGCCGCACACCGAAGGACAGCTGCGGGTGCGCGCGCTCGACCCCGAGCTGGTCTGGCTCGCGCACGAGCACGAGCCGTGGCGGCCCGCGTGAGCCGGACCGGGGGCAGTCTACGATCCGTGTCGTGGACGAGTTCGTCCCGCGCGACTTCGACGTGCCTTGCCGGCTCGAGACGCCGCAGTTCGTGCTCGAGCCACTCGGGCCCGAGCACAACGAGCCGGACTACGCCGCCTGGACGTCATCGATGGACCACATCGCTGCGACGCCCGGATGGGGCGACAGCCGCTGGCCACGACAGATGACGCTGGACGAGAACCGGGCCGACCTGGAGCGCCATGCCGACGACTTCCGCAACCGGACGGGGTTCACGTACACGGTGCTCGATCCCGCCAGCCGCGCTGTGATCGGGTGCGTCTACATCTACCCTCCACCCGCGGACAGCGAGGACGATGCCCGTGCGCTCTCCTGGGTGCGGGCGAGCCACGCCGCCCTGGACGTCCCCATCTGGCGCGCCGTCAGCGACTGGCTCGTGTCCGACTGGCCGTTCCGCAGTGTCGATTACGCGGCGCGCGCGTAGGCCCGATGCGCCACCTGTTCGTGCTCCGAACTTCGCCTACCGCGACGTCGGCATCGTCGTCCTCGATTCCGGAATCCCGGTCAGCCGCTACGCCGACTTGCCGCAGCCGGGGCTCGTGGACGCCCTGGCGAACAAGACGTCGGTGGACTTCGTCGGCTACGGCGTGCAGTTCCAGGCGAACATCCCCGGCAATCAGCTTCCGCAGCCCCGCCGTTCTACCGCTGGACGGGGCCGCGCGAGCGAATGTATGCGCCGAGCGAGCTGGTCTCGGGCAACTTCAAGCACAGCGACGAGTTCCTCAAACTTGCCCTCAACAAGGGCGGCGGGTCGGGCGGAGCCTGCTTCGGCGACTCAGGTGGCCCCGATCTGCAAGGTGGGACCGACACCGTGCTCGGCGTGAACTCCTACGTCACCAACGTCAACTGTGCAGGCGTGGGGTACTCGCAGCGGATCGACGTCCCCGAAGTCCTCGACTGGATCGACTCCTTCCTGTCGTAACGGCGTCGCTCAGAGGGGGCGCTTCGGCGCCCCCTCTGTGCTTCCGCCGGCGGGCGACCGCCAGATAGCGCCACACTGCCTCTCGGCCCTTGCGGACGGTGACGGACACCGTCACCGGCTTCATCGCACGGCCCCGCGGGCGGCCGCGCGCCGGGGAAGCGCGAAGCGGATCGCGACGCCGCTCAGCAGCAGGATCAGCACGCCGCCGCCGGTCAGGCCGATTCCGATCCAGAGCAGATCCGGGAAGCGCCCGCCGATGGCGACGTCGGCCCGTACGCCGGCGGAGCCGTCGGCATTCATGACGACGATGCGCCAGCGTCCGTCGCGTGGCGACCACGCCAGCGTCTGCGTGCCGGAGCCGAGCGACTGCGCGGCCCACACGTGCGTCGCGGTCGGCGGCATGGGCGGCCCGCCTCCGGGCTGCACGTCGAAGTCGGAGGGGCCGGCGTACAGGCGCGTCGCGATCGCGCGTCGAACGCCGCCGAGGTAGGAGTCGACGCCCCAC
>DASZOG010000115.1:0-4703 GCA_035550895.1 Acidimicrobiales bacterium
AGCGAGATGCTGCGCGCCGCGGGGATCTCCGGTGGGCAGTGGAGCTCCGGCGACGGAGCCGAGGCGGTCGCGCTGTCCCGTCTGCTGGCCGAGGTCGGCTCAGGTGGCGACGGTGTCTTCGTGCGTCAACCGGACGGACCACTCGCCGGGTCGTCCTGCGCGGTCGTGCCCCTGGAGGGGAGCAGCGAGCGCTCGGGCGCGGTGGCCCTGTTGTTCGATGCTCCCCAATCGTTCGACATCGTGCAGCGGACCTTCCTCGGAAACGTTGCCGACCGGATCGCAGCGGCGCTCGAACGCAGCGTCGTCTTCGCGCGTGAGCGGGTGGCACGGGTCGAAGCGCAGGCGGCCGCCGACCGGTACCGATCGCTCCAGCAGTTCGCCGGCGACCTGTCCGGATCGGTCACCCGCCGGCACATCGCCGACCTGCTGCTCCGCCGGCTGCAGCTGGCACAGCGGGCGAGCGTCGGCTTCGTCGCGAGTTACGAGGCCGACCAGCAGCGCATGGAGGTGCTCGCCCGGCTCGGCGCGGCGGTGCTCCCCGACCGGTGGTCCGTCGAGCCGACGTTCCTCGACGAGCTCCGCGGTGAGCCCCTGATCATCCATGGTGTGGCGGAGATCGCCCGCCGCCTCCGGACCCCGGACATCGAGCTGCCGGGGGTCGACGCCATCGCCCTGTTCGCGCTCGGCCAACGTGACCCGGTCGGCCTCGTCCTGCTCGGGTGGCCGGCGACGGAGGCCTACCGTGCCCCCGGCGCCGGCGCGGTACGCGCCGACGTTGCGCTCGCTGCGGCCGCGCTCCGTCGCGCCGAGCACTTCGACGTCGAGCACGACATCGCGCAGACGCTGCAGCGCCAGCTGTTGACCATTCCCCCGACGAACATCGACGGGCTCCGGTGGGCCGTGCGCTACCAGGCCGGCAGTGCGGGGTTGGCTGGCGGCGACTGGTACGACGTGATCGCGCTCGACGAGCGCGCGGTGCTCCTGGTGATCGGCGACGTCGTCGGCAAGGGGGTGCAGGCGGCGGCATCGGTGAGCCAGCTCCGCAGCGCGTGCCGCGCGCTGGCGCGGAAGATCAGCGACCCGTTGGAGCTGATGCTCGCGCTCGACGAGTTCGCCGTCGCCGTCGACGAGGGCGTGTACTCGTCGCTGGGTCTCCTCCGCCTCGACGTCACGACCGGCCAGCTCGACCAGGTGCTCGCCGGCCATCCGCCGCCCGCGCTGGTTCACCCCTGTGGCGCGGCGGAGATCTTGCCCGCGAGCCAGGGCGCCGTGCTCGGGCTGTCGTCGGCGCGGGAGCGCGCCCGGATCGAGATGCCACCAGAGGCGCTGCTGCTGCTCTACACCGACGGCCTCGTCGAACGCCGCGGTGAGCTGCTCGACATCGGCTTCGAGCGCCTCACCGGCCTGCTCGCTGGCATGTACCCGCCGTTCGACCCGCAGTGGACGTGCGACTGGCTGATCGGCGAGCTGGCGAACGACGCGCCCACCGCGGACGACACGGCTGTCCTCGCCGTCGTTCGCGACCCCTCCTGACTGGGATGCCGGCCGCCGTGCCCACCCCGCCCAGGACGATGTTCGACAAGGTGTGGGACGCGCACGAGGTCGCCTCGCTCGACGGGGGGAGCTCGCTCCTCTTCGTCGACCGGCACCTGATCCACGACCTCGAGGCCGGACCCGATCTCGGCCGCCTCGCCCGGAACGAGCGCGCCGTGCGCCGCCCTGATCTCACGTTCGCCACGCCGGACCACGCGGTCTCCACCGCTCCTGGCCGGACGACCGACACGAACGCGGCGGGTGGCCGGCTGCTGCGCGAGATGCGTCGGCGGTGCGCCGAGAGCGGCATCCATCTGTTCGACATCGGCGAGCGCGGCCAGGGCATCGTCCACGTCATCGGTCCGGAGCTCGGGCTGACGCAGCCCGGCATGGTGCTCGTCTGCGCGGACAGCCACACCTGTACCCACGGCGGGCTCGGCGCGCTGGCATTCGGAGTCGGCGCGAGCGAGGCGACGCACGTGCTTGCCACGCAGACGATCCGCCAGCGCCGGCCGGCGACGATGCGGGTCCGCCTCGACGGCGCCCGTCCGGACGGTGTGGCGGCGAAGGATCTCGTCCTGTACGCGATCCGCCGGCTGGGCGTCGCGGCCGGCCGCGGTCACGCGGTGGAGTGGGCCGGCACGGCGGTGACGGCGCTCTCCGTCGAGGAGCGCCTGACGTTGTGCAACATGACCATCGAGATGGGAGCGAAGTTCGGGATGATCGGCCCGGACGACGCGACGTTCGAGTACGTCGCCGGTCGCCCGTTCACGCCAGCCGGTGAGCTCTTCGACCGGGCCGTCGCCGCGTGGCGCACGCTGCCGACGGACGCCGAGGCGCAGTTCGATGCCGACTACGGCCTCGACGTCGGCGACCTCGTCCCCCAGGTCACGTGGGGCACGACGCCCGAACAGACCGTGGACGTGACGGCTCGAGTGCCCGACCCTCGCGACGAGCCGCGTCCCGATCGCCGGCAGGAGATGGACGCCGCGCTGACCTACATGGACCTGCGACCGGGAGCTCCCCTCGCCGGTACGCCGATCGACTGGGTGTTCATCGGATCGTGCGCGAACGGCCGCCTCTCCGATCTGCGCGCCGCAGCCCACGTCGTCGCCGGGCGGCACGTCGCCCCGGGTGTGCGCGCTTGGGTCGTATCGGGCTCGGTCGACGTGCAGCGGGCTGCGGAAGCGGAAGGCCTCGACCGGACGTTCCGCGACGCCGGGTTCGAGTGGCGCGAGCCGGGATGCTCGATGTGCCTGGCGGCGAACGGCGAGACCGTCGGCCCGGGCGAGCGCTCGGTCTCGACCTCCAACCGCAACTTCGTCGGCCGGCAGGGCCCGGGAGCACGCACGCACCTGGCCAGCCCGGTGACGGCCGCGGCGTGCGCGCTCACCGGCGTCATCACCGATCCCCGCCCGCTGACGAAGAGCGGCTGATGCGCAGGTTCACGACACTCGACAGCCGGGCGGTGCCCGTGGCGCGGGCGAACGTCGACACCGACTTGCTGATTCGCATCGAACGGCTCATCGAGCACCATCCGGAGGAGCTCGGCACGTTCCTCTTCGAGCCGCTGCGCTACCTGCCCGACGGGCGTCCGGACCCGGCGTTCCCACTGAACCAGGAGCGATACGCCGGCGCAGAGATCCTCGTGACGGGAGCGAACTTCGGCTGCGGGAGCTCGCGCGAGCACGCCGTCTGGGCCCTCGACGCGTTCGGCATCCGGGCCATCATCGCCCCCAGCTTCAGCGACATCTTCCAGCAGAACTGCCTCCAGAACGGACTCCTGACGATCACCCTCGCGCCCGCCGAGGTGGAGCGGATCTCGGCCGAGCTGGCCGATGGCGCCGAACCGCGGATGCGGATCGACCTGGGCGCGGCACAGGTCGTGACGCCCGCCGGGCGCACCGTGGCGTTCGAGATCGAGCCGGAACGACGGCGGGCACTGCTCGACGGGCTGGACGACATCGGCGCCACACTCGGCCTCGAGGCGCGCATCGCCGAGTTCGAGCAGCACGACGCGCACGCTCGGCCGTGGAAGTACCGCACCACCGACGAGACGCGGACCACACGACTCCTCGTGCTCCCCGGCGACGGGGTCGGTGCCGAGGTCGTGCCCGAGGTGCTGCGCGTCGTCGACTGGTTCGCGCGGCGGCGCGATGTACGGCTCGAGGTCCACGTGGAGCCGTTCGGCATCGCGTCGTGGCGGGCCCACGGGACGCTGATGCGCGACGAGACGTGGAAGGAGATCCTCGCCGCCGACGCGATCCTCTTCGGCGCCATCGGCTCCCCGGCGTACGCGGAGATCCCGCCCGAGGCCCGCACGACGGACTGGCTCCTGGAGATGCGGCGGTCGCTCGACCTGTTCACCAACCTCCGTCCCGTCCGCACGCTTGACGCGGTAGTCGAGGCGTCGACTCTTCGCCCTGAGGTCGTGCGCGGCGTCGACCTGGTCATCGTGCGCGAGCTGACGGGCGGCGTGTACTTCGGTGAGCCACGCGGCGTCTTCGACGAGGCCGGCGGCGGGCGACGGGCCGTCAACACGATGTGCTACACGACCGCGCAGATCGAGCGCATCGCCCGTGCCGCGTTCGAGCTGGCGCGCACCCGCACCGGGCGAGTGTGCTCCGTCGACAAGGCGAACGTGCTGGAGGTGGGCGCACTGTGGCGGGACACCGTCACCGCGGTGCGGGACAGCGACTATCCCGACGTCGAGCTCTCCCACATGTACGTCGACAACTGCGCGATGCAACTCGTGCGCGCCCCGCGCCAGTTCGACGTGCTGCTGACCGAGAACCTGTTCGGCGACATCCTCTCGGACTGCGCGGCGATGGTCACCGGCTCGTTGGGGATGCTGCCGTCGGCGTCGCTCGGACCGGTCGGCGCCGATGGCCGGCAACCGGCGCTGTACGAGCCGGTCCACGGGAGCGCGCCCGACATCGCCGGGCAAGGAGTCGTCAACCCGCTCGGCGCGATCCTCAGCTTCGCGCTGTGCCTGCGGTACACGTTCCGCCTCCCGCAGGAAGCGCGCCGCCTCGACGGCGCGCTCGAGCCGGGCCGCATCCTGCGGACGGTCGAGCGAATGTCGCAGGCACATCGCGAAGCTGCGGATCGCGCCGATCGGGTTGGCGATGGCTTGCCCGGCGATGTCGGGCGCGCTGCCGTGGATCGGC
>DASZOG010000116.1:0-5192 GCA_035550895.1 Acidimicrobiales bacterium
CACCATCGCTGACCAGTCTCGGACCTCGGTGAACGACCGGATGGTGCACCAGTGAGCGAGGACGCGGTCGCCCGGGCGCGCGCCTGGCTGGCCGCCGATCCCGATCCGGACACCCGCAGCGAGCTCGAGGAATTGATCACCGTTGGTGGCGCGGAGCTGGAGGAGCGCTTCGGCGGCCGGCTGCAGTTCGGCACCGCTGGCCTGCGGGGAGAGCTCGGCGCCGGCCCGACGCGGATGAACCGCGTCGTCGTCCGCCAGGCGGCCGCCGGCCTCTGCCACTGGCTGCTGGCGCGCGACGAAGCGGAGCGGGGGCTCGTCGTCGGCTACGACGCCCGGCACAAGAGCGACGTCTTCGCCGAGGACACGGTGCGCGTCGCCGCGGCACTCGGGATCCGGGCGCGCCTGCTGCCGGGACCGCTGCCGACGCCGGTGCTCGCCTTCGCCGTCACCGAGACCGGCGCCGCCGCCGGTGTGATGGTCACTGCCAGCCACAACCCGCCGCGGGACAACGGCTACAAGGTGTACACGGCGGACGGGGCGCAGATCGTGTCACCCGTCGACGCCGAGATCTCCGCCGCGATCGACGCGGTCGACATCGCTGCCGTCGGGCTGGCCGAACTCACCGACCCGCGCATCGCTCATCTCGGCGACGAGATCGCCGATGCGTACGTCGCCCACGTGCCGAGCGTCCGGCGCGTCCCCGAGGTCAGCGACGTGACGGTTGCGTACACGCCCATCCACGGCGTGGGCGGGGCGATCGTGGCTCGCGCCTTCGAAGCAGCCGGCCTGCCCGCCGCCTCCGCCACACCGGCGCAGGCAGAGCCGGATCCCGACTTCCCGACAGTGCCGTTCCCCAATCCGGAGGAGCCGGGGGCGATGGATCTGCTCCTCGCCCACGCCACGACAATCGGGGCGGACATCGCCATCGCCAATGACCCCGACGCCGACCGTGTCGGCGCGGCCGTTCCGGCGCCCGGCGGTGGGTGGCGCGTGCTGCGCGGCGACGAGATCGGCTGGCTGCTCGGCGACCACATCCTCCGCCACACGTCCGGCGACGACCGCCTCGTCGTCACCACGCTCGTGTCGTCGTCGTTGCTCGGCGAGATGGCGAAGGAGGCCGGCGTCGAGTACGCCGAGACGTTCACCGGCTTCAAGTGGATCGCCCGGGCCGTGCTCGACCGGCCGGCCCTGCGTTTCGTGTTCGGCTACGAGCAGGCGCTCGGCTACCTCGTCACGGATCGCCCACTCGACAAGGACGGCATCACGGCTGCCGTGGTCATGGCCGAGATCGCCGCGGTCGCCAAGCGTGACGGGGTCACGGTCCTCGACCGGCTCGACGACCTTGCCCGGCGCTTCGGGCGCCACGTCACCGCCGAGCGCTCACTGCGCATGGACCCGGCCGCCGGCGAGGCGGCGGTCGCCGCGCTCCGTTCGTCTCCGCCGGCGGAGCTCGCTGGGCACGCTGTCACGGATGTCGAGGACTACCCGGAGGCGAACCTCCTCCGGTTGCGCTGCGGGCGGGCGCGCGTGCAGGTCCGCCCGAGCGGCACCGAGCCGAAGGTGAAGGTCTACGGCGAGGCGATCGACGCCGATCCCACCGCGTTGATCGACGCCCTCGTCCAGCTCCTCCTCGCCGACACGCCGTAGACGTGCGGTTGGCCGCCGGTGCGAGGTGGGGTTCGCCCTACCTCTCGTTCACCGGGGGGCGGGATGGGCGCCGCGGAGGTGCGTCCGTACCTTCGACGTCATGCTCGAACGACTGGCTTCGTCCTGCTTCCGGCACCGGTGGCGCGTCGTCGCGCTGTGGCTCGTCGCACTGATCGGAGTGACCGCCGCGAGCTCCGCCCTCGCCGGCGAGTTCTCCGACGACGGCCGGCTGGAGGGCACCGACTCGCAGGCGGCGTATGACCTGTACTTCCGTGAGTTCCCCCAGCTGGACGAGGACACGGCGACGGTCGTGTTCCACGCGCCAGATGGACTCGACCGCGAGCCGGCACGCGCCGCGGTGGCGGAGTACCTCGCCGACGTGGAGCAGATCCCCGGCGTGGCCGGCGTGGAGTCGGGCGGCGAACGCGTCTCTGCCGACGGCACGATCGCGTTCGCGTCGGTCGACCTCACCGAGCACGGCGAGTCGGCCGCGGTCGCGACCGCGATGGAGGAACGCGCCGAGGCACTCGACGCGGTCGGCGTCCGGACCGAGTTCGGCGGCTCGCCGTTCGAGGAGTTCGAGATGCCGGCGAGCGAGGTCATCGGGTTGCTCGCGGCGATGGTCATCCTCCTGCTCGCCTTCGGCTCCATCGTCGCCATGGGGTTGCCGATCGCCACGGCGCTGGCGGGCGTGTTCGCCTCGGTCGCCGGCGTCGCGTTGTGGTCGGCGTTCGTCACGACGCCCGACTTCGTCACGTCCGTGGCGACGATGATCGGTCTCGGGGTCGGCATCGACTACGCGCTGTTCATCGTCACCCGCTACCGCGCCGCGCTCGGGCGCGGGGCCGACGCGGAAGCGGCGACCGTCGAGGCGATGACGACCGCCGGTCGCGCCGTCGTCTTCGCCGGCGGGACCGTGATGATCTCGCTCCTCGGGTTGCTGCTGATGGGGCTGCCGTTCCTCTACGGCCTCGCGTTCGGTACGGCGACCGCAGTGCTCGTCGCCGTGCTCGCCGCCGTCACGCTCCTCCCCGCGCTGCTCGGCTTCGTCCGGCACCGCATCGACCGGCTCAGCGTCCACCGCCGGCGGCGTCCCGCCGACCGGGAGACCATGGCGCATCGGTGGAGCCGAGCCGTCCAACGCCGCCCGGTCGTCTCCGCCGTCGGCGGTGCACTCTCCCTGCTGGTACTCGCCGCTCCGGTGTTCTCGATGCGCCTCGCCATCGCCGACGACGGCAACGACCCGCAGGGCACAACGACCCGGGCGGCGTACGAGCTCCTCGCCGATGGCTTCGGCCCAGGGGTCAACGGCCCGCTCGTGCTCGTCCTCGAGACACCGACGCCCGAGGCGGTGCAGGCCGTGCCGACCGTCGCGACCGCGGTCGCGGCGACGGACGGAGTCGTCTTCACGACGCCGCCGGTGAGGAGCGCCTCGGGTGCGATCGCTGCGCTCCAGGTATTTCCGACGACCGCGCCGCAGTCGGAGGAAACGCAGCAGCTCGTCCGCACGCTGCGCACGGAGGTGCTCCCGTACGCAGCAGCCGACTCCGGTCTCGTCGCTCATGTCGGGGGCCAGACGGCCTCGGACATCGACTTCGCCGAGGTGATCGGCGACCGGCTGCCGTGGTTCATCGGTGCCGTCCTCCTGCTCAGCTTTGTGCTGTTGATGCTCGTGTTCCGCTCCTTGCTCGTCCCGGCGAAGGCAGTCGTCATGAACCTGCTGTCGATCGGGGCTGCCTATGGCGTGATGGTCGCCGTGTTCCAGTGGGGCTGGCTCGGGGACGTGTTCGATGTGAGTGCCGCGCCGATCGAGCCCTGGGCCCCGATGATGCTGTTCGCCATCGTGTTCGGCCTGTCCATGGACTACGAGGTGTTCCTGCTCTCCTCCGTGAAGGAGGAGTACGACCGCACGCGGGACAACAGCCGCGCTGTTGTCGAGGGCCTCGCGTCGACCGCGCGCGTCATCACTGCGGCAGCCGCGATCATGGTCTGCGTGTTCGGGAGCTTCGTCGTCGCCGACGACCGCGCCCTGAAGCTCATCGGTCTCGGGTTGGCCGTCGCGGTGCTTGTCGACGCGACGCTGGTCCGCCTCGTGCTCGTCCCGGCGACGATGGAGTTGCTCGGCGACCGGAACTGGTGGCTGCCGCGTTGGCTGCAGCGTGCACTGCCGCAGGTGCAGGTCGAGCGGCCGGCAGCTGCAGGGGTGCCGCTGCTCCCTCCCGTCCCTGCCGAGCGGCGGGAGGTCGTCGAGGTGGGCTCACGGTGACGGCGTTGCCGCCTCCGTCGGCGACGGCCCGGCGCGACGTTCCCGTGCCGCCGCCGTCAGGCCGCGCGCCGGGCGATCCGGCGTCGCGCCGGCGGCAGCCGACCGGCATCTCTCGGGCGAGCGAGGTTCCACAGCGTTCGTGGATCCGCCGCCGGCTGCACGCGATTGTCTCGCCGAAGACGTGGAAGGCGACGGCGCACCTGCTCGCCGACCTTCCGCTCGGGATCGTCTGGTTCACCATCGTCGTCACGGGCATCAGCCTCGGCTTCGGGACGATCGTCACCCTGATCGGCATCCCCGTCCTGATCGGCTTGCTCCTGTTCTCGCGGGTGATGAGCACCGTCGAGCGAGCGCGGGCCCGTGCCCTGCTCGACGCCGACATCCCGTCGCCGTTCACGTCGCTGGCCGAGGGTTCGCTCTGGCAGCGCTTCAAGGCGCTGGTCGGTGATGGCGCGAGCTGGAAGGGCCTCGCCTACGGCATCGTCATGCTGCCGGTCGGCATCTTCAACTTCGTCGTCGTCGTGGTCCTGTGGTCGGTGGTCCTCGCCGGGCTCACATATCCGGCGTGGGGGTGGTCGGTGCCGCGTGGAGACGATGACTGGACGCTCTGGTTCCAGGGTGCGCTCAACGCAGCCGAGACGACGGTCGTGGCGCTCGTCTACCTCGCCGCCGCGGTCGTTTTCCTGCTGATCACGCCCTACGTCGTCGGCGGGCTGGCGGCGATGGACCGCGGCTTGATCCGCGGCCTGCTCGGCCGGTCGAGCACCGAGGCGCTCGAGCAGCGGGTGACGGAACTGCAGGAGAGTCGGGAGGCGTCGGTCGACGCCGCGGAGGCGGAGCGACGACGCATCGAGCGCGATCTCCACGACGGCGCGCAACAGCGGCTGGTCGCGCTGGCGATGGACCTCGGGCTCGCCCGGCAGCGCCTGGAACGTACCGGCGACGCGGCGACTGCGGACCTCGTCGGCCAGGCGCACGACGAGGCGAAGCGGGCGATCACGGAGTTGCGCCAACTCGTGCGCGGCATCCACCCGGCGGTCCTCACGGACCGCGGCCTCGACGCCGCCTTGTCCGCGGTTGCGGCGCGGTGCCCGGTTCCCGTCGACCTGCAGGTGATGCTGCCCGCGCGTCCCCCGGCGGCGATCGAGGCCACCGCGTACTTCGTCGTCACCGAGGCGTTGACGAACGTCGCCAAGCACAGCCACGCCCGGGTCGCCCGCGTCCACGTCTTCCGGCGCGACGGCTGGCTCGTCGTCGACGTCGCCGACGACGGCGTCGG
>DASZOG010000117.1:0-8187 GCA_035550895.1 Acidimicrobiales bacterium
GGCGGGCGATGGAGGACGCCGGGCTGCCGATGCTGCACCATTCGTTCTTCTACGAGCCGCCGTACTTCCCCGGCTATCGCGACGTCTGGGGGCACGTGGCCGTCGCCCGCGCCGCCGCCCACGTCTGGGGCGCGCAACGCCTGCTCAGCTACCTCCTCCTCTCGGGCCTGCTCGACCAGTACCAAGGGTTGAAGATCGGCTTCGCCGAGTGCAGCGGCGGCTGGCTGCCGTCGTGGCTCGTCCGGCTCCAGGGCCAGGCGGACTACCTCCATCCGTCGTTGCCGCCGCGCAAGAGGTCTCCGCTCGAGTACCTGCACGACGGGCGTGTGTTC
This sequence comes from Acidimicrobiales bacterium, assembly GCA_035550895.1. Classification (GTDB taxonomy): domain Bacteria; phylum Actinomycetota; class Acidimicrobiia; order Acidimicrobiales; family Ilumatobacteraceae; genus DASZOG01. The sequence goes on from DASZOG010000117.1 coordinate 333, forward strand.
TGCGGCGTCGAGCTGTACGAGGGCGCGGCGACGGTGCGCAGCATCATCGAGCTGATCGGCGACGACGCGATCATGTACCAGTCCGACTATCCGCACGACCAGTGCATGTTCCCCGCGTCGGCCGACACCGTGCTGGCGTGGAAGGACGACGGCCTCAGCGACGAGACGATGCGCAAGCTGATGAGCGGCAACGCCGAGCGCTACCTCCGCCTGTCGTGACGACGCCGCCGCGCATTCCGCCGGTGGCGGGAGACAGCACCGACGCCGCTCTCGCCGCGGTGTTCGACGTCTTCCGCGACGACGGTCGTGAGGTGCCGCTCCTCTACCGCACGCTGGGCAACTCGCCCGCCATGTTGCAGGCCTGGACCGCCATGGCCTGGCCCTTGCGGCACGAGGCGCAGGCGCCGCGTGGCCTGCGCGAGCTGCTGATCATGCGTGTCGCCCAAGTCACGGTGGCGCCGTTCGAGTGGGTCTCCCACTGGGACATGGCGGTGAAGCACGGCGTCGACGAGCAACAGCTGACGGAGTTGCACGACTGGGCCGCCAGCGACCGCTTCTCCGACGTCGAGCGGGCGGCGCTGGCCATGTGCGACGAGCTGACCCGCGACCTGCACGTCGCCGACGCCACGTGGGACGCGCTCGCCGCGCACTTCGATCCGGGCGAGCTGGTCGAGCTCGTGCTCACGGTGAGCTTCTACGCGTGCGTGTCGCGGACGCTGCACGCGCTCGGCCTCGGTGTCGTCGACGAGTCGGACCCCCGCCTCGGCGCGCTCCACCCTCCCGGTGCCTGACCCCCTCCGGTTCTGACGCGCTTTGGGCGCACGACGTGCGTCCAAAGCTCCAGAGAACGCTGGCGCCGCCTCAGCGCGCTCCGCGGCGCCGGTCGGTCGGGCGCTGAGGGCGGATCGTCATCGGCGCCATCTGCGTGATGTCGACGTCGATCAGGGTCGGCCCCTCGCGCTGCATCGCCGTGGCGTAGGCGGCGGCGAAGCCGTCGACCGTGGACACCGACTCCCCCGCCATGCGGACCGACTCGGCGAGCGCGGCGAAGTCCGGCGTCACCAGATCGACCGCCGCCCGCCGGCCCGCGAGCGTGAGGTCCTGGATGAACCGCAGGATGCCGTAGCCGCGGTCGTTGAACACGCACGTGACGAGTGGCAATTGCTGCTGCACCGCAGTGGCGAGCTCGCCGACGCTGAGCATCAGACCGCCGTCCCCCTGCACCACCACCGTACGCTTCCCCGAACCGAGGCACGCGCCGATCGCCAGCGGCAGTCCCGGACCGATCGCCATCGACACCGGTCGCATCGAGGTCCGCGGCTCGTAGACCGGCAGGATCCGGTTGCCCCAGGTGTACGACGCGACCGTCGCGTCCTTGACGACGATGCCGTCGCGCGGCAGCCCGGCGCGGATGATCTCGACCATCTTTTCGTGGTCCGGGCCGATCGCGTCACGGGCGTCGGACTCCGCGGTCGCCCTCGCCTCGCGCGCTCGCTCCGCGAACGCCGGGTCGGCCGCCCCCGCGTCGATCACGTCGAGCAGCGCCTGCAGGCCGAGACGTGCATCGGCGACGATCGGGACGTCGACGGGATGGAACCGGTCGATCACCGCCGGGTCGGCGTCGAGGTGGATCAGCCGGCCGGGGATGGACAGCGCTCTGGTGACGTTGCTCCCGAGCTGGAAGCGGGTGCCCACGGCGAGGACGACGTCGGCATCGGCGATCACCGGGTCGAGCACCGCCAGGTCGGCGTGGGGGCCGATGGCGAGCGGATGGTCCTCCGCGATCGCGCCCCGCCCTTCGACCGACGTCAGGACCGGAGCGCCGAGGCGCTCGGCGAGCGCGGTCAGCTCCGCAGCGGCGCCCGCCGAGACGACCCCGCCCCCGGCCCACAGCAGCGGACGCGGCGCGCCGCGCAGCAACTCGGCGGCGCGCTCGATCGCCTTCGGATCCGGGGTTGGCACGGTCGGGGCCAGTGGCGCGCCGACCTGGACGTCGTCGCTCGCATACTGCAGGTCGATCGGGACCTCGACCGCTCCTGGCTGAGGCCGGCCGCTGCGGATGTCACGCGCCGCCTCGAAGACCGCGGGGGCGATCGCGCCGTGGTGCTCGACGTGAGTGACGGTGCGGCACACCGACCGCAACATCTCCACCTGGCGCTCCGCCTCGTGGATCGTCGCCCGCCCCTTGCCGTACCACGCCGTCTCGGTCTGGCCGGTGATCAGCAACACCCGCGACGACGCGTACTGCGCCTCGAACAGGCCGCCCATCGCGTTCGCCGTGCCTGGGCCGGTGCTCGCCAACGCGACGCCCAGGCCGCCGGTGGCGCGGGCGTAACCGTCGGCGGCGTGCACTGCGCCCTGCTCGTGGCGGGCCTCGACCATCGAGATCGTCGATGACCGGGAGATCGCGTCGACCGTGGGCAGGTTGTGGATGCTGACGATGCCGAACACGTGCCGCACGCCGAGTGCCTCCAGCGCGGCGACGATCGCCTCTCCCCCGGTCATCGTTGCCATCGTCGTGTCCTCCCGGTCAGAGACGGGTGTTGTACCCGCCGTTGACGAGGAACGTCTGGCCCGTGACCCACTCGGCTTCGTCGCTCGTCAGGTAGCGGATCATGCCGAACAGGTCGGCGGACGTGCCCGTCCGCTTGATGATGCTCGCATTCACCAACCGCTCGAACGCGCCGTCCGGGACCTGCCGGCGCGACGCCTCGTTGGCGATCGTGCCGGGGGCGACCGCGTTGACCGTGATCCCGTCCGCACCCAGCTCGCTGGCGAGCGCGTACGTCAGCTGGTTCAGGCCGAGCTTGCTCACCCCGTACACGCCCGAGACCATGTACGCGCCCATCGAGGAGATGTTCACGACGCGCCCCCAGCCCCGCTCGCGCATCAACGGCACGACGGCGCGGGTGCACAGCAGCGGACCGCGCAGGTTCACGGCCAGCACCGTGTCCCAGTAGGACGTCGGAATGTCGAGCAGCTTGTGCCGCTCCAGGTCGCCCCAGATGCCAGCGTTGTTGACGATGATGTCGGCGCGGCCGAAGCGATCACGGATCGCGTCGGCCATCTCCGACACGCTGGCCTCATCGCTGACGTCGACCACCACGGCGACGGCCTCCGCACCACGGTGGTCGAGCTCGGCAGCCACCTCCTTGGCGTCGCCGGCGTTGATGTCGGCGACGACGACGCGCGCGCCTTCGGCCGCGAAGGATCGCGCGTAGTCGCGGCCGAGTCCGCGACCCGCGCCGGTGACGATCGCGACCTTCCCTTCGTACCCCATCAGCCCTCCAGCTCCGAGCAATAAAGTACCCTCATTGCGCGTCCAGCGGACGCCCCGGGGCCGTGCCCTGCCGATGCATTGTCAACCATCGGGCGCGTTGCTGTTACGCAACGGCAACGTGGATCGTTTAGAACGTCCGCCCGAACAGGGGGTGAACCGCACCGTGTCGCGCCAGAACGCTGCATGGGAGCGGCGTCTGGCTGAGCAACACTTCGCGAACGTCGCGCCTCGCTACGAAGCGCTGCGCGAGACCGACGACGACGCGATCGTGCTCATCGGCGACCGACTTCCGGACCGTCCGCTCGTCGGCGCCGACATCGGCGCGGGCACGGGCCGCTACACCGAGCTGCTCCGCAAGGAGGTGCCGGACGGAACGACGATCATCGCCGTCGATCTCAGCCACGAGATGCTGCGCGCGCTGACGCGCGAGACGTACGACTCGCCACCGGTGGTGCGCTGCGAGACCGAGCGTCTCCCGCTGAGGACAGGGGCGCTCGACTTCGTCACGACGTTCAACGCGATCCACCACTTCGACCTCGACGCATTCGTCGACGAGATGGCGCGGGTGCTGCGTGACGACGGCCAGCTGTTCGTGTACACCCGTACGCCGGAGCAGAACGCGCAATCCATCTGGGGCCAGGCGTTTCCCGGGTTCCTCGCCCACGAGCAACGGCTCCACTCCGAGGGGACGCTGCGCAGCGTGCTCGGCCGTTTGGGCGCAGTCGAGTCGCGCTCGTTCCGCTTCCCCCGCAGAGCCACAGCGACGCGTCTCGCGGAGCGCGTGCGCGGCGGTGGCTACTCGACGTTCAGCCTCTACGACCCGAGCATGCTCGAGGACGCGCTGCAGGCCTTCCTGACGCACGTCGACGGGCACGAGGTGGAGTGGCACGACGAGAACCTCCTCGTCCATGTCCGGCGTCCCGGCTGACGTCGCCCGCGTGGCGAACGTCATCATCGATCCGGGGACGGCGTTGTTAGCGTGCGCCGCGTGGCCCGGCTCGGTACGGCGCAGCGAGCCAAGCTCCCGGACAGCGCGTTCGCGCACATCGACGCCGGAGGACGGCGACGCCTTCCGATCCACGACGAGGCCCACGTTCGCAACGCGCTCGCCCGCTTCAACCAGGTCGTGTTCGACGACGAGCGCGCTCGCGACCGCGCCCGCAAGCGCCTGCTGAACGCGGCGAAGAGGTACGGGATCGTCCCGGTCGGGTTCATCACCGGCCAGCTGCGGTCGGAGCGCGATCTCGGCGAGGCGCAGGGCCGCCAGCCGCTCGACCTGCCGACCGGGTTCCTGACGATGCTGATGACCGACGTCGAGGAGTCGACCGCGCTCGTGCACCGCTTCGGGGCCCGCTATCACGACATCATCGGCGAGGTCCGGTCGATCCTGCAGCAGGCGGTCACCCGGCAGGCGGGACACGTCGCCGAGGCGCGGGCGGACGAGCTGTTCGCCGTGTTCGAGGCAGCGGGCGCGGCGCTCGCCGCCGCAGTGGACGCGCAGCGCGACCTGCGCGCGTGCACCTGGCCGGACGGGGTGGCGGTGCGGGTGCGCATCGGGTTGCACAGCGGCCAGCCGACGTTGAGCCCGCCGAACTACATCGGCATGGCGGTCCACACCGCGGCGCGGATCTGCGCCAGCGCCCACGGCGAGCAGATCCTCGTGTCGGGCGCGACCCGTACCGCCGCTGCGGGCGCGACACCGCTCGGCGTGCGGTTCCGCAGCCTCGGGGAGCTCCACCTGCGCGGCGTCCCGGGCACGGTGCCGCTCTACCAGGTGCTGGCCAGAGACCTGCGGGCGAAGTTTCCGGCGCTGCGCAGCAACTAGGTCCGGCTCGCTGGGGCACCGAGCGAGGTGCCGTACATCCGCTCGGCAGTCCTTGCGTTCGATTCCTGGGCGCGGATCTCTCCGGACTCCGGTGAGTTCTACGCCCAGGTGTGCGACGGCCACGGGTCCGTGCGCCAGGCACGCGGGTCAGCGCTCCGCGCGGCGGGTCAGCGCTTGGGCAGGTGCGCGGGCGGTGCCGGCGGGGGTTGGACCTGGTCGATCGGCTCGACGGTCGTCGCCGCCGTCGGGCTCGCGGCGTCGGTCGGCTCGACGGTGGGTTCGGGCGGCCACGCGACGGCGAACCACTGTGGCCGGTACAGGCCAGGGTTGGAGTAGCCGTGGGCCGGCATGTCCCAGGCGTTGTTCGACAGCGCAACCGCCAGACCGCCATTGCTCGTCCGCCAAGGTGCGAGGTGCGCGTGGTAGGTCGAGGCCATGTCGCCCCCGCCGCGCGCTGTCACCGGGACGCGCTGGACGGTCGTCCAGGGGCCTTGGGGCGCGGGGGCGACGTCGACGAGGATCTCGTCGCCGAAGAACCCGTCCTCCTTCGTCACCGCGATCCAGCGCCCGTCGATGAGCCGCGGTTGCAGCGGGTTCTCCGTCCAGAACCGGGACGAGATCGACACCGCGTCGGCGCGCGAGGGCGTCCAGCCCCACCCGGCCCAGTACTCCGGCACGGCTTCCAGCCGGCCGCGTGGCACGCGCGCCAGGTAGACGTCGACGGCGGAGTGGGCGCCCCAGAACCCGCCCTCGCGCCACCAGTCCTGCAGGTAGGAGTTGCCGAACAGGTACGAATGCGTGGCGTCCGAGGCGACCGAGTAGCCGTAGATCGGCTGTACGGCGGGGTCCGCAGCGGCGCGGAACCAGAGCTTCTTCAGGTCGCTCGTGCGGTAGGCGCCGACCCACGTCCGCACCGGGGCGTACGGGAGTCCCTCCGCCGTCGGCGGCCGGGCGGGGTCCTTGCGCATCTCGACCCAGAACACCTTCAGGACGTTGCCGTCCACCTCGGTCCCGAGGGCCCACCACCAGCGCTTGACGACGGTCTCACCGGCGCCCGGCTCGAACGACGCTGGCGCTGCTGCAGTGCCCTTGTGCACCAGCTGGAAGCAGCGCCCGTTCTGGACGAGCACCGCGTTGTGCGCGAACCCGGAGCGGTCGAGCGTCGCAACCGTGCGCGAGTGGTCGATGAACGCGTCCTGCACGAACCACACCACTCGCCCGTCGGGAAGGGGCTGGGCCCGGTGGTAGTCCGCGCCGAGCAGCGGTCCCAGCCGCTGGCCGAAGAAGCGGGTCAGCGCCGCGGGCTCGGTCGACGGCGCGCAGCCGATGTCGGCGCGTACGAACTCCGGCGGCGGGCGAGCAGGCGCAGGTGGCGCGACGACTCGAGCCGCCGGCACGCACGCCACCGTCGCCGAAAGCAGCACTGCCAGCGACGAGGCCAGCCGGCGACGGGCGCGCATCCGTCCATGCTGGCCCAGGCGCGGCCCAAGGCGACCGCGGGGTTCAGGCGAGGACCGTACGCAGGGCGTCGAGGCGGCTCGGCACGATCCGGTACCAGACCCACAAGCCCCGCTTCTCCCGCGCCACCAGGCCGGCGTCGACGAGGATCTTCATGTGGTGGCTGACGGTCGGCTGGGACCGCCCGGAGAGCTCGACGAGGTCGCAGGCGCAGACCTCACCGTCGCCCGCCGCTACCACCGACAGCATCCGCAGCCGCACCGGATCCGACAGCGCGGCGAACGCCGTCGCCAGCATCTCTGCGTCCGACTCGGAAAGGACATCGCCGCGGACCGTGCCGCAACACGCGATCGGGTCGAGGACTGCTGATCTGCGAGCCACGAGAGCAACTCTATCGAAGATTGTCGATGAAGTCCATTGACGTCTATCGATGTCTGTGGGCATACTGCACTTTATCGACGCTTGTCGATATATTCAGCCTCGAAGGAGCCAACCGATGTCCCGTGTCCAGCTTGCGTTGAACGTCACCGACCTCGACGCCTCGATCGCGTTCTACTCCCGCCTCTTCCGTACCCCGCCGGCGAAGGTGCGCGACGGCTACGCCAACTTCGCCGTCGCCGATCCGCCATTGAAGCTGGTGCTGTTCGCGGGCGGTGGCGAACCGGGGACGCTCAACCACCTCGGTGTCGAGGTCGAGTCGCCGGCCGAGGTGGCCGAAGCGATCGCCCGGGCCACCGCGGAAGGGCTCGACCAGGCCGTGCAGGAGCAGGTCTCGTGCTGCTACGCGGTCCAGGACAAGACGTGGATCCAGGGTCCCGACAACGCGTGGGAGTTCTACACCGTGCTCGCCGATGCGCCGTCCTTGGGCTGTGACACGTCCGGCGCGACCGGATGCGTGCAGACGTCCGCGGGCGAACCCGCGGCGGCAGAGGCCTCCTGTTGCGGGTGAGCCGCGACCGGCCGGTGCCGATCCGTTGTAGACCGGTGGCGCATGAAGCTCGGGCTGTTCGGCGTCAACTACGGCACGTGCGGCGATCCCGAGGCGGCGATCCTCGTCGTGCAGCACGCCGAGGCGGCGGGCCTCGAGTCGGTGTGGACCGGTGAGCACTTCGTCCTGCCGAATCCATCGCGTGCCGGGTTCTCGATCGCGCCGACGACCCCGTTCCTCGACTCGATCGTGGCCCTCACGTTCCTCGCGGCGAACACGACCAGGATCACGTTGGCCAGCGGCATCCTGGAGTTGCCGCTGCACCATCCAGTTGCGCTCGCCAAGCAGCTGGCGAGCGTCGACC
>DASZOG010000118.1:0-5321 GCA_035550895.1 Acidimicrobiales bacterium
CGGATCTCGTCGAGGACGCGCTCGCCGCGTCGCGCCACATGGACGACGACGCCGCGGCGGACACGCTCACCGGCGCGCTCGATCTCATCCGTGGCGCGCCCTACACCGGCGTGCACTATCTCTGGCCTGACGCCGAGGCGCTGCCTTCGCAGCTGACGCTGCTGGCGACGTCGATCGCGCAGGAGCTCGGCCGCCGGCGCCTGGCGCAGGGTGACGTGGACGGTGTACTCGCCGCTACGGCGAAGGGCCTCGCCGTCCTCCCCGGGCACGAGGAGCTCGTCTGCCTGCGGATGCGGGCACTGGCGACATCCGGCGACCGTTCGGCGGTCCGTCGGGAGTTCGCCGGGTACGAGCGGGCGGTGCTCGCCGATCCGTGGAGCGGCGGCGAGTTGGCCGATCCGGTGGTCGCGACGCGCAACGAATTGCTAGGGGCACACTGAGGTCGTGGCCGACACACGCCTCCGCGGGCGCTGACACCGGACGTGGCGAAGAACTGGTTGAGATCCAACCCGTCCTTCGACACGAGCGCCGTGTCCGGAACGGATCAGGCCCAGCCGAGCTCGTCGAGGCGGTCGTCGTCGATGCCGAAGTGGTGGGCGATCTCGTGGATGACCGTGGTCCGCACTTCGTCGACGACCTCGTCCTCGGAACAGGCGAACGCGCAGATCGGGTTGCGGTAGATCGTGATCACGTCCGGTGCGGCCAGCCCGCCATAGTCGTCCCGCTCGGTGAGGGGCGTTCCCTCGTACAAGCCGAACAGGCCTTCCTCCGGCGGGTCGTCCTCGACCATGACCGCCACGTTGTCCATCGCCTGGCCCAGCTCGGTGGGGAGCGAGTCGAGCGCGTCGGCGACGAGCTGCTCGAACCGGTCCGGCGGGATCTCGACCACGGCCGGCGACGGTAGGCGCAGCCGGCGTAGCGCCGCGTATCCGGGCCGACCATCCGCGACTCCTCCGGTGCGGGGCCGTACCGTGCGCGCCGTCCGTGGAGGGAGGGAGAGCTGATGCTGTCCTCGGACCTGATCGACGTCATCATCGGCGTCGTCTTCGCCTGGTTCCTGCTGTCACTCGTCGTGTCGGCGGTGAACGAGTCGGTCGCGTGGGCGACGAAGGCCCGGGCGAAGCTTCTCTGGCGGGCGCTCGGCCAGATGTTCTCCGCCGGTGTCGATGCTGCGGATGCCCGCCTGCGCACGCTCGTCGTCGAGCTGCCGCGCGGCACGGACGACATGCGCCCGATGGCGACCACCGAACCGTCCGCCTTGTCGAGCCGGGTCAAGGATCCGGCTCCCGACGTCACGATGGCGGCGGCGATGTCCGGCGAGGCGGACGATCCGGAGCGAGCCGAACGTGCCGAGCTGCTCGGCGAGCGGCTGAGCGGCCTCTACGAGTACATCCGGCGACGGGTGCCGGATCCAGCGCCCGGGAACCGGCGGACACGCATCAGCCACGTGCCCGCCTCCGTCGTCTGCGACGCCGTCGAGACGCTCGCGGCCCGGACCGTCACGCGCGCCTCGCTGCAGGCCGCGGCCGCCGACCAGCCCGCGCTGCTGGCCGCCTTCGAGAACCTGCCTGACGGTGCGCTCGAGGCGGAGACCTTCCTGGAGCATGTCCCGGCGACGCGCCGGGAGGAGGCGGCCCAGGTGTGGGACCGGGCGAGACGCTTCGTCACGTTCGAGGACATCGAGTCGATCGTGCGCGACAACCCGGCGCTCCTCGCCCGGCTGCGCGCTGCAGTCGCCGGCATGCGGGACGACGAGCGCGTGGTCAAGGCGCGCGAGGAGATCGAGCGCTGGTTCGACGGCTCGATGGACGCGCTGAGCCGCTTCTACCGGCGACAGAACCGCAAGGTCGTCGCGTTGATCGCGCTGCCGATCGTCCTGCTCGCGAACGCCGACGCCTTCGACCTCGTCCATCGTCTGCGCGAGGACCAGGACCTGCGCGCCGCGTCGACGACGGCTGCGTCGCAGTGGGCGGCGGAGCCGCTGTTCGAGGCCAGTGAGGGAATCGACCTGGAGGAGGTCTGCGCCCGCGTCACCGCACAGGACGAAGGCGCGACGCCTGCTGCCGAGGAACCGCCACCGCCCGGGACAGGCCCCGCGGCCGACGCGGTCCAGGAGGCGCGCCAGCGTTACCGCTGCGCGACCGAGCTCTTCGCCTCCAGCGATCTCATCGGGCCGATCGGGCCCCGCGCGCTGTGGCGCGAGATCCGCGCCGCCGACGAGGGCGGCGTCGCCGCCGACTTCGCCGTGTGGTCGTACGAGGGGTTGATCGGCCGCGTCGTGACGTGGATCGCCCTGCTGTTCGGCGCCTCGTTCTGGTACGACGCGCTCCGCCGGCTGATCGGTTTGCGGGGCAAGGTCGCAGGCGCCGCAGGCGGCGCCAGCGGCTGAACCGGCCGCCAGCGGACGCGATCAGGTCAGGCGGTCGAGCCCGGCCCGCAGCTCGGCGCCGTCCCAGATCGCGTCGAGCCGCTCGACGAGCGTGCCTGCGGAGTCGGCGAAGAACAGCACCGGCTCGAACTCGAGCTCGTACGCCTGCACGGCCGGCGCGACGGTGGTGATCGTGTCGTCGGTGTAGATCTCGGCGTGCACCATCGTCACCGCGTCGCCGAGCCGCTCCCGCTCGGCGAGCATCAGGTCGAGCACCGGACCGCAGACGGCGGTCTTGCAGTGGGCCGGCGTGCCGACGAGGTACAGCACGGGCCGGCTCGCGGCGAGCGCCTCGGTCAGCGTCACGTCGTGCAGCGGGCAAGCCGGTTCGCGCGTGCAGATCGGGTCGACGCCACGTGCGTCGGTTGTCGTCGGCGTGTCGAACGGGGGGAGCGGCTGGCCGACTTGCGGGATGACGATCTCTCCCGGATCGGTGACGTCGACGGCGGCAGTCACGGTCTGGCCCTCGATCTCGGCAGCGAGCGTGTAGATCCCGGGGGCGTCGAGCGCGGAGATGAACGGGAAGTACGCCTGGCCCATGTCGCCGCCGTGGCGTTCGGCCGTGATGACGTCGCTCACCGCGTCGCCGGACTCGGCGTACAGCCGTCCGCGCAGCGTCGCCGGTGTCCGATCGGGAGGAAGCATCCCGTCCTGGTTGCCGACGACGACCGGAATCCGCTGCTGGCCCGGCGCGAGCGTCCCGGGCGCGAAGCGCCGGATGAGCACGTAGCCGGCCGCCGCCGCCGTGCCGGTGCGGCCGTCTCCGCCCGGGACCGCCGACTCACCGTCGTCCCCCCCACACGCCGCGAGGAAGGCGAGCCCCGCCGTCCCTGAGAGGAACCGACGTCGGGACAGCCCGCTCACAGCCGGCCACGGTACCGGCAGGTTCGGCGGCGCCGGCAGCGCCTCGCGTTCACTGGAGGTTTGGGCGCACGACATGCGCCCAAACCGCGTCAGAACGAGTGGCACCCCGCCGGTCGACTCGCCGCGCCGGCAGCGCCTCGCGTTCACTGGAGGTTTGGGCGCACGACGTGCGCCCAAACCGCGTCAGAACGAGATGGGTGGGGTCAGACGATCCTGCTCTTGGCGTCGCCCCAGTAGCGATCGCGCAGGAGGCGCTTGTAGAGCTTGCCGGTCGGCAGCCGGGGCAGCTCGTCGACGAAGTCGACCGTGCGCGGGCACTTGTAGTGCGCGAGGTGCTCGCGGCAGAACTCGATCAGCTTGCGTTCCAGCGCCGGGCCGGCCTCCACGTCCGGCATCACCTGCACGACCGCCTTCACCTCTTCGCCGAGGTCCTCGTTCGGCACGCCGATCACCGCCGCATCGAAGACGTCCGGATGGGTGACGAGCAGGTTCTCCGCCTCCTGCGGGTAGATGTTCACCCCGCCGGAGATGATCATGTACGTCTTCCGGTCGGTGAGGTACAGGTAGCCGTCCTCGTCGACGTACCCGACGTCGCCAACCGTGCTCGTGATCCCGCCGTCCCTGCGGTCCTGCGCGGTGCGCTCCGGGTCGTTGTAGTACTGGAAGTTCGTCGCGCCGCGGAACCACACCGTCCCCGGTGTCCCGACCGGGCACTCGTTGCCGTCCTCGTCGAGGATCAGCAGCTCACCGAGGATCGGCTTGCCGACGGTGCCCTTGTGGGCGAGCCACTCCTGCGAATCGCAGAACGTGAAGCCGTTCGCCTCGGTGGCGCCGTAGTACTCGATGATCTTCGGCCCCCACCACTCGATCATCGCCTCCTTGACCGGGACCGGACACGGCGCAGCTGCGTGCACAACCCATTCCAGCGACGACACGTCGTACGCCAACCGCTCCTCCTTCGGCAGCTTCAGCAGCCGGCTGAACATCGTCGGGACGACCTGGCTGTTCGTGATCCGGTGGCGCTGGACGCAGTCGAGGTACAGCGCCGGGTCGAAGCGCTCCATCACGATCGACGTCGACCCGAGCCGGAGCGCGATGGACACGGAGGCCTGCGGCGCCGAGTGGTAGATCGGCGCCGGCGACAGGTAGGTCATCCCCACCCTGAAGCGGAACATGGCCGAGACGAACTGCATCACCGGCAGCTGATCGGCAGGATGCGCCTCCGGTAGCGGGCGGAGGATGCCCTTCGGCCGTCCGGTCGTGCCGGACGAGTAGAGCATCGCCGCGCCGAGCTGCTCGTCCGGGATCCGCTCCGCGGGGTACGCGGCGATCGTTTCGGAGTACGGGCGGAACGGACCGTCCTCCCCGGACCCGTCGACCATCAGGAACACCTCCACCTTGGGCGTGAGCCCAGCAGCGGCGAGCGCGACGTCGCGCTTCGCGGCCGAAGCGATGAAGACCCTGGCGTCACAGTCGTTGACGATGTAGGCGACCTCTTCGGCGGTGAGGTAGGAGTTGACGCATGTGTAGTAGAGGCCGCAGCGCTCCGCCGCCGACATCAGCTCGAAGTAGTGGAGGTGGTTCTCGAGGAAGAAGGCGACGTGGTCGCCGCGGCGCAGCCCGACGTCGCGGAACAGCTGGGCGAGGCGGTTGGCGCGAGCATCGAACTCGCCGTAGGTCAGGACCTCGCCACTCGGCTCCATGATCAGTGCCGGCTGGTCCGGAAACTTCTCTGCGTGTTCCCCCGGGTACATGGCGCGGACCCTACAAGGGTCCTGCGCCACGCATCCGGTGCGCGCCAGGGGCTACCAGCGGGGCTGCTCGGCGACGATGCCGAGGGCGATCTTGCCGACGAGCTCGTGCGTCAGCGCGTCGCTGCCTGGATGGAAGCCGCCGGCGCGGACGTCGCGGTACAGCCGCTCCAGCTCGCTGCCCTTGAACATCCCGGCGCCGCCGACGACGTCGAGCGCGATGTCGACGATCCGCTTCGCCGACTCCACGGCGAGCCACTTGGCCGAGTACACCTGCA
>DASZOG010000119.1:0-7758 GCA_035550895.1 Acidimicrobiales bacterium
GCCTCGGTGGCATTGCGGCTCCCCCAATCCGCGACGGTCTGATCCCAGCGGGCCAGCCCGCTGCCGCGGTCGACCATGTCGAAGACGACGCCGACCGCCAGCGCGGTTGCGAACACGACGGCCAACGCAGCGACGAGCATCAGCCCCCCGGCGGCCTGCCGATCCACGTTGCGGACGAACTGCCCGAAGTGGGGATGGCCGCCGAGCCAGCGCACGAGCCAACGCTCCTCCCTTTCCGGGTCTGCCGGGTCGGGGGCCTTCGGCGACCGGGAGAGTGCCCACACGGCGCCCGCCGCCGCCATCGCGACCAGCAGGACGACCAGGGTGACCGGCACGGACGGCGCCTCGGTCAGTCGGCGGACTTGAGGCGCTGGCGCGGCGCCGAGACGATGCAGAAGACCCCGTAGAGGATGAGCGCGATCGCCGCGCACCCGACGAGGACAGCACCCAGCCCGGACCCGGCCGCGTCGCGCAGCGCACCGTCGATGCCCTTCGCCTCCTCTGGGTCGAACTTCACTGCGGCCCGGATGAGCAGCCAGCCGACGAGGCCGGTGGCGACCGCTCGGCCGATCCAGCCCACGCGGCCGAGGGTGACGATCGACTCGTGACGGATCGGTCCGACGCCTCGCGGCTCGAGCTCGTCACGGAACGACGCCGTGATGCCTCTGATGGCGAAGAAGATCGCGATACCGACGATGGCTGCGCCGATCGCGCCGACCAGCCATCGTCCGGCGGAGTTCTCCATCAGGTCGCGCGTGAGCTGCTCGACCTTGGCGTCCTCGCTCTCGGTCCCCGCGCTGGACCCGCGTCGCGCGATGGCGATCGCCGTCCACCCGAGGACGGCGTAGACCGCCGCGCTGACCCCGTACCCGACGCGCGTCGCCCATGCCTTCGCCGAGTTCTCCGCGGGGAGGAACACTGACACGAGACGCCATGCGGCGTACAGGAGCAAGCCGATGCCGATGACGTAGAGCAGCGGCCCGCCGAACGTCGAGTCGGCGATCTCGGTCACGGCACCGAGCTGGCTCGCTTCCTGCTCGCCGCCGCTGGCGCGCTCGCCCGAGTCGCCCTGAAGCGCGATCTGGACGGCGAGCACTCCGACCAAGCCGTACACCACGCCCTTGGCGACCCAGCCGAGACGGCCGAGCGTCACGAGGCTGGGATGTCGCTGCGCGACCTCCTGGACGGTGCGGGAGCCGGTCTCGCCGGCAATCATCTGACTGTTCACGATCCGCCTCCTGATGTGACTCCTGATGTGATCGAACGACGGTTCACGTCGCTCGGCAGCTCCGTGAGGTCGAGCCGGCGGACCTGCGCAGGCGCGGTGTCGCCGAGCTCCTCGTCGATGTCTGCCACTCCGCGAGCCAGAGCGGCCCGCACGACGAACAAGGTGGCGATGCCGAGGGCGATGCCCACCGCGACGTCGATCGGGTGGTGCATGCCGCGCTGCACGCGCGAGATCGCCACGATCAGCGGCGCTGCCACGGCGATGACGCCGAAGACCGCTCGGATCCACCGGTTGCGGGTGTGCCAACAGACCACGAGAAACAGACCGCCATAGAAGGCGACCGCCGCGGCAGCGTGACCGGACGGGAAGCTCCCGGAGGGCGCGGGTGCATCGAGCGTCTCGACCGGCGGACGGTCGCGGCCGACGATGAAGCTGGAGATGACGAAGATCGTGGCTTCGGTGATCACGGCGACGGCGAGGAGCACGCCGTCGTGCCATCGCCGCCAGATGAGGACCAGCGCGCCGCCGACGACCGCGACGAGGATCACCTTGACGAGGGTGTCGGAGAGCGCCGATCCGATGTCGCTCATGTCGTTCCACGTCGGCGTGCGCCGCTCCACGAGCCACTCGACACCGGCACGGTCGGCGTCTCCGACAGGCCCGTCGTCGAGCAGCGCCATGAACAGCAGGCCGAGCGCGGTGGTGACGATGAACAGCACTGCCGCGCCCTTCCCGAGGACCACGAGCGCCGACTTGCGCAGCGGCCAGGCGCGGACCCAGCTCTCGCTGCCCGTGTCCCGCCTGGAGATGGTGTGCACGGTGTCGCTCATTGGTGCACCATCCATGACCGGCGTCGTGGTTCGAGACGCGCCGGCGATGGTGCACCAATGAGCCGTCCACCGCTGCGCGGCGGACAACGCACCGTGACATGGAGCTCGCTGCGCTCGCTCATGACGCCGGGACCAGGATCGGGATGCGGGCGGGCAGGACCGACACGTCGAGACGTTTGGCAGGAGGCTGGTCGCCGCCGTCGAGCTCCCAGGGCAGTTTGTGGTCGAGCTTGACCTTCACGGTCGTGCCGGCGGTCATCTGGACGAACGCCGACTTGTCGATGCGACCGAACACGGCCCGGGCCCCGACGCGGGCCCAGTCACGGCGGTGTTCGGCGGTCAGGACGCCCACCTCGAGCAAGCCGTCGTCCAGCCGCGCCTCGGGGAAGACGTCGATGCCGCCGATGATCTGTCCGACGTTGCCGATCAGGATGCACGACGCCCGGCCCCGGAACCATGTCCGGCCGTCAACGCTGACCTTCATCTCGGTCCCTGTCCGGTTGAGATGCCGGGCGCCGGCCCGGATGTACGAGAGGCGGCCGAACCGCGCCTTGGCCTTGTCGTCGGCATCACGGATCATCAACGCGTCGAAGCCAGTGCCGGCCATCACGGCGAACACCTGGCCGTTGACCGTGCCGACGTCGATGAGGCGGGGGATTCCCGTCAGGGCGACGTCCAGCGCACCGGGCAAGTCGTCCGGCACACCGACGGCCGAGGCGAGGTGGTTGGCCGTGCCTGCCGGGAGGATCGCCACCTCGATCTTGGCGTCCTCCGCCACGACGGTGTCGATGCACCTGCGTACGGTGCCGTCGCCGCCCCACACGAGGAGGCGGTCGACGCCGTCGGCCAGGAGCTGGCGCACCTGGGCGGGGGCCTTCTTGCTCTTGGATACGACCGCCCAGGGGGAGTCGGCGTAGCCGGCGTCGCCCAACCGGCGCCGCATCTCCTCAGGACCCTTGCCCAACGACTTGCCTTCGTGCACCAAGACCCCGATGTGTGCCATGACTCCCTCCCACTCGGGCGACTGGCAACAGCGAGTACCCCGCCGTGAGGAGAACCAACCGTGACTCGTCGCCCTACGGTGCGGCTGGCGGCTTCATCCGCTGCCGCAGGCGACGCCCGCTGACCGCTACGCGGGAACGGCGACCGGCCGGCGTGCGAGTCGGGTGACCGGACGCTGCTCCGCGACCCGTGCCGCACGCAGCACGGCCGGGATCATCCTCGGTCGCAGCAGCAGCGACGGCGCCGCGAGCAGGTTCTGCACCATCAGCAACGCGGTGTTGATCTCCGGCGACACCTGCGCCGCCAGGAGCACGCGGCCCATGTAGCGGTTGACCAGATCGGTACCGGGCGGCTTCGCGCCGGCACACTCCGGGTAGGCGAAGTCCGCGCCGACCGCGATCCGCCACGGGTTGTCGACGACCTCGGCTGCGGCGCGGGAGAAGGCACGGAACAGCCGCGGCCCGGTGCCGTTCCGTTCGACGCAGTGTCCCAGTGCCACGGCCTGCAGCACGGCGCTCGTCATCCCTTGCCCGTAGATCGGGTTGAAGCTGCACACGGCATCGCCGAGAACCACGAACCCGCCGGGCCCGCGGCGGAGTTTCTCGTAGCGGCGGCGCATGCTCGATGCCAAGCGGTGCGTCGTGACCGGCCCGAGCGGCTCGGCGACGGCGAGCACGTCGCTCAGCTCCGGCGAGGGCAGGCTGGCGGCGAGCTCGCGGAAGCTGGCGTCGTCGCTCGCCGCGCGGGCACCGAAGCAGCCGGCGATCGTCATGATCCACCGGTCGTCCTCGATCGGGAGCGCGAACCCGGCGCGCTTGCCGTGCGGGGGCGACTCGATGCTCACGGCGAACGTCCCGTCGAGGTCCGTTGGCCGCCTGCGGAGCAGCATCGTCGCGTAACGGACGTCGCAGCTCACCGTGACCACCTCGGGAGCGGGGAAGCCGAGCCGCTCCAGCCACTGCGGAGCCCGCGACGAGCGACCCGAGCAGTCGACGACGAGGTCGGCGGTGACGACGGCCGCGCCGTCGTCGATCCGGACGCCGCGCACCTGCGCGCCGTCGGCCTCCAACCCGCTGACCGTCACGCCCGTCTGGAAGCGGACGTTCGGCAGCGCGCTCACGCGCCGGCGGATCCCCGCCTCGAGGAACGGGCGAGAAGCGCTGATCACCTTGCGTTCGATGAGTGACGGCGCGCGGTACCCGCCGGCCTGGAACCAGGTGCCGTCGTTGAAGTCGAGCAGCGCCGCGCCGTCGGCGACGAGCTCCTCCATGATCCCGGGGAACAGCTCGGCGATCGCCCGTGCGCCGCCCGCGAGGAGGGCGTGCGCCTGGCGGCCCTGTGGCACGCCGCGGCGGGGATCCGCGCCGGGCGGCAGCTCGTCTCGTTCGAGCACGGTGACGACGTCGAACTGGTCGGCGAGGACCCTGGCGGCGGTGAGCCCGCCCATACTGGCGCCGATGACGACGGCGTGGCGCCGACGTCCCGACGTCCTGGGCTGCGTGGCGTTGGTCACGAGTGGCACCTCCTGCGAGCGCAGTCCGGTAGCGATGTCGTGCCTACGTGGAGTCCTGGGCGTCGGTTCGGGATGCGCGATGAGACGTCCGACACGCGCCGGCACTCATTCGCTTGACTCGTTCACCGCGGGCGACCGACAGTCGAGAGCGTGAACGCCCCCACGTTCGTCGGCCGGCGCGCCGAGCTGGCCCGCCTGGAGGAGGCCGTCCGGGCGGCGCGGCGCGGTCAACGGGCGGTCGTCATCCTCGGCGGGGAGGCGGGCATCGGGAAGACGACGCTCGTCACCGAGGTCGCTCGTCGGGCACGCGACGGCGGGGCGGAGGTCCTCGTCGGCGGGTGCCTCGATCTCGACCTCGGCGGCGTGCCCTACGCCCCGCTCGTCGAGGCGTTGCGCGACCTCGCCGCGCGCCGCCAGCGCGAGGGCATCGGGTGGGGGGAGGCGCCTGGCGAGGACGACGACGGCGACGGCACGTCGGCGCTGCTCGACCCGAGCGCCTGGTCGGCCGCCGGCGCGTTGCCCGCCGTCCACCAGGTGATCGATCACCTCGGGCGCGCCGGTCCGGTCGTGCTCGTCCTCGAGGACGTCCACTGGGCGGATCGCTCGACCCGAGACCTGATCGCCTACCTCGCCTCCGCGTCGGCCTCGCCGCCGCTGGCGCTCGTGGTGACGTACCGCAGCGACGACATCCGGTCCGGCCATCCGCTGCGCCGCTTCCTCGCCGAGCTCGAGCGCCGGCCGGACGTGACCCATCTGCGCCTGGAGCGCATCGGCCGCGCCGACGCCGCCGCGCTCGTGACGGCGATCCGCGGGAACCCTCCCGCCGCCGCCGAGCTGGACGCGCTGTACCAGCGCTCGGAGGGCAATCCGTTCTTCCTCGAGGAGCTGGCCCGCGCCGCCGTGCCGGGCGCGGAGCTCCCTCCGCTGCTGCGTGACGTGATGGCGGCCCGCGTCGAGCAGCTCTCATCCGGTACGCAGGTCGTGCTGCGCGCCGCGGCCGTCGGCGGGCGGAGGATCGAGCACGACCGCCTCGCCGCGGTCCTCCCGCTCGACGACACCGACCTCACCGCCGCGCTGCGCGAGGCGCGGGACGCGAACCTGATCACCGCCGATGCCGAGTCGGGCCGCTACGAGTTCCGCCACGCCCTGTTGCACGAGGCGGTCTACGCCGACACGCTGCCCGGCGAGCGCAGCCGGTACCACGCGGCGTACGCCGAGCTGGTCTCCGGCCGACCCGGGCCGCGTGAGCTCGAGGACTGGGCGCAGCTCGCGCATCACTGGCGGGCCGCCGGACGGACCGACGCCGCGCTCGTCGCCGCCGTCGAGGCGGGTCTCGCCGCGGAGGCCGGCTACGCCCTCCCGGAGGCGGACCGCTACTACGACGCCGCCCTGGAGCTGTGGGATGCGCTCGCAGGCCCTCCGCCGCCGATGCCGCTCACTCGCTCCGAGCTGCTCGCGCACGCCGGGGACGCGGCGACGCGTACGGGCGCGTTCGACCGGGCCGTCGAGCTGGTGACCGCCGCGCTCGCCGAGGTCGACGCAGCCGCGGACCCGGAGACGGCAGGTCTGCTGCACGAGCGCCGGGCGTGGTTCCTGCTGCGTGCCGGCACCGTCCTGGAGACCGGGCGTCGCGCTGCGGAGGTGCTCGCCGAGTACGAGCATGCCGTGCAGCTCGTCCCGGCCGAGCCGACGGTGGCGCGTGCCCGTGTGCTGGCGGCCTACGCCGATGCGCTCCTCCGCAACGGGCGGCCGGACCACGCCCGCAGCCAGGCGGAGACGGCGATCGCTGTGGCAACCGCCGTCGGGGCGCCGTTCGACGAAGGACACGCGCGGCACATGCTCGGCTTGGCGCTCGTCGCGCTGGGCGACACGGAGGGCGGGATCGAAGAACTGCACCGGGCGCGGGTGCTCGCCGAGCGCAACGGCGACGTGGCCGACGTGGCGGGCACGTACGTCCACCTCTGGCGGGTGCTCTGTGAGAACGGCCGGGCCGAGGAGATGATCCGCCTCGCCACCGAGGCAGCCGGGTTCTGCCACGCGGCCGGGATGGATGTCGCCGCGCAGCTGCTCGACGCGATGGCCGCCGGTTTCCTCCACCAGCTCGGACGGTGGGCCGAGGCCGCTCGCCTGCTGCGCACGAGCGATGCCGCGGCGTGGGGCCTGCCCGCCGTCGTCACCCATCTGATGCACGGCCTGCTCGACGTCGAGCTGGGCAGGCTCGTGTCAGCCCGGGAGCACCTGGAGACGGCGCGGGGCCTCGGCGCGCAGATCTCCGACGGCCGGATCAACGGGCTGCTGTTCCGCGGCCTGGCCGAGCTGGCCGTGTGGGAAGGCCGGACCGACGACGCCATCGCCGCGGTGTGCACGGGTGTCGACCAGACGGGCGACGACGAGATGCTCGCCCGCCTCGCCTCGCTGGGCCTGCGGGCGGCGGCCGACGCGGCCGAGGCGCAACGCGCGCTGGGGCAACCGGTCGGCGAACAACTGCTGGAGGTGGCCGCGCAGCACGAGTCGCTGCTCGTCCGGCTGGAGGAACGGGCAGGTGCCCGCCGCGCACCCCCCGCGTCCGAGGTCTGCGCGGCCGCGGCGGGTGGCCGGGCAGAGTGGGCCCGCCTGAACGGGCGCAACGACCCGGACCTGTGGCGCGACGTCGTGGGGCGGTGGGAGACGCTCGGGTTCCCCGCTCCGGCGGCGTACGCCCGATGGCGGATGGCGAGCGCGCTCGTGGGCGCAGGGCGCCGGGCAGAGGCTGCCCAGCACTGGCGCGCCGCCCGGCAGGCGGCCGAGGAGCTCGGCGCCGGGTCGTTGCGGGATGCACTCGAGGCCGACGCCGCCCGGCTGCTGGTGCCACTGGTCACAGGTGACGCCGGCGGCGAGGCGGATACCGGCGAGCGGCGGCCGTACAACCTGACGCCTCGTGAGCTGGAGGTCCTCACCCTCGTCGCCGCCGGCCGGACCAACCGCCAGATCGGCGAAGCGCTGTTCATCAGCGAGAAGACGGCCAGCGTGCACGTGTCGCGGATCCTCGTGAAGCTCGGCGTGTCCGGTCGCGCGCAGGCGGCCGCGCTGGCCGGGCAGCTCGGGCTGGCCGGCACGCCAGTGGGGACCGCCCAGGGCGTCGAGCGCTCGGGCCGCTGAGCCCGCCGAGGACCTCCGAGGCGGCGAAGTAGGCATCTGCCCACTGT
>DASZOG010000120.1:0-6987 GCA_035550895.1 Acidimicrobiales bacterium
TCGTCGGAGCCGAGTCGATCGGAGGCGAGCTCGACGAGCTCGGTGAGCAGGTTCGTCAGCTCCCCGACGTCTTCCTGAACGGCGGACAGGATCGCGGCCCGCTCCTCCGCCGGGAGCCGCTCGAAGAACTCGAGGAGCTCGAGGTTCGTGCGCAGGCTGGTCAACGGTGTGCGCATCTCGTGGCTGGCGTCGGTGATCAGCCGCTGCTGCTGCTCGCGCGAGGTCGACAGCGCCTGGACCATCGTCGTGAAGCTGTGCGCCAGGCTGCCGATCTCGCCCGGTCCACCGGTCGGGATCGGCGTGGTCAGGTCCTGCGTGTCGGCGATGCTCTCGGCCGTGTCGCGCAGCTCGGTCACCGGCCGCACGATGCGCCTGGCGACGAGCCAGCCGAGCAGCCCGGCGAGCGCCACACACCCGAGCGTGAGGAGGCCCAACCGGAGGCGCAGCGTGCCGAGGACGTCGTCGACCTCCTCCAGGTCGCGGGCGAGCTGCACCGCGCCGCCGCCTGCCACCGAGGCCGTGAGGACGCGGTAGCTCGTGCCGTTGATCGATGCCGTGCGCAGCCGGGCGTCGCCCCCGGTCCGCGCGAGTGCGAGGTCCGCCTCGTCCACGGGGAGCTCGGCGGACCCACCGATGCACGACTCGACCTGCCCAGCTTCCGTGATCAGCTGCACGGCGGACGCCGGCTGGAGCCGCCCCGGCTGGGGGCACGCCCAGCCGCCACGGCGCTCGTCGAACGGACCGCCGGGGCGGGGTGAGCCGCGGAACAAGCCCGGGTCGCGGATCTTGTCGACCAACGTGTCGTCGATCGCTTCGTGCAGCTGCCGCGCGGTGGAGACGTAGGCACCCGTCGCGGCCAGAACGCTGACCACGCCGGCGACCACTGCCATCGCCAGCGCGATCCGCCACCGGAGGCTCACCGGAGCTCGCTTCGCTCGCTCACGCCGACCTCACGTCACCGGCCGCAGCACGTAGCCGACGCCGCGGACGGTGTGGACGAGGCGCGGCTCGCCGGCGGCCTCCGTCTTCTGGCGCAGGTAGCCGATGTACACATCGAGCGAGCGCGAGTTCGTCTCGAAGTCGTACCCCCAGATCCGCTCGTAGATCGTCGAGCGTTCGAGCACGATCCCCGCGTTGTGCAACAGCAGCTCGAGGAGGTCGAACTCCGTCTTCGTCAGCTCCAGCGGCCGGTCGGCGCGCTCCGCGGTACGGGCCCGGGGGTCGAGCACGAGGTCGTCCACGCGCAGCACATCGCGCGCTCCGGACACGCTCGTCCGCCGCAGCAGCGCGCGGACGCGCGCCGCGAGCTCGCTCATCGCGTACGGCTTGACGAGGTAGTCGTCCGCGCCGGCATCCAAACCGGCGACCCGGTCGCTCACCTCGTGCCGGGCCGTGAGCATCAGGATCGGCAGTGCGCGGTGGCGGTCACGCAGCTGCCGGCAGACGGTCAACCCGTCGACGTACGGCATCATCACGTCGAGGATCACGACGTCGGGCAGGCGATCGCCGACAGCTTCCAGTGCCCGCGCGCCATCGTGCACCGCCTCGACGTCGTACCCCTCGAATCGCAACGCGCGCACGAGCGACTCCCGGACGCCACGATCGTCCTCGGCGACCAGCACGCGCGCCAGCGTCGTGTCCATCTCGGGTCCGCAGCGTAGGGAGGGCGTGCAAGAAGGGGGTAAGAAGGCGCATGCCCGCTTACGTGATCACCTACCAGGGACCGCCGACCCTGGCCGTCCGGGCGGCCACCCTGCTGGCCGACTCCACCGGAGTGGAGCTCACGTCCTCCGACCCGCCGGAGCGGAGCGACGATCCGGAGCACGTGACACTGTCGTTGACCGTGCAGGGATCGGACGACGCGGTCACCGCGGCGATCGAGGACGTCGGCAGCCTGCTGTCGCCGTACGCCACGCTCGAGGTCTCCGCGATCTGAGGGCGCGGTTCAGCTGAGGGGCCGGACGAACGGGCTCGCCACCGTGCCCTCCTCCGCCCGGATGATGTGCATCACAGCGTTGATCAGGGCGAGGTGCGTGAACGCTTGCGGGAAGTTGCCGAGGTGGCGTCCCGAGCGCGGGTCGATCTCCTCTGCGTAGAGGTCGAGCGGGCTGGCGAAGGAGAGCAGCTTCTCGCACAGCGACCGGGCCGACTCGACTTCCCCGATCTCGGCGAGCGCGGACACGAGCCAGAACGAGCAGATCAGGAACGCTCCTTCCTCTCCCGAGAGGCCGTCGTCGGTCTCGTCCACGCGGTAGCGGAGTACGAAGCCGTCGACCGTCAACTCCTCGGCGATGGCCTCGATCGTCGCCCGCACACGCGGATCGTCGGGGGGTAGGAAGCGCACGAGCGGGACGAGGAGCAGCGACGCGTCGAGCGCAGGGGAGCCGTACACCTGGGTGAAGACACCACGCTCGTCGACGCCGTGCTCGCAGATGTCGGCGTGGATCTCGCCCGCCTGCTCCTGCCACTTCCGTGCCAGGTTGTCGTCGCCGCGGATCGCCGCCAGCCGGGCGCCCCGGTCCAGCGCCACCCAGCACATGATCTTCGAGGACGTGAAGTGCTGAGGTTCGCCGCGCACCTCCCACATGCCCCGGTCCGGTTCGCGCCAGTGGTCGAGCGCCGCCTCCACCTGGCTGGTGAGGAGCCGCCAGGACCGGTCGTTCAGACGGTCACCGGTCTTGGTGTGGATGTAGACGGAGTCCAGCACGGCGCCCCAGACGTCGTGCTGGCGTTGGTGGTACGCGTCGTTGCCGATGCGGACCGGGCGCGCGCCGTCGTAGCCGTGGAGATGGTCGAGGACCTGCTCTGTGAGCTGCCGTGCGCCATCGACGGCGTCCATCACCTGCAGGTCGCCGTTGCGCTCGGCGACGTCGGCGATGAACTGGAAGAAGTCGTTCGCCTCCCAGTCGAAGCCGAGCGTGTACAAGCCCCACAACGCGAACGTGGAGTCCCGGATCCAGCTGAACCGGTAGTCCCAGTTGCGCTCGCCACCCGGCGTCTCCGGCAGCGACGTCGTCGCCGCAGCGACCAGCGCGCCGGTCGGCGCGAACGTCAGGCCCTTCAACGTCAGCGCGCTCCGCTGGAGGTACTGCCGCCAGGGATGGTCGGGGAACGTGCCTCTGGCGAGCCAGTGCTGCCAGTGGTGCGCGGTCCACACGAGACGCCGGTAGGCGTCGTCGTACGACCGGGGGGCCGGGTGCGCGGTCCAGGACAGCGCGCAGAACCGGGTGTCGCCCTCTTTGAGCAGTGTTCGAGCGGCGGCGATGCCGGCCTCGAAGCCGAGGCGCAGGTCCGTCACCAGCCGCAGCTCGAGGTCGGTGCCCTCGAACGTGGCGACGCCCTCGTGATAGCTGGAGCCGGGATACGACCAGGTGGCATGGCTCCGTCCGTAGTCGTAGATCGGTTCGCAGTCGAGGACGAGCTGCACCTCGCCGTTGACGCAGCGCACCGTGCGGAGCAGGACGTGCTCGGCGTCGTAGTCGGTCGGTGGGCGGCGGTGGGTGTGGGAGAGCTCGGTCTCGTGCCGCCAGGGACCGATGAGGAGCACGTCGCGGACGACGATCCAGCCGTTCGTCGCCCCCCAGCTCGTCTCGAGGACCATCGTTCCAGGCAGGTAGCGACGGGAGACCGGGACCGAGACCTCGTCCGGGCCGAGCCGGAAGCTGCCGGCGTGGCGATCGAGGAGCGCGCCGAAGATGCTCGGCGAGTCGAGGCGCGGCAGGCACATCCACTCGACGGCACCGCTCGAGGCGACGAGCGCGGTGACCTCGCAGTCGGAGAGGAATGCGTAGTCCGCGATCGGCGGGAACGGCGAGCGGCCCGGCAGCGGGACGGCGACGTCCAGCTGCATGCCGTACACCGGTCCGTCGTCGTGGGGTGAACCGCCGCGGTCGGGCATCGTGCGCGTCAGCCGACCGGCAGCCCGATGGCCCGGGAGATGACCAGCCGCTGGATCTCGCTCGTCCCCTCCCCGATCTCGAGGATCTTCGCGTCGCGGTAGAAGCGGGCGACCGGCGTCTCCTCGACGAACCCGTACCCCCCGAAGACTTGGGTGGCCGTGCGGGCCGCGGCGACCGCAGTCTCGGTCGAGTACAGCTTGGCGAACGCCGCTTCCTTCCCGAACGGGCGGCCCATGTCCTTCAGCCACGCGGCCTTGTACGTGAGGTTGCGGGAGTTCTCGACCGCGACCGCGAGGTCGGCGAGTTGGAAGGCGAGGCCCTGGAAGCGCCCGATCGGTCCGCCGAAGGCCTGCCGCGTCCGGGCGTAGTCGACCGACTGGTCGAGGCAGGCCTGCGCGAGGCCCACGGCGAGCGCGGAGATGGCGACTCGCCCGTCGTCGAGGATGCGCAGGAAGCCGCGGAAGCCTTCCCCCCGCGCGCCGAGGAGGTGGTCGGCCGGAACCCTGCACCCATCGAGGATCAGGCCGTGGGTGTCCGACGCGTGCCACCCGAGCTTGCGGTACGGCGGCTCGACGACCAGACCGGATGTGCCGGCTGGGACGACGATGGAGGAGATCTCGCGATCGTCCGTGCGGGCGGTGACGGTGATCACCGACGTGATCGGCGTGCCGGAGTTGGTGATGAACGCCTTGGACCCGTCGATCACCCACTCGCCGGCGCGCTCGTCCAGCACGGCGCGGGTGCGCGTCGCACCGGCGTCGCTGCCGCCGTCCGGCTCCGTCAGCCCGAACGCGCCGAGGGCGCGACCCGCCACCAGGTCGGGCAGCCAGCGGTCCTTCTGCTCGTCCGTGCCGAAGCTGTGGATCGGGTTCGCCCCCAAGCCGACGCCGGCGGACAGGGTGATGCCCATCGACTGGTCGACGCGGCCGATCTCCTCGATGGCGATGCACAGCGTGGTGAAGTCGGCGTCCGCGCCGCCGTACCGCTCGGGGAAGACGAGCCCGAACAGGCCGAGCTCGCCCATCTTGCGCACCGTGTCGACGGGGAACGTGTGGCTCTCGTCCCATTCGCCGGCGTACGGGCCGATCTCCGCTTCGGCGAAATCGCGCACGACCTTGCGGAACGCCTCCTGCTCCTCCGAGAACTCGAGATCCATCCCGCCGGAAGGTTACGAGACGCAGGGACGGAGGGATGGCCCTGCTGCCGACCAGCGGCCGCAAGCGTGTTGCAAGCGGACGGAAAGCGCGGGCTGTCACCCTTGTGAGCATGACGACGCTGACCGCCACCGCACCCGCCCCCTCGACCGCCTTCGCCCGGGCACCCCGGCGGATGTCGACCGACGAGTTCCTCGCCTACCTGGCCAGCCACCCCGCCACGAGCCGCCTCGGGCGGCGATTGGCCGGCGCACTGGCCGACCGCGACGGATCGACCTGACGCACGTCCGCCTCCCCCACCCCCACGCCGTGCCCTCCCCTTCTCGGGGAGGGCACTGGCGCGCCCGGACCAGTCAGTCGCGGGCGCTGACGTAGAACCCCGGTGGCCACAGCCACCGCGGCCGGCTGGCGTGGCCGAGCGGCTGCACTGCCCTCCGGCGCCACACCGGCGAGGCCATGCGCTGGCTCCACTGGTCGGTGAAGCTGTCGATCAGGGTCTGGTTCATGAACTCGCTCATCGTCTCGTCCCTTCGTCGTGTCGGGCGGTGTGAGGACCGTACGGTGCGGTCCTTCCCGGGACCTTCCCGTCCGATTCTCCGTGTGCATCGTGCGCCCGGTGCCTCTACGTACGCTTGGAGAGCGCATGGAGTTCGGCTGCAGATCCAGCATCGGCACCCGCACGACTCGGCGATAGCAGCGGAGAGACCGGATAGACCTGCGGCCATGGCCAGCCGCTCCACCCGGTTCCTCGATCCCGCCGTCGCCGAGTACTGCGCCGCGCACAGCGCCCCGCAGCCCGACCCCGTGCAGGCGCGACTGATCGCCCGCACGGCAGAGCTCGGCCCGGTCGCCGGGATGCAGATCGGTCCCGACCAGGGCGTGCTCCTCGCGGCACTCGTCGCCGCAACCGCCGCTCGCCTCGTCGTCGAGATCGGCACGTTCACGGGCTACTCCGCGCTGTGCATGGCGCGCGCGTTGCGTCCCGACGGCCGGCTGATCGCCTGCGACGTGAGCGAGGAGTGGACCGCGATCGCGCGCGAGGCATGGGCGGACGCCGGCGTCGCCGAGCGGATCGATCTGCGCCTCGGCCCGGCGCTGGACACGCTCCGCGCCCTGGCGCCCGGGACCGTCGTCGACTTCGCCTTCATCGACGCCGACAAGCCGAACTACGCGACGTACGTCGACGAGCTGTTGCCCCGCCTGCGCCCGAACGGGCTGATCCTGGTGGACAACACGTTGTGGTCCGGCGAAGTCCTCGATCCCGATCCGGCGGACGAGTACGGGACGGCGATTGCCCGGTTCAACGACGCCATGGCCGCCGACGAACGGGTCGACGCCGTCATCCTCCCGCTCGGCGACGGCGTGACGCTGCTCCGCAAGCAGTGAGCACGAGGAGTGCGCCCCCGGCGGTCAGCCGGCGCGCACGTAGGCCAGCGGGTTGAACGTCTTGCCGTTGACCCGAACCTCGAAGTGCAGGTGCGGTCCCGCCGCGAGGCCGGTCTGCCCGACGAACCCGACCGTCGCGCCGCGTGACACCCGTTGGCCGTCGCTCACGTTGAACCCGGAGAGGTGGGCGTAGAGCGTGCTCACGCCGGACCCGTGGTCGATGGCGACTGCATTGCCGTAGCCGTTGCGCGGTCCGACCCAGACGACCGTCCCGCCGGCGGACGCTGCGATCCCGGTGCCGGCCTCCGCCCAGATGTCGATCCCCTCGTGCAGCTTGCGGGTGCCGAGGATCGGATGCACGCGCCACCCGTACTTGGACACGACGGGCCACCCGGGCAGGGGATACGAGAGCGACACGGAGATCCCGGGCGGGGCGCCGGAGCCGGCGTTGTTCGTCGTCGGCGGCGCAGGGGCGGGCGCCGGCGCAGGGGTCGGTGCGGGCGCCGGTTGCCCGCGGCCGCCGTTGCCACCGCTGCTCCCGCCGTTGC
>DASZOG010000121.1:0-4421 GCA_035550895.1 Acidimicrobiales bacterium
ACTGGGCGATGGCGGGGTCGCTGTGTACCTCCTCCTGCGGCGGTCCTCCGGCGACGACGAGCTCGGCGTCGCGGATCCGCGCCAGAGCGCGGATCGCGTCGTCGACGCCCTTGCGCGGGACGAGCCTGCTCACACTGACGATCCGGTGCCGTTGCCGGCGCGGCTCGGGGTCGAGAGGTCCGTGGCGCGTGAACCCGGGATCGACGCCACACGGCACGACGGTGACCCGCGCTGGGCTGCGCGAGTCCAGCGCGGCGAGCTCGCGCACCTCGTCGCTGCACGTCGCCACGACGTGCGTCGCGTTGCGCAGCAGCATCCGCTCGGTCGCCTCGCGCTCTGCGGGGCTGGTGTCCTCGGCCCCCTGGTGGCGGCGCTTGACGACGCCGAGGGCATGGAACGTCTCCACGACCGGCAGGCGGAGCGGGCGCGCGGCGCGCAGCGCAGCCCAGCCCGACATCCAGAAGTGGCCGTGCACGATGTCCGGGCGGTCGTCCGTGAACGCGCCGCGCAAGCCGTCGGAGAACGCGGTCATGTACGGGAACAGGTCGTCCTTCGGGATCTCGCAC
The DNA here is from genome assembly GCA_035550895.1 of Acidimicrobiales bacterium. Lineage (GTDB taxonomy): Bacteria > Actinomycetota > Acidimicrobiia > Acidimicrobiales > Ilumatobacteraceae > DASZOG01. Next base: position 567 of record DASZOG010000121.1, read on the forward strand.
GGCGGCCCGGCCGTCAGGTGCCGGACGGAGACGCCGGGACACATCGGCACCATGTCGGGCAGCTGGTGATCGTCACGGCGGGTGAAGACCGTGACCCGCCAGCCGATGCCGGCGAGCGCCCGCGCCAGCGAGGCGACGTACACGTTCTGCCCACCGGCGTCGGCGCCGCCGAGCACCGCCAGGGGGCTGGCGTGCTCCGAGACAAGAGCCACATGCGGCGCAGGACTCACCGGTCCACCCTTCGGATGGATCGGTGACCGTGTCGCCACTGCGTGGCGGCAGACGACCGTGCTTGCTGGACCTCGCTTCGCTCGGTCATTGACAGGCCTCCAATGCGTGATGCGACGCGGACGAGCGCGCCGCTGTCGCAGTTGCCACCGGTGCCATCAGGGACTCGAGTGCCTCGAGCACCGCTGCCGGACGCACGGTCTCCAGGCAGTGCTGCTCCGCCCAGGGACACCGTCGCGCCCGGCATCCACGGCATGCGATGTCGAGATCGCCGAGCAGGACGTGGGCCACGCCCCATGGCCGCCACCGCTGCGGCGGCACTGTCGGCGCGAACAGCGCGACCACCGGTGTCCCGACGGCCGCGGACAGGTGCATCGGCCCGGTGTTCCCGACCACCGTGGCGGCGGCGCCGGCGAGGATCGAGGCGAGCGCCGCCAGCGAGGTGGTCCCGCCGAGATCGCTCCCGCCCGCCGCCTCGGCGACCGCAGAGGTCAGCGCCCGCTCGTCGCGGCGCCCGGTGACGACGACGGGCAGGTCCGCCGCGCGCAGGTACACGGCCAGCTCGATCCACCGCTCTGGCCGCCAGGTGCGCGCCGGAACCGAGGCGCCTGGGTGGATCGCCACGTACGCCGCCGATCGCGTCCCCGGCATCGGGTGCTCCCCGCGCACGTGGAGCAGGCCGTCATCGCCGGCCGGCAGCCGGCACCCCAGGCGCTCGGTGACGAGCAGATTCCGCTCGACCTCGTGGACGTCCGGATCGCCGGGGATGCGGGCGTCGAGGAGGCTGCCGGGATACTCGTGGGAGACGGCGGCGGTCTGCGCGATGCCCGCGAGCCGGCAGATCAACGCGATGGGCAGCGGGCTCTGGTGCGAAGAGCAGAGCAGCGCGGCGCGGTCGATGCCGCGCCCCGCCAGGTCGGCGACGAGCCCGTCGAACGCAGCGCGCGTGGTCGCCGGCGGTTCCGCCAGGATCCACGGCGCGGCGAACGTCAGGATGTCGTCGACACCGGGCAGCAGCGCCGCAGCGGCGGCGCCGGCGGGACTGGTGACGAACGAGACGGGTCCCGCGGCGGCGGCGGCCCGCACCGCGGGACCGGCGAGAAGGACGTCGCCGGCGTTGTCCAGGCGGGCGACGAGCGTCCGCATCGGGCGGGACGTCACGTCCATTCCAGGACCGCGTCGACGGCCGCCCCGAACGTCGCCCTGACCTCTGCGGCCTCCCGCACCTCACGCGGGTCCGTCGCCGCATTCGGCACGAGCACCGCGCGCGCGCCCGCAGCAGCCGCAGCATCGACGTCCCCCGCCGTGTCGCCGATGACGGCGCATTCCTGCGGCCCGACCCCGAGACGGCGCGCCGCTTCGAGGATCATCCCCGGCTGCGGCTTGCGGCACGAGCAGCCCTCGTCCGCGTCGTGGGGGCAATGGAGCACCAGGTCGAACGGACCGAGCAGCTCCGCGACGCGGCGCTGGACGTGCGCGAGCTGCTCGGCGGAGAACGCGCCGAGCGCGAGCCCGCGCTGGTTGGACACGATGCCGACCTTCAATCCGCGGCCGCGTGCGCGCGCCAGCGCCTCCCCGACTCCCGGCAGCGCTTCGACCCGCGTCGCGTCGCCGTTGTACGGGACGTCACGGATCAGCGTGCCGTCGCAATCGCAGAGCAGCGCCCGCGGGCGCTGGCGGCCCCTCACATGGCGTCGCTACCCCTCTGCTGTCGCGGGCCAAACAGTACTTCTCACTTTTGGAAGAACCGCTTCGCACGCAGGGCTGACGGGCGCCGCGGCGGGGTAGTCCGTCCGCCGAGGCTCGCACGGAGGAGGCCCGCGTGCTCCAGGTCGCACAGCGCACGCCCCGTTCGCCGCTGGCGCGCGAGAGGCCGCCGCTCGAGCTCCCGGACGTCCGTCGCATCGGCGTCGTGCGGGCGCTGCCGGGGCTCGGTGACCTGCTGTGTGCCGTACCGGCGCTGCGTGCCCTGCGTGCTGCGGCCCAGGGTGCTCGGATCACGCTCGTCGGGTTGCCGTCGGCGAGATGGTTCGTCGAGCGCTTCCCGATGTTCGTCGACGAACTGCTGACGGTGGAGGGCTGGCCCGGCCTGCCTGAAGTGCCCGAACGCCCCGGCGCGGCGCTCCGGCTCGTGCACGCCGGCCGGCAGCGACGGTTTGACGTCGTCGTACAGCTGCACGGCGACGGTCGGGTGACGAACGCACTCGCCGCGTCGTTCGGCGCGACCTGGCTCGTCGCGCCGGAGCACGTGCACGGGCCACGCCCCGACATATCGGCGCCGTTCGACGACACCGACTCGGAGGTGCTCCGCCTGCTCGACCTCGTCGAGCGCGCGGGCGCGCCTTCTTCCGGCGCGGCGTTGGAGCTGCCGTTGCACGCTGCAGACCGCGCCGCCGCCGCGGCGTCACTGGCGGGTGCGGGTGTCGACCGGCCGTTCGTCGTGCTCCACCCGGGCTCGAGCACGTCGCGGCGGCGGTGGGACGCGGCGAGCTTCGCGTGGGTCGGCCAGCGGGTGCGCCAGCTGGGCTTCCCGGTCGTACTCACCGGTACGTCCGGAGAGCGCGACATCGTCAGCGCGGTGGCGGCCGGCACCGGGGCGGGGGCGGTCGATCTCGCCGGACGCACGCCGGACGTCGGCACGCTCGGCGCTGTCATCGAGCGGGCCGCGCTCGTCGTGTGCAACGACACCGGCGTCTCGCACGTCGCGGCGGCGCTGCGCATCCCGAGCGTGATCGTGTTCCACACCGCCGAGACCTCGCGGTGGGCGCCCCTCGCCCGGACGTTGCACGTACCGATCGTGACCGCCGGCGCGGACCCCGAGACACAGCGGGCGCTCGTCGCGGACGCAGTCGACGGCTTGCTCCGCGCACGGCAGGAGGCACCGTGACACGCGTGCTCACGTGGCACGTGCACGGCAACTACCTGTGGTACCTGTCGCAGGCGCCGGTCGAGCTCTTCCTCCCGGTCCGTCCCGGATCGCCGCCGGGGTACGGCGGCCGGGGGACGAGCTTCCCGTGGCCGGATACCGTCCACGAGGTGCCCGCCGCCGAGGTCGGGCAGCTGGATCTCGACGTGGTGCTGCACCAGTCGCACCGGAACTGGCAGGTCGATCGCGGCGACTTGCTGTCGGACGCGCAGCGCCGCCTGCCGCAGGTCGTGCTCGAGCACGACCCGCCGCGCGCATCACCGACGGATACGCGCCATCCGGTCGACGACCCGGCGGCGCTGCTCGTCCACGTGACACCGTTCAACCAGCTGATGTGGGACGCCGGCCGCACGCCGACGACGGTCGTCGAGCACGGCGTGCTCGTCCCTCCGGGGCTTGAGGCGACCGGCGAGCTCGAGCGGGGCGCCGTCGTCGTCAACAACCTCGATCGGCGGGGACGGCGCCTGGGGCTCGACATCTTCCTCGAAGCCCGCCGGCACGTACCGCTCGACCTGATCGGGATGGGCGCCGACCGCCTCGGCGGCCTGGGGGAGGTCCCACCGCCGGAGTTGCCGCACCTGCTCGCCCGCTACCGCTTCCTGTTCACCCCGATCCGCTACACCAGCCTCGGTCTAGCGATCTGCGAGGCGATGAGCCTCGGGCTCCCGATCGTCGGCCTGGCCACGACGGAGCTGCCCACC
>DASZOG010000122.1:0-9579 GCA_035550895.1 Acidimicrobiales bacterium
GCGCCCCGAGGATCGTGCCGGCGTACCCGCCGGTGCCGCCGAGGATCGACGTCCCGCCGATCACGGTCGCCGCCACCGACGGCAGCAGGTAGTTGTTCGTCTGGTCGACGCCGACCGAGCCCGTCGTGCCGGAGAACAGCAGCCCGCCGATCGCGGCGAGCAGGCCCGACAGCACGTACACCGCCAGCAGCACCTGCCAGACGCGGACGCCGGCGAGCCGGCAGGCGATCGGGTTGTCGCCGACGGCGTAGATCATCCGCCCCAGCCCGGACGACCGGAGGCCGAGGACGAGGATCGCGGCGATGATCACCCACACGATCAGGTTCTTCGGCAGCGGCCCGGCGAGTGTGCCGGAGCCGACGTCGCGGACGAAGTCGAGGACGTTCGTCGAGCCGGAGAGCCAGCCGCGCAGCCCGACCGTGATGATGCCGAGCAGAACGCTGGCCATGCCCAGCGTCATGATCAGCGGGTTGACGCGGAACACGCCGATCGCGAGCCCGTTGACGAAGCCGACGACCAGGCCGACGGTGAGCGCGAGCAGGAGGGCGCGCGCCGTGCCCTGGCCACTCTCCACCGCAGCGACGTAGGCCGCGAGGTTGGCCGTCATCGCGATCGACAGGTCGATGCCGCCGGTGAGCATGCACAGCGTCTGGCTGGCGGCGAAGATCGCGAGCGGGCAGGCGAGCAGCAGGATCGAGCGGATCCCGCCGGTCTCGAGCAGGCTGTCGTCCTGCCAGACCGTGACCGCGTAGAGCACGGCGAACACGCCGACCAGCACGAGCGTTGGCTGCTCGACGATGCGTGTCCGCCAGCCGGGACGCGCCGCCTGCTCGACGATCTCCTCCACCACCGCCGTGGACTCCTCGGCGGTCGGGACGTGCTCGACCTCCTCCGGCGAGCCCTCGCCCGGCCTCTTGACCGCGACGTCGTCGCTCACGGGTGCGCCATCCGGTTCGGAACGAGCGTCCAGGGCGCCGGGCGTCTGGGAGCACGCGTGAGCGATTCGCCGCTGCGCGGCGAACACCGAACCGTGACATGGAGCTCGCTTCGCTCGCTCATACCGGCCGCTTCCTGGACTGGAGCAGACCGGCGACGAGAACGACGAGGATGATGATCACGCCGCGAGCCGTCTCGGCATTGCTCGGATCCCAGCCGAGCCCGAGCATGATCGCCGGGATCAGCGTCAGGCACAGCGCGGCGAGCACCGGCCCGACCAGCCCGCCGACTCCACCCGTGAGCGCGACGCCGCCGAGCACCACGGCGGCGACGCTGTTGAGCGTGGCGTTCGTGCCGATCGTCGCCCGCGGCTCGCCGCCGCCGGTGGAGGCGGTGACGACGAGCCCGGCGAACCCGGCGAACAGCCCGCCGATCGAGTAGGCGAGGACCCGGGTCCGCGCGATCCGGACGCCCGAGAGGAACGCGGACTTGCGGTTCGATCCGAGCGCGTAGATGGCCAGGCCCAGCCGGCTGCGCCGCAGCGGGATCCACACGAGGACGATCGCGCCGACCATCCACAGGATCGACGGCCAGTAGTTGGACAGCCCGCCGGCGAGGATCTCCTGGAAGTCGGGCGACGTGCCGCCGCCCGGCCCGCCGATGGCGAACAGCGCCAGCCCGGCGAGGATGAAGCTCGCCGCCAGCGTGACGATGATGTCCGGCACGCCGGAGGCGGTGATGATCACCCCGGTCACGGTCGACAGCGCGGTCGTCACGACGAGCACGAGGACGGCGAGCGCGAGGCAGGCGGCGAGGTCCTGGTCCTCCATCCACATCGCGGACAGGCAGTTGGCGAGCACCATCATCGACCCCACGGACAGGTCGATCCCGCCGGAGATGACGATCACCGCCTGGGCCATCGCCAGGAACGCGAGCGACATCGTGCCGGCGGTGATCGTGCGGATCTCGAAGTCACCGAAGTCGGGCAGCTGCGAGATCCGCCACCCGAGCAGCACGGCGAGGAGCACCGCGACGCCGGCGGTCCAGCCGTACCGGCGCGCCAGGCGCGAGAGCTGGCTCGACGGCTCCGGCAGCCGCGTCGTCGTCCCGTCGAACGCGACGACACTCACGACGCCGACACCTCGGCGAGGCCGTGGGCGGCGCTGAGGAGCGCGTTCTCGCCCGCGTCGGAGGGCAGCTCGGCGACGATCCGCCCGTTGTGCAGGACGGCGGCGCGGTCGCAGACGAGCGCGACTTCACGCAGCTCGCTGGTGAACATCAGGATCGCCGCGCCCTCGTCGGCAAGCGCGCGCACGAGGTCGTACACCTGGTGCTTCGTACCGACGTCGATGCCGCGCGTCGGGTCGAACAGGAGCATCACCCGCAGGCCGCGCGCCAGCCAGCGGGCGATCGTCACCTTCTGCTGGTTGCCACCGGAGAGCCGGCGGACCTGGCTGGCGGCGCGGAGGTCGATCGACAGCCGGTCGACCGCCTCGCGGACACGCCGGCGCTCCTCGCGCCCGTTGATCGGGCCCCAGCTGGTGACGCGGTTGAACAGCGGCGCGGCGATGTTCTCGCGTACGGACCGCTGGGGGAGCAGCGCGTGCAGGCGGTCGCTGGGGACGAACACCACGCCGCGGCGGATGACGTCGAACGGATGGCGCGGTTTGACCGGCGCGTTGTCGATGAGGATCCGGCCGCGCTCGGCCTTGCGATCCCCGGCGAGGATGTCGAACAGCGTGTCCTGCCCCTGCCCCTCGAGCGCGACCAGCCCGAGGACCTCGCCCGGGTGGACGGACAGCGAGACGTCGTGGAGCTGGCGGCCTGCGCCGAGGTGCTCGGCCTGGAGCATCGGCCGCTCGCCGACTGCGGCCGCTGTCGCCGAGCGGACCCGCGCTTCGTCGCGAACCTTCGTCGCCGCCTCACCGAGCATCGAGGCGACGATCTGCGCCTCGCCGCCCTCACCGGGCACGAACGAGGCCACGTTCTGCCCGTCGCGCAGCACGGTGCACATGTCGCAGTGCTCCCGCACCTCGGCGAGGCGGTGCGAGATGAACAGCACGGACCGGTTGCGTGCCTTCCACTGCCGCATCACCTCGAAGACGCGCTCCGACAGGTCGGGCGGAAGGGCGGCGGTGATCTCGTCGAGCAGCAACAGCTGCGGGTCGAACGCCAGCGCCCGCGCCAGGTCGAGCATCCGCAGGAACGGCAGCGGCACGTCGCGCACGTACTCGCCGAAGTCGAGACCGTCGAGGTCCATCGCGGCCAGCTGCGCCCGGACGGCATCGCGGTCGGCGTTCGTCAGGCGCAGGTTCTCGGCGACGGTCAGGTCGGGGGCCATCGCTGGGTCCTGGTAGACGGGCGCCAGACCCCGCGCCAGCGCATCGCTCGGGCGGCGGAAGTGCGCCGGCTCACCGTGGATCGCGACGAGACCGGCGTCGGGACGCAGGACGCCGGTGAGGATCTTGACCAGCGTCGACTTGCCGGCGCCGTTCGCGCCGAGCAACGCGTGGACCTCTCCGGGGCGGACGTCGAGATCCACGGCGCGCAGTGCGACCACCGTGCCGAACGTCTTGGCGACGGCGCTGGTGTGGAGGAGCGACTCGGTCATCGGAGTGACGGAGGGCCGGCCGCAGGTTCAGCGGCGCGGCCGGCCCCCCATTGGATCACTCGCCCGGGCCCTTGCAGTCCAACAGCTGCTGCGGCTCGTAGGTGGTGAGCCCCTCGACCGTGACGGCAGAGCTGAACGTGTCGTCGCGGTCCGGGAAGTAGTTCGCCTCGAAGTCGGCCTGGTTGTTCTCCAGGTCCCAGACCTGCGGCGTGAGCAGCGTGGTCTGCTCGACGTCCTCGCCGTTCAGCACGCGCAGGGCGATGTTCGTGCCGACGCCACCGATCACAGCCGGGTTCGTCACGAGCGCGCCGGGCGTGCCGTCGAGGAGCTGGCTGACGAAGCCGTTGTTGTCCGCACCGACCACCGGGACCGGGTCCTTGCCGACCGTCTCGAACGCGTTGACGACCGTGTAGTCGATGCCGGACGTCCACACGCCGTCGTAGTCGGCGGCGGTGAACTCCTGGACGGCGATGTCGCCACCCTTCGTGAAGTCCCAGCCGGTGAACACTTCCTTGACCTCGATGTCCGGGTACTCGGCCAGCACCTCCTGGAAGCCGGTGTCCCGGTCGGTGTCGGCGGGGACACCCTCGATGCCGCGCATGTAGAGCACGCTGCCCTCGCCGCCGATCTCCTCGAACAGCCACTCGGCGCCGAGCCGGCCGTACTCGACCTGGTCGTTGCTGGCGACGTACGCGCCTTCGGCGGTGACCGCCTGGTCGACGGCGACCACGACGATGCCCTGGGAGATCGCCTCCTCGATGACCGGGTTCAGCTGCTCACGGTCCGAGGGGTTGACGATGATCGCGTCGACGCCCTGGGAGATCAGGTTCTGCAGATCCTGGATCTGCTCGGTCGGCCCACCGTTCTTGGAGATGGCGATGACCTCGCTGACCTGGCCGCTGGCGAGTGACTCGGCCTTCACCGCGCAGATCATCTCCTCCCGCCAGCCGTTGCCGGCCAGCGTGTTGCTCACGCCGATGACGTAGTTGCCCTCACCAGCGGGTGCACCGGTGCCGGCAGGCGCCTCGGTCCCGGCAGGCGCTTCGGTGCCCGCGGGCGCCGCGGTGTCGGCCGCCCCTCCGCCGTCGTCGTCGTCGCCGCACGCGACGGCGAACGTGAGGAGCGTCAGCGCGAGCGCGGCTCCCCCGAGCTTGGTGGTTCTCATCGAATCGGGTCTCCTTGTATCGGACCGAGGCCTGCCCCGGCCTGTCTCCCCCTGGGTCCCCCAGGTGACCCGATCCTGACGAGACTTCTGCCGGGTGTCAAGCAGAAGTCGGTCTAGAAATGCGGAAGTGCGGTGTGTTTCACTTGCCGCGTGGACGGGGCCGGCACGCTCTTGCAGCACCTGCGCGATGGTGTGCCGCGGACGCGCAGCGAACTGGCCGCCGCGACCGGGCTCGGCCGCTCGACGGTCGCGCAGCGCGTCGACGCGCTCGTCGCCAGCGCGCTGATCGGCGCCGCCGGCGAGGCGCTGTCATCCGGCGGGCGACCACCGGCCCGGTTCGCGTTCAACCCGGCGGCGCGCGTCGTGCTCGCCGCCGACGTCGGGGCCACGCACGTCCGCCTCGCCGTGACCGACCTCGCCGCGCACGCGCTGGCGAGCGAGCTGGTCGATCTCGACATCGCGCTCGGCCCGCCCGAGGTGCTCGGGTGGGTCATCGAGCACGGGCGGGCGCTCGTGGCGAGGGCCGGGCGGAGCGAGGGGGACCTCGCCGGCGTCGGCATCGGCCTGCCCGGACCCGTCGAGCATGCGACAGGGCGGCCGACGCATCCACCGATCATGCCGGGCTGGGACGGCTTCGACGTCGCCGGCTTCGTGCGGGCCGAGCTCGGCTGTGTCGTCGCCGTGGACAACGACGTGAACATCATGGCCCTCGACGAGCACGCGATGGGCTTCGCCGACGTCGACCATCTGATGTTCATCAAGGTGGCCACCGGCATCGGCTGCGGCATCATCAGCGACGGTGAGCTGCGCCGTGGCGCGCAAGGCGCGGCCGGCGACCTCGGGCACATCCAGGTTCCCCACGACGTCGATGCGCTGTGCCGGTGCGGCAACAACGGCTGCCTGGAGGCCGTCGCCAGCGGCGCCGCGGTGGCAGGGCGACTGCGATCCATGGGCGTCGACGCCGCCTCGAGCCGGGAGGTCGCCGCGCTCGTGAGGCGCGGCTCCGTCCCGGCGACACAGCTCGTGCGCGAGGCCGGCCGGACGATCGGGGAGGTGCTCGCCAGCGCGGTGAGTCTCCTCAATCCGAGCGTGATCGTGATCGGCGGATCGCTGTCGCAGGCCGGCGATCCGTTGCTCGCGGGTGTGCGCGAGGTCGTCTACCGGCGCTCGCTGCCGCTCGCCACGGCCCAACTGCGCATCGTTCAGTCAGCGACGGGCGACCTCGCCGGCGTCGTCGGCGCCGCCGTGATGGTCATCGACAGCGTCCTCGCCCCCGACGCGGTCGACCGCTACGTCGCCCTCGCCGGCTAGCGGTGCGCGGGAGGATCGGCTCGGGTGCAGGACCCACCCGCCGACCGCCGGGAACCCGGTACGCGCTAGCCGACGATGCGGTCGATGAACTCCCCGCCTGCAGGGTCGCGCAGGATCAGCTTGCGACGGCCGTCGGGGAGGTGCTCCTCCTTGATGACGGTCAGCCCGTCCTCGGTCCGCCCGGCGCGCCCGATGTGCGGCGTCTCGCCGCCGCGCCAGGCGAGCTCCACCGGTGCCCACGCGCGGGACGACGCCGAGCGGTAGCAGGCGTCCATCACGGCGTTCACCACGTACCCGTCGTAGAACGTCTCCGCCGGCTGCCGGCGGGCCTCCATCGCGTCGAACATGTCCGTGAACATGTGCGTGTACCCGAGCTCGGCGACCTCGTCGCCGACCGGGAAGATCCACCCGCTCTCTGTCTCCGCCTTCTCGGCGACGTACCCCGCGCCCTCGCCAGAGGTGAACATCTCGAACCCGGTGCGCAGGAAGTGGTTCAGCCAGATCGTGCCTTCGGTGCCGGCGACCTCGTCGCGCAGGTCCATGCCGCCGCGGAAGGTCCAGCTCACTTCGAACTGCCCGATCGCCCCGCTCTCGAAGCGGATGAGCGCGATCGCGTTGTCCTCCGCCGAGATCGGGTGGACGAGCGTGTCCATCCAGCACATCACCTCGACAGGCCGGTTCCCCTTGCCGACGAAGCTGCGCACGATCTCGATGCAGTGGCAGCCGAGGTCGACGATCGCGCCCCCGCCGGCGTGGCGCTCGTCCCAGAACCAGGCCGAGTGCGGACCCGGATGCGTCTCCCGCGAGCGCACCCACATCACGTCGCCGATCGCGCCCTCGTGGACGGTCGCCACCGCCTTCAGCGTCTTCGGCGTGTAGCACAGGTCCTCGAGGTAGCCGGCGAAGACGCCGGCGGACTCGACCGTATCGAGCATCCGCTTCGCCTCCTCCGCCGTGCGGGCCAAGGGCTTCGTGCACAGCACGGCCTTGCCCGCGCCAGCGGCGAGTGCCACCGCCTCCTCGTGCATGTCGTTCGGCAGACCGACGACGACCGTGTCCGTCTCGGGGTGTTCGATCGCATCCTTCAGGCTGGTGGTGGCGATCGGCACGCCCCACCGCTGGCGGAACGCCGCGCCCCGCTCCTCGGTCCGGGAGTAGACGACGTGCACGCGGTCCCGCCTCCGCTGCCCGTGCAACGTCATCGTGTAGAAGTCACCGATCAGCCCGGTGCCCAGCATCGTCACGGCGTGTGCAGTGCTCACGCCGGCATCCTCGCGCCCCGCGCTCGCTCCGCGCACCGAGGCAGCGTGCGGCCGCTGACGCGCGTGGCGTCGCCGGGTAGCGTGGACGCGGTGTCGTCGAGCACCACGGCGCTCTGAGAGGTCGCTGATCACCGCGTGAGCACAACCCAGGTCAACGTCACCGTTCCCGGGAACCACCTGATGGCCGGCCTCCTCGGCCAGCGTGACCAGAACCTCCGCCAGATCGAACGGTCCTTCCCTGCTGCCGACATCCTCGTGCGCGGGAACGAGATCACCGTCCACGGACCGGACGCCGAGCAGGTCGGGCGCCTGTTCGAGGAGCTCGTCGTGCTGCTCCAGCGCGGGCAGCACCTCGACGAGTCGAGCCTCGGCCGGGCCATCGACATGCTGCGCGACGAGGAGCGGCCGTCACAGGTGCTGACGCACGAGGTGCTGCGCGCCGCGAAGGGCCGCACCGTGCGCCCGAAGACGGCTGGGCAGAAGCGCTACGTCGAGGCGATCCGGAACAACGTCATCACGTTCGCCATCGGTCCGGCCGGCACGGGGAAGTCGTGGCTGGCCGTGGCGATGGCGGTCCAGGCGCTGCAGGCGAAGGACGTGCAGCGGATCATCCTCACCCGGCCCGCGGTCGAGGCGGGGGAGCGGCTCGGCTTCCTCCCCGGCGACCTGATGGCGAAGGTCGACCCCTACCTCCGGCCGCTGTACGACGCGCTGTACGACATGGTCGAACCGGAAGGCGCGCAACGCCTCCTCGAGCGCCAGACCGTCGAGGTCGCGCCGCTCGCGTTCATGCGTGGCCGGACGCTGAACAACAGCTTCATCATCCTCGACGAGGCGCAGAACACGACGCCCGAGCAGATGAAGATGTTCCTCACCCGCATCGGCTTCGGCTCCAAGGCCGTCGTCACCGGCGACGTGACCCAGATCGACGTGCCCGGCGGCCGCAGCGGTCTCGTCGGTTTGGACCGGGTCCTGGCCGGCATCGACGGCCTCGACTTCGTCTGGCTCACCGGTGCAGACGTCATCCGGCATCGGATCGTCGCCGAGATCGTCGCCGCCTACGAGCGGGCAGGGCCGGACGGCAGCGAGCCCGGCACCGGCGGGAACCGCCGTGGCTGACCCCGCCCGACCACGGCTCGGGCGCCCTCCGCGGATCGGCGGGGAGGGCGAGCCCGACGTGTTCGCCGCCGACGAGCAGGACGCCGTACCGGTCGACCTCGACCGCTGGGCGCGGCTCGCCGAGCAGGTGCTCGAGGCCGAAGGCGTCCGCGGCAACACCGAGCTGTCGCTGCTGTTCATCGACCGGGACGACATGGCCGAGCTGAACGAGGAGTACCTCGGTAAGGCCGAAGCGACCGACGTTCTCGCGTTCCCGATCGACGCGCACGAGATCGACGTCGACAGCGGCCCGGGCCCGGAGAAGCGGGGGCCGGATCGCCCCGACCCCGACCCGGCGGAGCAGCCCCTGCTCCTCGGCGACGTTGTCGTCTGCCCCGAGGTGGCAGCCGAGCAGGCCACGGACCACACCGGCACCCTCGACGACGAGCTGGCGTTGCTCGTCGTCCACGGCGTGCTCCACGTCCTCGGTCACGATCACGCCGAGCCCGAGGAGACGGCGCGGATGCGCTCCCGGGAGCGCGAGCTGCTCGAGGCACTGCACTGGCACGGCCCGGCGCCAGCCGGCTTCCGCCACGAGCACGGGGACGGCTGATGGTCGCGATCGAGTTCACGGCGTCCGACGGGCTGCTGCTCGGGGCGATCCTCGTCCTCTTCGTGCTCCTCGCACTGCTCGCCGTCGCCGAGACCGGCAACAACCGCATCAGCCGGGTGAAGGCGGAGGCGATCGCCCACGACGACCCCCGGCGCGGTGGCGCGCTGCTGCGCCTCGTCGAGGAGCCCGAGAAGTTCCTCAACCCCGTGCTGCTCACGGTGAACGTGCTGCAGACCGCGTCGGCGTTCCTGAGCACGATCCTCCTCGACCGGTTGTTCGGCCCGTGGGGGCTCGTGGCCGGCTTCGTGGTGAACGTGGCGATCCTCTTCGTGTTCACCGAGGCGGTGCCGAAGACGTGGGCGGTGCTGCACAGCGAGCAGGCAGCAAAGGCGACGGCGCGCCCGACGTCGTGGCTGGTCAAGTTCTGGCCGTTGCGGCTGATCACCCAGGCTCTCATCGGCTTCGCCAACTGGATCCTGCCGGGTCGGGGCATCAAGGAAGGGCCGTTCGTGTCCGAGCGGGAGCTGCTCGGGATCGTGCACGCCGCCGCGCAGGACGAGGTGATCGAGCACGAGGAGCGGGA
>DASZOG010000123.1:0-8686 GCA_035550895.1 Acidimicrobiales bacterium
CGCCGCACATCGTCGGCTACCAGGCTGCCGGAACAGTGCGCGAGATCGGTGAGGGGGTGAGCGACTTCACCGTCGGCGACTCGGTCGTGGCCACGATGGCGTACGGCTCGCACGCCGAGCTGGTCAGCGTCTCGACGCGCACGGCATGGCACGTCCCGCCAGGACTCTCCATCGCCGAGGCGGCCGGAGTGCCGATCGAGTTCGGGACGGCCGACGACTGCTTGTTCGAGTTCGGTCATCTCCGATCCAGCGAGACCGTCCTCGTCCACGCCGGCGCGGGCGGCGTCGGTCTGGCGGCGATCCAGCTCGCCAAGGCTGCCGGCGCGACAGTGCTCGCCACGGCGTCGAGCGAAGAGCGCCTGGCTCGGTTGCACGAGTTCGGCATGGATCACGGCATCAACTACGCCACCGGCGACGTCGAGGCCGAAGTGCGTGCGGTGACCGACGGCCGCGGCGTGGACCTGGTCGTCGACCCGGTCGGTGGCACCACGCTCGAGAGCTCGATCGCCGCGCTCGCCTACCGCGGTCGCATCAGCTGGGTCGGGCGCGCCGGGCGCGAGGAGCGACCGCCGGAGGTCTGGCCGCTGATGCAGAAGAACGCCACGCTGACCGGTGTCTTCCTGGGCGCCGAGATGGTGCTGAACGGCGACCGGACGCATCCGCTCGTCGAGGGACTGCTCGCCCGCGCCGCGAGCGGCGAGCTGCGCGTCGTCATCGACCGGACGTTCCCGCTCGGTGAGGCCGCCGAGGCGCACCGCTACATCGAGAGCCGTCGCGCCTTCGGCCGGGTGCTGCTGGTCCCCTAACTCCGTCCCAGGCGGCCGGTACCGTGGCCCACGCTCATGACCGCCGTGACCCGCCTGCTCATGGTCCGCCACGGCCAGTCGACGTGGAACGCCGACGGCCGCTGGCAAGGACACGCCGACGCGCCGCTGAGCGTGCTCGGCGAGGCGCAGGCCGCCGCCGCGGCGGAGGCGATCGGCGACATCGACGTCGTCGTGGCCAGCGATCTGGCGCGCGCCCGGCGGACGGCAGAGATCATCGCCGACGCCCTCGGAGTCGGCCCGGCGCTCGTCGACGCCCGCCTGCGCGAGCGTGACGCCGGCGCCTGGACCGGCCTGACGCGCCACGAGATCGAACAGCGGTGGCCCGGGCACCTCGCCGAGTGGCGCACGCCCGACGGCTTCGAGCTCGACCAGCAGCTGCTCGTCCGCGTCGTCGACGCCGTGCTGGACCTCCATGCGCAGTTCCCCGGTCAGCACGTCCTCGCCGTCGCCCACGGCGGCGTCCTGCGTGCCCTCGACCGCCGTCACGGCATCCACGACGAGCACTTCCCCAACCTCGGCGGCCGCCGGTTCACACTCGGCGGCGAACCGGTCGAGATCTCCGTCGGCGAGCGTGTCTCGCTGCTCCAGGGGCGGGACGTCGTCGTGACGACGCCGACGCAGATCTGAGGCGGGCATCGTGCACGATGAGATCCCCCTGCGTGTCGAGGTCGTGCGCAGCCGGCGCCGGAAGCGGAGCACGGCGGCGCAGATGATCGGCGAGACGCTGCGCATCCACCTGCCGTCGTGGATGTCCGCCGACGAGGAGCGGCACTGGGTCGACGAGTGGACGCGCCGCTTCCGGCGGAAGATGTCCGCCGATCGGATCGACCTCGGCCAGCGAGCGACGGCGTTGGCCCGCCGCTATGACCTTCCTCAACCGGCGAGCATCCGCTAAATCGACATAAAGACCCGCTGGGGAAGCTGCACACCGGCGGCCGGCACGGTCCGCATCTCGTCGGCCGTCGCTCGGTTCCCGGCGTGGGTCCTCGACTACGTGATCGTCCACGAGCTCGCCCACCTCGTCTACGCCGACCACTCGCCCGCGTTCTGGTGGGTCGTCAACCGCTACCCGAAGACGGAGCGCGCCCGCGGGTACCTCATCGCCAAGTCGGGCATGCCCGACGACGACGGCCCAGGCGCTGCGGCCGACATCGAAGGGGACTGACGGCTACCCCCGATAGCCGTTGGTGATCGGGAGGCGGCGGTCCTTGCCGAACGCCTTCGGTGTGACGCGCACGCCGGGCGGCGTCTGGCGCCGCTTGTACTCGGCCACGTCGACCAGACGGGTGACGCGTCGGACCGTGGCTTCGTCGAAGCCGGCCGCGACGATCTCGGCCCCGGTGCGGTCCTCCTCGACGTATGACTCGAGGATCGGGTCCAGGACCTCGTAGGGCGGCAGGCTCTGGTCGTCGCGCTGGTCGGGCCGCAGCTCCGCCGAAGGAGGCTTGGTGAACACCGCCTCGGGCACGATCTCCCGGCCGGCCCGGTCGTTGACGTACCGGCACAGCCGGTACACCTGTGTCTTCAGCACGTCCTTGATCACGGCGAAGCCGCCCGCCGAGTCGCCGTAGAGGGTGAAGTAACCGACCGCCGCCTCGCTCTTGTTGCCGGTCGTGAGGACCATCCAGCCGAACTTGTTGGAGAGCGCCATCAGGACCATGCCGCGCACCCGGCTCTGCAGGTTCTCCTCGGTGAGATCCGCTTCACGGTCCGCGAAGCTCGGAGCGAGCATGTCCAGGAACGCGGCGAACGCCGGCTCGATGGCGATCGTGCGGAAGTCGATGCCGAGATGGCCGGCGAGCGCGGCGGCGTCGGAACGCGAGCTCTCGCTCGAGTAGCGCGACGGCATCGAGACGCCGTGGACGTGCTCTGCGCCGAGAGCGTCGACGGCGATGCAAGCGACGAGCGTCGAGTCGACGCCACCCGACAGTCCGATCACGACGTCGGTGAACCCGTTGCGGCGGACGTAGTCGCGAGTCCCGAGCACGAGTGCCGCATAGATCTCGGCGTCGCGATCGAGCAGCGGGGCGAGGCGCGCCCGCACGGGGTCCGAGTCGGCGACCGGGTGCGCCGAGACGAGCACCTCGGGCAGCGCCGGCGACGTGATCTGCCCGCGGGGGTCGAGGAGCCGGTGCCGGTACACCGGCTCCAGCACGACGTCCGTGACGAGCAGCTCCTCGGTGAACTGCGCTGCCCTGGCGACCAGCTCGCCCTCGGCGTCGAAGACCATCGACGCGCCGTCGAATACGAGCTCGTCCTGGCCGCAGACCTGGTTCACGTAGAGCAACGCGCAGTGCGCATCCGCGGCGCGAGTGGCCAGCATCCGCTCGCGGGCGGCGGCCTTGCCGCGGTGGTACGGCGAGCCGTTGATGTTCACGATCAGCTCCGCCCCACCGGCCGCCTGCTCCCCGGTGGGCCCGAACGGGCTCCAGATGTCCTCGCAGATCGAGACGCCGACCTTCACGCCGCCGACGACGTACAGCTCGAGCGGATCGGACGCGTCACCGGGAGCGAAGTAGCGCGCCTCGTCGAACACGGCGTAGTTCGGCAGGAGGCGCTTGCGGTACGTCCCCAGCACTTCGCCGCCGGCGCAGACCGCGGCGGCGTTGTAGAGATCGCGGTCGGCATCGACGAAGCCGACGACCGCCGCGCAGCGCCCGGTCCGTGCCGCGAGCTTGGCGAGCACCGCCTGGTTGTCGGCGACGAACCCCGGCTTGAGGACCAGGTCCTCCGGCGGGTAGCCGGTCACCGCCAGCTCGGGGAAGGCGATCAGATCGCAGCCGGCCGTCTCGGCGCGACCGTACGCGTCGAGCATCGCCTCGAGATTTGCGTCGAGCGCCCCGACCAGCGGGCTCAGCTGGGCGAGGGCGACCCGCAGTCGTGGCACGTCCCCAGGCTATGACCGGCAGCGAGCTCCTGACCGCGGCGGATGCGGCCGTGCAGCGCCGCGGAGCAGAAGGTCATGCTCGGCGCAGCAACGATGGCGATGGCGAGGAGGGCGGCGCCGATGTCCTCCCATTCCCAGCCCTCGCTGATCAGCGCCCGCCGCCCGGCGAGCAGGTACGTGACCGGGTTCCAGGTGGCGACCGTGTCGAGCGATCCGACGGGTTCACAGAGCGTTCACATTCGGGAAAAGGCGGAGCAACGGGTTCTTGGCAGCGTGGAGGCACTCAGACCCCCGACTGCTTTCCACGAGAGGATTCCTGTGGCTTACCAGGCTGAATACATCTGGCTCGACGGCGTGCAACCCACGCCGATGCTCCGGAGCAAGACGAAGATCGTTCCCGACGACCAGCAGCCGGGCATCTGGGGGTTCGATGGCTCGTCCACCGAACAGGCACCGGGCGACCAGTCCGACTGCGTGCTCCGGCCGGTGGCGACGTTCCACGACCCGCTGCGCGGCACGCCGCACGTGTTGGTGGTGGCCGAGGTGCTGACCGTCGACATGAAGCCGCACCCGACCAACACCCGCGCCGCGTGTGAGCGAGTGGCGAAGAAGTACGCCAAGCAGGACCCCTGGTTCGGCATCGAGCAGGAGTACACGATGCTCAACGCCGACGGCCGCCCGCACGGGTTCCCGAAGGAGGGGTACCCGGGGCCGCAGGGCCCGTACTACTGCGGCGTGGGCACCGGCCGGATCTACGGGCGGGAGATCGTCGAGATCCACACCCAGGCCTGCCTGGACGCGGGCATCGCGATCTCCGGCACGAATCCCGAGGTGATGCCCGGTCAGTGGGAGTTCCAGATCGGCCCGCTGGGCCCGCCGGCCATCGGCGACCACATGTACGCCGCCCGCTGGCTGCTGCAGCGCATCGCCGAGGACTTCAACGTGATCATCTCCTTCGATGCCAAGCCGGAGAAGGGCGACTGGAACGGCGCCGGGGCGCACACGAACTTCTCGACGAACAAGATGCGCGAGGACTACACGGCGATCGAGAAGGCGTGCAAGGCGCTCGAGGCGAAGTGGGAGCTGCACATCAAGAACTACGGCGCCGGCATCGAGGAGCGCCTGACCGGGCTGCACGAGACGGCGCCGTGGAACAAGTTCTTCTACGGTGTGTCCAACCGCGGCGCGTCGGTGCGGATCCCCTGGCAGGTGGCGAAGGAGGGGCGCGGCTACATCGAGGACCGGCGGCCGAACGCGAACGCCGACCCGTACACCGTCGCCCGGCTGATCACCGACACGGTGTGTTCGGCGTTGTGAGGGATGCCGCCGCGCCGGTCGCGCCTGGCTGACCGGCGAGACTGAGGGCGTGGAGGACGGCGTGGAGCGGCAGCAGGATTACGTGCTGCGGACCGTGGAGGAGCGCGGGGTGCGGCTCGTGCGCCTCTGGTTCACCGATGTCCTCGGCCAGCTGAAGAGCTTCGCCATCAGCCCGGCGGAGATGGAGAACGCGCTCGAGGACGGGATGACGTTCGACGGCTCGTCGATCGACGGCTACTCGCGCGTCCAGGAGAGCGACGTCCTGGCGATCCCCGATCCGAGCACGTTCTACGTCCTGCCGTGGGGCGACCCGCAGGCGCCTGAGGCCCGGGTGTTCTGCGACATCCGGACGCTCGACGGGAGCCCGTTCGAGGGCGATCCGCGCCAGGTCCTGCGGCGCAACCTGGAGCGGGCGCGGGCCCACGGGTACACGTTCTTCGTCGCGCCGGACCTGGAGTTCTTCTACTTCCGGCCGGCGGAGAAGGGCCAGCTCCCGGTCCCGCTCGACGAGGGGTCGTTCTTCGACCTGACGACGAACGACGTCGCCGGGTCGCTTCGCAAGCAGACGATCCGCACGCTCGAGAAGCTCGGCATCCCGGTCGAGTACTCGTTCCACGAGGACTCGCCGAGCCAGCACGAGATCGATCTCCGTCACACCGACGCGCTGACGATGGCCGACAGCGTGATGACGTTCCGCCTCGTCGTGAAGGAGGTGGCCGCGACCGAGGGCGTCCACGCCACGTTCATGCCGAAGCCCCTCGAGGGCGTGCAGGGGTCGGGGATGCACGTGCACCTGTCCTTGTTCTCCGACGACACGAACGCCTTCCACGACGGCGCGGACGAGTACAACCTGTCACTCGTCGCCAAGCGGTTCATGGCCGGGCTACTGCACCACGCGCCGGAGATCACCGCGGTCACGAACCAGACGGTGAACAGCTACAAGCGCCTCGTGCCTGGGTTCGAGGCGCCGGTCCACGTCTCGTGGGCGCGGAACAACCGCTCCGGCCTGATCCGCGTCCCGATCCCGAAGCGGGGGAGCATCACCGCGACGCGGCTCGAGTACCGCTCCCCGGACCCCGCGGCGAACCCCTACCTGGCGTTCAGCGTGCTGCTCGCCGCGGGCCTGAAAGGCATCGAGGGGGAGTACGACCTGCCGCCGGAGGCAGAGGCGAACCTGTTCGAGCTGTCCGACGAGGAGCTGGCCAAGCTCGGCATCGAGCAGCTGCCGCAGTCGCTGTCCGACGCGCTGAAGGTGATGGAACGTTCGGAGCTCGTCGCCGAGACCCTCGGCGACCACATCTTCGAGTGGTTCCTGCGCAACAAGCGCAGCGAGTGGCGGGCGTACAAGACGCAGGTCACGCAGTTCGAGCTGGACCGATATCTGCGAGCCTTGTGATGGGCGATGCCCTGATGGATCCCGTCGTCGTCTTCCCGGACCCGCCACCGCCGGAGCTGGCCCGCACGCTCGACCTGGCCGGCTTCGCGTGGAAGGGCGCGAGCACCGCCGACGAAGCGGCGCGGGTGGAGCCCGGCAACGGCTGGGCCGGGGCCGTCGTCGTCGCCGACATGGATCCGGAGGCGGCCTGGGCGTTCTGTCGCGGGCTGCGCAAGCGCGACGAACCCGTCAACCCGCTGCTCGTGCTCGTGACCGGCGCGCAGCTGGCCGACCTCGATCTGCGCGACGAGCTGTACGACGACTTCTGCCTGACACCGTTCCATCCCCGAGAACTCGAGGCGCGG
The DNA here is from genome assembly GCA_035550895.1 of Acidimicrobiales bacterium. Lineage (GTDB taxonomy): Bacteria > Actinomycetota > Acidimicrobiia > Acidimicrobiales > Ilumatobacteraceae > DASZOG01. The sequence goes on from DASZOG010000123.1 coordinate 6,772, forward strand.
CTGCGCCACCAGTTCTGGCGCACCGGCGGAGGAACACGGCCCGAGCTGGTCGAGTACGGCACGCTCGTGCTCAACCTGGAGACGTACCAGGCGTCGATCGAGGGCCGGCCGCTCGACCTGACGTACATGGAGTACGAGCTGCTCAAGTTCCTGGCTCAGCATCCGGGCAAGGTGTTCACCCGCGAGATGCTCCTCTCCCGGGTGTGGGGCTACGAGTACTACGGCGGAGCACGCACGGTCGATGTCCACATCCGTCGCCTGCGGGCGAAGCTCGGCGAGGAGCACGCCAGCCTGATCTCGACGGTCCGCAGCGTCGGCTACCGCTTCGGCCAGTCCCGCTGGGGCTGACGCCGACGCGGCCCCAACCCGAGTTCGTTCGATTGGTGCGATCCGCACCGCGCTGATCGCGCAAACAGGGGGTCAGCGGCGGCGGCGACCGACGCTGCGGCTCTTGCCGCCGTAATTGATCCGTGTGCTGCGCGAGCGGCCACCGCTGGAGCGGCTCGAGCCTCCGCCGATGCCGCCGTCCCAGAACCCGCCGCCGCGCCGTTCCTGGTCCTCGAACCAGTCACGGTTGGACGGTGGCCGCAGCGTGCGGTTGAGCATGCCCATCCCGATGAGCACGCTCAGCGCCTGGCCGAAGTTCCCGCCGCGGAACGGGCTCTGGTCGTACTGCTGGTAGTGGGCTTCCGGGACCGGCGCCGGAGCGCCCCGACCGAGGTCCGGAACCGGGATCCGGCCGCCCGGATCCGGCAGCGGTGCCGGCTGCACTGCTGGCGGGAACAACGACGCCGGCGTCGGCTCGGGTGGCGCCGGCTGGCCGCCCGACAACGCCTTGGCCACGTCGAGCTCCCAGCTCGCCTTGACGAGCTTCGGCCACACCGCTTCCAGCTCTGGCCGGGTGTCCGCCGCGTCGAGCTCCTCCTGCAGCTCGGCGAACGCCGCCGCGCCGCGGCGGAACGCCTCCTGCGCCTCTGGTGGGGTTCCGGCGAGGTCGATGTGGTCGGCGAGCTCGACGATGATCCCGGAGGCGTGCTCGACCAGCTCGCGCACCTTCCGCTCCCCCTCGCCGACGCTTGCCGCGTCGGCGGTGGCCGCGGCCTGCCGCCTGCGGCGCGAGGACCACCAGAAGAACCCGATCGCTCCGAGCACGACGATGGCGAGCAGGATCCAGATCCACGCACCGCTGCCACCACCGTCGCCCTCCGCGCCGCTCGTGCCTCCGTCGCCTGTCTCCGGCGCGCTGACCTCCAGCCCCAGCGCGCCGGCCGCAGCCTCGACTCCCGCGGTCAACGACTGGTCAGTGGTCGCCGCATCCTCCGCTTCGGCGACGGCGCGCTGGATCTCCGCGTCGTCGTCGAGGTCGGACGCGACACCGATCGCTGCGGGGCTGAGGACCACGACGCGCCCGTCGCCACCCAGCTCCTGCAGGATCTCGTCGGCGAACGCCTGCTCGCTCGGGGCCTCCGTCACGCCGGAGCCGAGGACGGCGACGTCGAAGCTGGCGTCCGCGGTGTTCAGGTCGTCGGCCAGGTTCTCCAGCGAGTTCAGATCCGCGTCGGTGAGGAATCCGGTTGCGCGCGCCTCCTCCTCGAACACCACGTCGACGTCGCGCAGCTCGTCGGCGAACGAACCGGCGTCCTGCGCAGCGGCGGGTGACGCGAGTGCGAGGAGCGCCGCGAACGTCAGGGCCACCGTCGGGCGCCGCATCGGCCCTGAACGTATCCCGTCACGCGGAGATCGACGGCGGATCGCCGAGGCGGACGCGCACGGCGTTGCCGTGCGCGGGGAAGCCCTCGTGCTCGGCGAGCGCGAGCACGCTCGGTGCCATGCGGCGCAGCGCTCCCTCGTCGGCGCGGGCGACGGCCGTGCGCTTGAGGAACGCCTCGACCGTGATGCCCGACGAGACGTGGGC
>DASZOG010000124.1:0-10886 GCA_035550895.1 Acidimicrobiales bacterium
GGCTACCGCTACGTCACGGTCGACCTCGAGGGGTTGCGCAGCGGGAACCTGAACGTCGCGTTGCGCGGGCAGTGAACGACCCGCCGCGGGAGTTGCTCGACGCCGCGGTCACTGCCGTGCCGGGCTGGGTCGCCCGGTCCGTGGCGCGCGTGCTGCGGGCGCAGCGGATCGAGGTGACCGCGGAGGTGCGGGACGCGACGGCGCGGGCGGGGGTCGAGGCCGGCGACACCGTCCGGGCCGAGCTCGGTGCGTTGCTGGCGCGGGACGTGGACGAGCAACGCACGAACCCCCTGGCCGTGCTACGGGCAGCGACACGGTTCCCGACGCGTGTGCTGCGCGCCGCCGGAGCCGCCGAGGTGCGGCGCGACGACTTCCAGCGCGAACGGTTCCCCGACGACGTCTACGACCTCGCTCCGGCGACGTGGAGCGACCTCGATCCCGCGCTGCACGACCCGGGGATCACATGGGGCGCCTGGAAGGCGAAAATCGTCCTCGACCGTCGACGTGCTGAGGGAAAGCGATGAGCGCGGCGGCGGTGTGGGTGTACGCGCCGGACCTGATCGACCGCAGCCGACTTGTCGCCGCGCATCCTGGCGCGACGGTGGTCACCCGCCCGGCGGCGCTGCTCGACGCTCCGGAGCAGGCGACCGTGCTCGTCGACCTCCGGCGGGCGGGCGTGCTCGACGTGCTGCCGCGCCTCGGCCACGCGCGGACGATCGGGTTCGCCAGCCACGTCGACGACGAGCTGATCGCGGCGGCACGGGCGGCGGGTTGCGACGAGGTGCTGCCGCGGAGCGTCTTCTTCCGCCGCTGGGGATCGCCGTCAGGAGGCCAGCCCGGCGAGATGACCCCCGAGGTGTGACGGGTCGGGAGCGAGCGGCTCGATCCAGGCGTGCACGACCGCGTCCTGCAGCGCCGGCAACTCCTCCAGGCGCGTGTGCAGCTGCTGCACTGCGGCCGCCACGCTGGGATGCCGCGCCACGACCATCGCCACGCGGTGGGGCCGGAGCACCGCCACGACGTCGTGGCGGCCGACGGCATCGGCCAGCAGGCGGACGACAGCCGGCAGCCACTCGGTTGCGGCTCCCGCTCCGGCAACCTCCACCACGACGAGCGCGTACTGCTGGTCGGCCGAGAGGCCGAGGCTCGCGCAGTGGTCGTACATCTGGCGCAGCCGCAGCTCGAGCAGCGCAGGACTCCGCCCGGGCGCCGCAGCGGACGAGCCCTCGAGGATCCCGTCCACCCAGGCCGAGGCGACGGCCTCGGCGAGGTCGCGCTGGTCGAGCTCTGCCTGCCGTGAGCGCGGCAAGCGGCCGAACAGGGCGCGCAGCCATTCCCAGACCAGGTCGAGGGAGTGCCCGTCCCGTCCCGCCGCCGCTCCCACCGCGGCGAGCGCAGCACCGGGATCTGCTCGACCCTCGACCAGGTCACGCAGTACCGGGTCGAGCCGATCGAGGGTGACCTCGTGGGCGCCGTTCCCCCAGCCGGCGCGGATCTCGGCGCGCCACGCGGCCAGCACCTGCTCGGCGTCGGCCATCGCCTGCAACGTACCGCCGTGCCAGTCGCCGACGCCGGAGCGGCATCCACGAGGTACCCGGCACTAGCCTGAGTCGGCGGATCGCTCGCCTGTGCACGGTACCGGTGACGGGCCGCGGTAGCCCGACGATGACGCATTGATGGCCAGGCAGCGGATCGAGGATCCGGGGCGCAGCGACGCCGAGTTGCTGACGGCGGTCCGGGCCGGCGACACGCCGGCCTACGAGGAGCTGTACCGCCGCCACGTCGACGGCGCGCGGGCCGCGGCGCGGGGCCTGACCCACGATCGGTCCGAGGCCGACGACCTCGTCTCGGAGGCGTTCGCCCGCGTCCTGGCCGTGCTCCAACGCGGTGGCGGGCCGGAGATGGCGTTCCGCCCGTACCTCGTCTCCTCCGTGCGCAACGTGTTCCTCGATCGGCGCCGGAAGGACCAGCGCCTGGACATCTCCGACGACGTGCCGGAGGACTTCAACCGCTCCCTGCTCGCCGCGGCGGCCGCCGACGACAGCCCCGATCGGGAGATGGTCGCCAAGGCGTTCGCCTCGCTGCCGGAGCGGTGGCAGCTGGTGCTGTGGCACACCGAGGTGGAAGGGCGCAGCGCAGCGGAGGTCGCGCCGTTGCTCGGGTTGGCGCCGAACGCCGTTGCCGCGCTCGGCTACCGCGCCCGGGAAGGGTTGCGCCAGGCGTACCTCAACGCGCACATCCAGGCCTCGACACCCGAGGCCTGCCGGCCGACGATCGACAAGCTCGGGGCCTACGTCCGCGACGACATCTCGGCCCGGGACCGGCGCAAGGTCGAGGAGCATCTCGACGGTTGCGAGCGCTGCCGGGGGATCGTCGCCGAACTGCGGGAGACGAGCACGCGCTTGCGCGGCGCCCTGATCCCGCTCGTGCTCGGCGTTCCGGCCAGCGTCTACCTGGCGAACGTCGGTGCCGGCGGTGTCGCCTCGATGCTCGTCGCCCGTGCTCGTCAGCTGCGGTCGAACCCCGCTGCGATGGCGGCGGTCGCGGCGACTGCAGTGCTCGTCGTCGGCGGCCTGGCCTTCGCGGCGACGCGCCTCGGCGACGACGGCGGTGGTGACGACCTCGTCGCGCCTGCCGGCACCGGAGGGGAAGGCGCCGGGGCCGGAGACGGAGGCGAGGGAGACGGTGGCGGCGAGGGAGGTGCCGGCGCTGGCGCGGGGAGCGGTGCCGGGGCCGAGTCGCCCGGCGGTCCGGGGAGCGTGCCGACATTGACGGTCGACACCGTCCCGGGGGGAGGTGCCGAGGTCCCGGTCGTGTCACCGCCCGACGCCGGTCCGGACCCCACGGCTGTGGGCCCGCCCGCCGTCCGGGGGACGACGGCGCCGGCCGCGTCACCCGGTCCGGGCCCGGCCGTCACCACCGCGCCCCCGGGTCCGGGTCCGGGCCCCACCCCGCCACCGGCCCCGCCGCCGACCGCGCCGCTGCCCACCGCGCTGCCCGCGCCGGCGCTGTCGATCTCCGTCGGGGGGTCCTCTCCGGCCATCGCCGGATTCGAGGTGGTGCTGCCGTTCACCGTGTCGAACGCGGCGTCCCCGGCCGCGGCGGCGTTCGGGCGCGCCGCGAGTTCGATCGCCCGCGCCGTCCCCGCGGCGGCGCCGTTCGTCGAGGTCACCGCACCCGTGGGCGCTCTGTTCGTCGGCCCGGACACGCCCACCTGGACGTGCACCGTGAGCGGCGCGCGCACCCGGTGCACGCTGCCTGCCCTGGCGGACGGCGCGTCCACGTCGGTCGGGCTGATCTTCGCCCTCGACCCCGAGGCGTCCGGGACCCTGGAGTTCACGACCGCGGTTGGCGACGGCACGGGCGCGGCCACCGCCGGGCCGGTGGTAACCGTCACCGTCGCAGCCGCCGCCGGCATCGACGAGCTGTTCGTCGACCGCGCGGGCGTGACCGCGATCGGCAACACCGTGGTCACGTGCGCGCCGCCGACGCCGGATCCCGTCTGCATCGCCGCCCGTGCCGGCACGGCGACACCTCCACCGGCCAACGACAAGCAGAACCTGATGATGGTGCGTGTCGTCGACGGCGCGGTCCCCGGCGCGTCGAGCTCGTCGAGCGCGACGCTCACCCTGCCGGCCGGCGCGACGGTGCTCCACGCCCTGCTCGTGTGGGCCGGTGAGCTGAACCCCGGCCCCGGCGGTGCGCCGCCGACCGATGCGACAGCGGTGGGCACGGTCCGCTTGGCGACACCGGGGGCGGTCTCCACGGTCACCGCGGACGCCGTGTCGCGCGCTGGCACGATGTTCCGCGCCGTCGCCGACGTGACCGGGCTCGTCACCGGAGCGGGCCGGTTCACCGTCGCCGATGTCCAGACCGCGACCGGGCCGGCGGTGTTCGGCAGTTGGTCGCTCCTCGTCGTCCACCGCGACGCGACCGCTCCGCGCCGAGTCATCGCGCTCTCGACGGACTTCGCCACGGTCACCGCCGGTGTCCCGGCGACCGTCTCGCTCGGTGGGCTGCCCACGGCGGCCCGCTCGGCGTCGATCACGCTGCTCTCGACGGAGGGCGACCTCGGCCTGACCGGCGAGCGCGTCCTCGTGAACGGGACGGTGCTGAGCAACGCGGCGAACCCGGCGAACAACCCGTTCAACGGCTCGATCAGCCCGTCCTTCGCCCGTGAGCCCGCGTACGTGAACAACTTCGGGCTCGACATCGACCGCTTCGACCTGACGGCTACCGGCCCCACCGTCGCGCTGCGCGCCGAGAGCGTCCTCGACCGTGCCGTCGTCGGCCCCGTCGCCGTCGCAGTCGAGCTGTGACCCGAAGGCGCCCGATTCCGTGAACTCCAGGCTCCGCGTCGTCATCGTCGGGGGCAACCCCGGCGGGATGGCCGCGATCTCCCAGATCCGCAAGGGCCGCCCGGAGGCCGAGATCGTCGTGCTCGAACGCGGTCGCTGGACGAGCTACTCCGCCTGCGGGGTCCCGTACCTCGTCGGTGGCGTGGTCTCTGGCGGCCCGGAGCGGCTCGTCGCCCGCAGTCCGGAGGCGCACCGCCGCTCTGGCACCGACGTCCGGCTGCATCACGAAGCCACCGCGCTCGACCTGACGCGGCGAGAGGTCGAGGTGTTCGACGGCGACAGCGGATCCACGTACCGGCTCGGCTTCGACCATCTCCACCTGGCGATGGGTGGCCGTCCGCTCCGGCCGCCGTTGCCGGGCATCGACCTGCCCTTCGTCTACGGCGTCCAGACGCTGGACGACGCAACCGAACTGCTGGCCGCCGTCGAACGGCGCGACCTGCGCCAGGTCGTGGTCGTCGGCAGCGGATACATCGGGCTGGAGATAGCCGAGGCGTTCGTCGAGCGGAAGGCGGCGGTCGTCGTCGTCGAGCAGGCGGCGCAGCCGATGCCGGCGTCGCTCGATCCGGAGATGGGTGCGCTCGTGGCCGAGGCGATGACCCGCTTCGGGATCGACGTCCGTCTCGGCGTCGAGGCGGTCGGGTTCGAGGAGGGGGTGGTCCACACCACCGCGGGCCCGCTTCCCGCCGACCTCGTCCTGCTCGGCATCGGTGTCGGGCCGCGGAGCGAGCTCGCCGAATCCGCGGGGCTTCCGCTCGGACCGCAGGGGGCGATCCGCGTCGACGACCGGCAGGCGACACCGGTCGCGGGCGTGTGGTCGGCGGGCGACTGCTGCCAGAGCACGCATCTCGTCACCGGTCAGCCGGTCCACGTGGCCCTCGGCACGGTGGCGAACAAGCAGGGGCGTGTCGCCGGCGTGAACATCGGCGGTGGCGAGGCGCGCTTCCCCGGAGTGCTGGGGACGGCGATCTCGAAGATCTGCGAGACGGAGGTCGCCCGCACCGGGTTGAACATGCGCCAGGCCGCGGAGGCGGGGCTCGACGCGTGCGCCGTCTCGATCGAGGCGACGACCGCGGCCGGCTACTGGCCGGGCACCGCGCCGCTCACCGTCCGCATGGTGGTCGAGCGCGGCGCCGGCCGTGTGCTCGGGGCGCAGATCGTCGGTGGCGCCGGATCGGCGAAGCGGATCGACACGTGTGCGACTGCGATCACGGCGCGGATGGATGTGCAACAGGTCGTCGACCTCGACCTCGCCTATGCACCGCCGTTCTCCTCGGTGTGGGATCCGGTCGCCGTGGCCGCGCGCGAGGCACTGAAGCAGATCTGAACGATCCGCCCCAGCCGCGTCGCCCGTACCCGCGTACCCTGCGGACGTGGCGTTCCTGGCCAGGGAGGCGATCCTCTCCGATCCCACGCAGCACGGCTCGTCGCTGTGCGGGGCGCTCGGCGCGGCGACCGACAGCTGGCTGCAGCGCCTGTTCGCGGAAGCGACCCGCGGCTCCACCGAGCGCCTCGCGCTCGTCGCGGTCGGTGGGTACGGGCGGGGCGAACTCAGCCCGTGGAGCGACCTCGACCTCGTGCTCCTGCACGAGGGCCGGCGCGGACCGGCAGACATCGCGCAGCAGCTGTGGTACCCGATCTGGGACGCCAAGCTGAAGCTGGGTCACGCCGTACGCACGATCAAGGAGGCGCTGTCCCTGGCCGGCGGTGACCTCGACACGGCGACGGCGCTGCTGGACTGCCGCCACATCGCCGGCGATCCGGCCCTCACCGAGCGGCTGGCGCGGGAGTCGGCCGCGCAGTGGCAGAAGCGGTCGAAGGTGTGGCTCGAGCGGTTGGGCGCTGCGGTCGACGAGCGCCACGCCGCCGCCGGCGAGGTCGCGTTCCTCCTCGAGCCGAACGTGAAGGACGGCCGGGGAGGGCTGCGCGACGTGCACAGCCTGCGCTGGGCAGACGTGGCCGCGCCGATGCTGGCGCGGGGCGACGAGGCCGCGCTCGACGCCGCGTACGAGACGCTCCTGGCGACGCGCGTCGAATTGCACCGGCTCACCGGGCGGGCCACGGATGTCCTCGCGCTCCAGGACCAGGACGCGGTCGCGGCCAGGCTCGGCCACGCCGACGGCGACGCCCTCATGGCTGCCGTCGCGGCCGCGGCGCGGACGATCGCCTGGACGAGCGACGAGGCGTGGCACCGCCTGCGCCGTGCTCGTCGTGCGGGGGCGACGTCCGTCGTGCTGCCGGTCGCCCCGGGCATCGTCGAGCGCGATGGCGACATCTGTCTCGCGCCGGAGGCCGACCCGGTCCGTGACCCGACGGTCCTCCTGCGTGTCGCGACCGCCGCCGCCCGCCGACACACGCGCATCGAACGGGACAGCCTCGACCGGCTCGCGGCGGAGGTGCCGGAGTGGCCGTCACCGTGGCCCGCCGGGGCCAGCGGCGAGCTCGTCGCGCTCCTGCTCGAGGGGCATTCGGTGATCCCCGTCCTCGAGTCGCTCGACCAGCGCGACCTGCTCGTACGCGTCCTGCCCGAGTGGGCACCGGTGCGCGCCAAGCCGCAGCGCAACGCCTATCACCGCTTCACCGTCGACCGGCACCTGTGGGAGACGGCGGCGAACGCGGCCGAGCTGGCGAAGCACGTCCACCGCCCCGACCTGCTCGTCCTCGGGGCCCTGTTCCACGACATCGGCAAGGGACTCCCCGGCGACCACACCGAGAACGGCATCGAGTTGATGGCGGGCATCGGGCAGCGCATCGGCCTGAGCGGCGAGGACACCGAGCTGCTGCAGGCCGTCGTCCGCCACCATCTGCTCCTCCCTGACGTCGCCACACGGCGCGATCTGTCGGACGACGGGACGATCACGTCCGTGGCGAACGCGATCGGCTCGCCGTTGCTCCTGGAGCTGCTCGACGCGCTGACCGAGGCCGACTCGGTGGCGACCGGGCCGTCGGCGTGGGGTACGTGGAAGGCCGAGCTGGTGCGGGATCTGGTCGAGCGTGTCGGCCATGTGCTCGGCGGCGGCGCCCTGGAGGAGGTGACGTGGTCGCTGTTCCCCTCGGCAGAGGTCCTGGCGCGCATGGCGGAGGGCCGCACGTGGATCGACGTCACCGACGACCGGGTCACGGTCGTCGCTCCGGACCGACCGGGCCTCTTCAGCCGCATCGCTGGTGTGCTCACGCTGCACGGTCTCGACGTGCTCGGCGCGCAGGCGCACTCCGACGAGCAGGGTGTCGCCGCCAGCGAGTTCCGCGTCGCCCTGCCCGACGGGCGCGACGTCCCCGCAGCACGCGTCGCCGAGGACCTGTCGCGCGCGTTTGCCGGCCAGCTCGCCATCGACGCTCGCCTCGCCGAGCGGGCCCGCGCCTATCGCCGCCGGCGCGCGGCGTCCGCCCACGAAGTGCGCACGCGGGTGGAGATCGACAACGAGCTGTCCTCCAACGCCACCGTCGTCGAGGTCCACGCGCTCGACCGCGTCGGCGTGCTCTACCGGATCACGAAGGCGCTCGCCGATGTCGGACTCGACATCCGTCACGCGCGGGTGCAGACGCTGGGCACCGAGGTCGTCGACTCGTTCTCGGTCCGGACCAGCACGGGCAAGGTCACGGATCCGTTCCATCTCGCCGAGCTGGAACGCGCCGTGCTCCACGCCATCGCTCCGGAGTGAGTCCATCGGTGACGGTGGGCGCGGGCGGTCCGGCGTGAGCAGGCGTGGGTAGGGTGCCGAACGTGGCTGCGGAGGAGCCCGACGCCCATGGCGAGACGGACCTCGCGCCGTCCCCCGGTGACTTCACGCGGGATCTCGTCCGCTGGAGCGAGGCGCTCGCGGCGATCGCCCGCACCGGGCTCGGGTTCACCAAGAACCTGTACGAGCGAGAGCGGTTCGAGGAGGTCCTGAAGGTCGCCCGCGACATCAAGGTCGCCGCGGACGAAGCGCTCGAGGTCCGTCGCGAGCAGGACCACTTCATCCAGGAGTGGATGGACAGCGTCGGCGAAGGCGTACCCGGCTACGTCACGCCCAAGGTGGCCATCGGCGCGGTGGTCGGCAACGACCAGGGCCAGATCCTCCTCGTGCAGCGCGCCGACTCCGGTGTCTGGCTGTACCCGACGGGCTGGGCCGACGTTGGCTACTCGCCGGCGGAGGTCGCCGTGAAGGAGGTCGCCGAGGAGACCGGCATCGAGTGCGAGCCGGTGCAGCTGCTGGCGGTCATCGACGGGCAGCGGATGGGCTTCACCCGGTTCGGGATGTACATGCTGCTGTTCCACTGCGCGGCGACCGGCGGCGAGCTGCGCGGCCACCCGCTGGAGACGTCGGGCGTCGGCTGGTTCGGCGAGGACGACCTGCCATGGCCCGTCGCCGGCGCCCAGTGGTGGGCCCCGATCGCGTTCCGGGCCATCCGCGGGGCACGCCTGCCGACCAGCTTCGACCCGCCGCGTCCGACCGTGTGGCGCGACGACTGACTGCTGGCCGCCGCGCTCAGCCGCCCTGGTCGCGCAGGAAGCGCTCGATGTCGTCCATCAGGCCCTCGGCCGACAGCTCGCCGGCGGTGGACGAATCGTCGTCGTCCTCGTCGTCGTCCTCGTCGCTCATCGCCTCCAACCGGCGCACGTACTCGACGAGGTCCGGATCGGCGGCGACCATCCGCTCGACGTGGCGTTCGTAGTCGACGACCGCCTGGCCGAGCAGGCCGCTGACGAACGTCGCGCCGATCAGGTCACACGCGCCCTCGGCCAGGGTCGCCGCCGCCTTCGGCGACGTCACCTGCGACGCGTACGCCGGCACCGCCGCCCACAGCGACACGCTCGCCAGGTCCGAGCGGACGCACGCGTCGTGCAGCACGCCGACGATGCCGGTCGGTCCCTCGTAGCGCGATCGCTGCAAGCTGAAGCGCTCGATCACGTCGCTGTCCGAGGCGGTGCCGATGAGATGCACGGGCCGGTGGTGGATGACGTCGGCCAGAAGCGCCCCGAGCGTGACGACGAGTCCAGCGCCGATCTCCCGGGCCACGTCGGTGACCTGGCGGGTGAACGTGCGCCACTTGAGCTGCGGCTCGGTGCCGAGGAGGAGGACGACGTCGCCGCCAGGAGTGGACGCGGAGAAGAGGTCGTTCCCGGGCCAGAGGATCTCCCGGGTCACCCCGTCGGCGAGGCGGACCTCGGGCCGCGTGGTCTGGAAATCGAAGAACTCCTCCGGGTCGATCGAGGCGAAGGCACGGGCGGACCACTGGTCGATCAGGTGGCGGACAGCCAGCGAGGCCGCGTCTCCGGCGTCGTTCCACCCGGTGAATGCGGCGATGACGGTCGGGGTCGCGAGCTCTGGTCGGCGGCTCCAGGCCACGTGCTCCATCCACCGCGACCCTACCGGCCGGTTCCCCGGCGGACTCAGGGTTCGTCGATGAGCGCGGTGTGGTACCGCCGCCCGCCGCCGCTGGCGATCACGTCGTCCAGCCAGTTGCCCTCGTAGACGTCGTTCGGGCCCTGGAGCAGGTCCGGTTCGGTGGCATCGGGAGGGGTGGTCACGAACGTCCACGCCTGCCGCTTGTACGTCCAGTTCTCCGGGTAGAGGCGATGCGCCTCGCGCCAGAACGGGACTGCCGCGGCGTTGCCCTCTGTCCGCCAGACATGCTGGCCGAGGGCAAACCACGCTGCCGCGCGGGCATGGTCCTGCGGCCGGGGCTGCGAGCGGGCGACCACCTCGTCGGGGGCGAGCGCCCAGCGGCTCTCCGGGCCCCTCTCCAGCCAGTCGAAGATCGCGGCGCGGTAGACCTCGGCGGTGTCCGGGATCTCCTTCACGTGCTCGAAGATGGCCCGCAACCGCTCCGGCATGCCGTCAGGGATCTCCATGTCGCGCAGCGGGCTGCGTTCCACCGAGGCCTGCTCCGCAGGGCGGACGAGGACGCCGTCCTCGTCGATCCAGACGCCCATCGGCACGTTGGCGAACCCGAAACGCTCGTCGGTGACATGGCCGGTGTCGATCAGCGCCGGATGGGTCGGCGCGGCGGCGTCGATCCACGGATACGCGTTCGTCGGGTCGACGTCGAGCGCCACCGTCACGACGGTCCCTCCGAGCGGCTCGATCTCGGCGTGCAGTGCCTGCCACCCGGGCAGGCTCAGCCGGCAGCCTCACCACGAGGCCCAGGCGACCATCACCACCTTGCGGCCGCGGAGCGACGTCAACGTGACGTCGCGCCCGTCGCGATCCTGCAGCACCAGCTCAGGGCACACCGCGGTGTCGAGTGCTCGCCCACCGAACGTCGCCGGGCCGAGTGCCCACAGGTTGCGGGCTGGATCGTGGACGAGCGGCATGCCGAGTCGCGCCGCGGCCGCTTCCACGTCGACGAGCCCACCGCCCTGCAGCGCTCCGGGGGCGGGCACGCACAGCTCGCCGCGGCACAACCCCTCCGGCTTCGGCTCCCAACCGGTCGCTGCGGCAAAGCGCTCCGCCGGCACCACCACGTCGTCGAGGACCACGGGTGCACGGTACAAGACCGCCTGAACGAGGCAGCACGAGGCTCCGGCCGCGATCGTTCGCT
>DASZOG010000125.1:0-30857 GCA_035550895.1 Acidimicrobiales bacterium
GCCGTGCGGGCCGTGGCCGTCCTTGAACGGCCGATGCTCGTGGCTCCAACCATGGGCGGTCTCGTTCTTCGCCAGCCACTCCATCGCCTTGTCGTTCTCCCCGATCGGGGTCACCGGTGCGCCCCCACCACCAAGGGCCATGTCGACTGCGCAGCCCCACCCGTGGTTGGACGTTCCGGGCGTGCCGGCCAGGTCACCCTTTTCCTTCTTCAGCGCAACCTGCCGGTCGAAGGTGCGGTACGCGCCGGTCATCGTCAATGCCATCTTGGTTGCCGTCTTGAAGGCCAGCTGCAACTTGACCCAGGCCGCCGCGGCCTCCGGCACAAGACGGCCCTCGATGCCGAGGTTGGGTGCCACCCTGAACATTCGGCCTTCGGCGATCCGGCCGTTCTCGAATTCGCTCTTCACCCAGCTCGGGATCACGGCCGGCAAGATCGGCACTGCTGTCAGCGCCATGACTGCACCTCTCCCGGCGAGTACAGGAACTCGTAGAACTCCGCTGGCTCGTCGCACCAGTCGAGGCGCCACTCCCCCCACTCGGCTTCCACAGCCGGATCGACACCGTCGACGTGATCGCTCACGTACTCGAGCTCGTTCAACTCGACGTACCAGACATCTCCACCCTCATCACTCCCCATCTCTCCAGCGTAAACCTGGTGACAAGGGCGACTATCGATGGGATGGAGTCTCGTGCGCCGGCCCGCCGGCCACGGGTGATTACTTGTATCGGTAGGTGATGCGCGCTTTGGTCAGGTCGTAGGGCGACATCTCGACCTGGACCCGGTCACCCGGCAGGACCCGGATGCGGTGCTTGCGCATCTTCCCGCTGAGATGACCCAGCACGCTGTGCCCGTTGTCGAGCGTGATGCGGAAGTGCCCGCCCTTCAGCGACTCACTCGCATGCCCCTCGAAGACGATGGTGTCTTCCTTCTCCTTGTTCAAGCGCAATCCTCCGTGTCGGCCCCGCCAGGCTAGGCGCGACGGGGGCCAACTCCACGGACCCGCGGGAGCCGGTTCGTTATGGTCGGACCGGTGTCCACACCGGTCGTCCACGTCGCCGGGCTGCGCAAGGTGTTCCGCGTCCCGGTGCGGGAAGCGGGCCTGAAGGCCTCGGCGAAGAGCCTCGTGCGACGGGAGATGAAGGACGTCGCCGCGGTCGATGGCATCAGCTTCGACATCGGTCCCGGCGAGGTGGTCGGCTTCCTCGGTGCCAACGGCGCGGGCAAGACCACGACCCTGAAGATGCTCTCGGGGCTCCTCCACCCGACGGATGGCGTCGCCGACGTGCTCGGCCACGTCCCCGGCCGGCGGGAGCGGGCCTTCCTCCGGCGGATCACGTTGGTGATGGGCAACCGCAACCAGCTCCAGTGGGACCTGCCCGCGGTCGACTCGTTCGAGCTCAACCGCTCCGTGTACGCCATCGCCCGCCCCGACTTCGAGCAGATGCGCGACGAGCTGGTCGAGCTGCTCGACCTCGGCGGCCTCGTCCACCAGCCAGTTCGCAACCTGTCGCTCGGCGAGCGGATGAAGATGGAGTTCGCCGGCGCGCTGCTCCACCGCCCGGGCGTGCTGTTCCTCGACGAGCCGACGATCGGCCTCGACGTCACGATGCAGAAGCGGATCCGCGCCTTCGTCGCGGAGTACAACCGCCGCCACGGAGCGACCGTCCTCCTGACGAGCCACTACATGGCCGACGTGCAGGCGTTGTGCCGGCGGGTGATCGTCATCGACCACGGCCGGCTCCTGTTCGACGGTGATTTGGCTGCGCTCGCCGACCGCTTCGTCGCGCACAAGACGATCGTCGTCCGCCTCGATCAGGCGACGCGGCCCGGCGTGCCCGCGCGACCGACGGACCTCCACACGTACGGCGACGTGGTCGAGCACGAGGGCGACGTCGTGCACCTGCGCGTCGACCGCGCCGACGTCGCCCGGGCGACGTCCCGGCTCCTGAGCGACCTGCCGGTCGTCGACCTGACGGTCGAGGATCCGCCGATCGAAGACGTCATCGAGCAGCTGTTCGCCACCGGCGCCGCCGTGGGTGGATGAGCGAGCTCCATGTCACTGCGCGTTGTCCGCCGTGTAGCGGCAAACGGCTCACTGGTGCACCGTCTCCCGCACATCTCGGACCGCGAGTTCACACACCGATGGTGCACCGGTGAGCGTCGGCGTCGCCCCTGACGCCCTACCGGAGGCGGGTCGGGCCCGCTCCCTGGTGGGCGTGTACACGACGCTGATGAAGGCGTCGGTGCAGCAGCAGTTCCAGTACCGCGCCGCGAACTACTTCTACATGATCGGCATGGTCACCGAGCCGGTCGTCTACCTCGTCGTCTGGTCGACGATCGCCGACTCCGCGGGCGGTGAGGTCGAGGGCTACACCGCCGGCCGCTTCGCCGCGTACTACATCGTGTGGACGCTCGTACGGAACATGAACATCGTGTTCACCCCGTACGGGTGGGAGGAACGCATCCGCCAGGGCGAGCTGTCCGGGATGCTGCTCCGCCCGCTGCACCCGATCCACTACGACCTCGCCTTCTTCGCCGGGTGGAAGGTGGCCGTCATCGTCCTGTGGCTGCCGATCGCCGCGGTGCTGACCATCGCCTTCCAACCGGAGCTGAGCCCGACGGTGCTGCAGTGCGTCGTCTTCTTCTTCGCCATCTGGGGCGCATACCTGATCCGCTCGATGAACCTGTGGCTGCTGGGCATGGTCACGTTCTGGACGACCCGCGTCAGCGCGCTCTATGAGGCGTACTTCGTCGCCGAGCTGTTGTTCTCCGGCCGGCTCGTGCCGATGGCGATCATGCCCGAGTGGGCGCAGGCCGTCGCCTGGCTGCTGCCGTTCCAGTGGACGTTCGGCTACCCGATCACCGCGCTCGTCGGACCGATCACCACGGCGGAGCTGTTCGTCGGACTGGGGATGCAAGTGCTGTGGATCAGCATCGGGACGCTGGCCGTCCGCCTCGTCTGGAAGGGCGCCGTCCGGCACTTCACGGCGGTCGGTGGATGAGCGCGCGCACGGCCGGCGAGGCGCGGGGCCCGGTAGCGCGGGTCGGGGCGGCACGGTTGGCGTGGTCCTTCTTCCGCGTCAGCGCGATGAACGAGCTCCACTACCGCGCCAACTTCTTCATCCAGCTCGCCCAGTCCCTGCTCGCCCTGGGGACCGGCCTGGTCGCGCTGGCACTCGTGTTCAGCCGGACGGACGACCTCGACGGCTGGTCGCAGGCCGAGCTGCTCGTCGTGATGGGCGTCTTCACGATCATGGGCGGTGTCATCCGCTCCGCGATCCAGCCGAACATGCAACGCCTGCTCCAGGACATCCGGCAGGGCACGCTCGACTTCACGCTGACGAAGCCGGCCGATGCGCAGCTGCTCGTCAGCGTGCGCGAGGTGCACATCTGGCAGGGCGTGGACGTCCTCACCGGGCTGATCGTCCTCGCCGTCGCGATGACGCGGCTGGAGGACGGGGCCAGCGCCGGCGACCTCCTGGCGTTCATCGCCATGTCCGGGTTGGGCGCGGTGATGATCTACTGCTTCTGGCTGATGATCGCCACCGGGGCGTTCTGGCTGGTGCGGATGGACGAGGTGAACGAGCTCTTCCATGGCGTGTACCGCGCCGGCCAGTACCCGGTCGGGGTCTACCCCGGCTGGCTGCGCATCGGGCTCACGTTCCTCGTGCCGCTCGCGTTCGCCGTGACCGTCCCATCGGAGGCCGTCACCTCCCGCCTCGGATGGGACACCGTCGCGCTCGCCGCGGCAGTGGCGCTGGTGCTGGTCGTCGTCAGCCGCGCATTCTGGCGCCTGGGCGTCCGCCACTACTCCGGCGCCTCGGCCTGAACCTTTCGCCGCGATGCCCTCTACGCTGGCGCGATGCCCGCTCCCCCGGCGACCGTCCAGGACGTGAGCGCGGCGCTCACCGCGCAGGGCTACCTGCCGGACGAAGGCCTGGCGACGGCCGTCTACCTGGCGATGCGCCTGGAGCGCCCGCTGCTGCTGGAGGGCGAGGCCGGAGTCGGCAAGACCGAGGTCGCCAAGGTGCTCGCCGGTTGGACCGGCGGGGAGCTGATCCGCTTGCAGTGCTACGAGGGGATCGACGTCGCGCAGGCCGTCTACGAGTGGGACTACGCCCGTCAGCTGCTCCACCTCCGCGCTGCCGAGGCGAGCGGCGAGGCCAGCGGCGCGCAGACAGAGGTGCTCGAGGACCAGCTGTACAGCGAGCGGTTCCTCGTCAAGCGGGCGCTGCTGCGCGCTATCGACCACCGGGAGGGCCCGCCGCCGGTCCTGCTGATCGACGAGGTGGACCGCGCCGACGACGAGTTCGAGGCGTTCCTGCTCGAAGTGCTCTCCGATTACCAGATCACGGTGCCCGAGCTCGGCACGTTCCGCGCCGCCACGCCGCCCCTGGCGATCCTCACGTCGAACCGCACCCGAGACGTCCACGACGCGCTCAAGCGGCGCTGCCTCTACCACTGGGTCGAGCACCCGAGCTTCGAGCGCGAGGTCGCGATCGTCCGCCTCAAGGCCCCACAGGTCGACCAGCAACTGGCCCGCCAGGTGGCGGCCGCCGTCGAGGCGATGCGCGGCCTGCAGCTGTACAAGCCGCCCGGCGTGGCGGAGACCATCGACTGGGCGACGTCGCTGGGCACGCTCGGTGCCACCCGACTGACCGAAGACGTCGTGAACGCGACACTCGGCACGGTGCTCAAGTACCGCGAGGACCAGGAACGGATCCGCCAGCACGGTGTCGGCGACCTGGTGAAGCAGGCGTTCGAACGTGGCCTCCTCCCCGGCTGACCTGGACCCGACCACGACCGGGGATCCGGCGACGATCGCGACCGGGTTCGCCCGCCTGCTGCGCGGCGCCGGGCTGTCGGTGCCGATCGGCAACGTGCTCGCCTTCGCCGAGGCGCTCGGCACGATCGGGCTCGGCCACCGCGACGGCGTCTACTGGGCCGGGCGGGCGACGCTCGTCCGCCGCCCGGAGGACCTCCCCCTGTACGACCGGGCGTTCGCCGTCTTCTGGGAGGGCCGGCAGCCAGCCGCCGACGATCACGGCCCCGACGAGCCGGAGCACATCACGCTGCTGCTCGACGACGGACCAGAGCAAGACGGCGACGACAGCGCCGAGCCCGGCCCAGAGGAGCCGACGCTCGCGCTGCGCTTCTCCCGTTCCGAGGTGCTACGGCACAAGGACTTCGCCGCCTACTCGCACGACGAGTTGCACGAAGCGCAGCGCCTGATGGCCGACCTCCGCCTCGCCGGGTCCCGGCGGCGGTCACGGCGGTTCGTGCCCACCCGGAGGGAGCAGCAACGGGCCGACCTGCGCCGCACCGTGCGCGCCGCGCTGCGAGCCGGGGGGGAGCCGATCGACCGCCGCTGGCGGGAGCCGGGCGAGCGCCTCCGCCGGCTCGTCCTGCTCCTCGATGTCTCCGGCTCGATGGAGCCCTACGCCCGTGCTCTGCTGCGCTTCGTCCACGCCGCCGTCGCCGGGCGCCAGCGCGTCGAGGCATTCGCGCTCGGCACGCGGCTCACGCGGGTCACCCGCGAACTGGCCACCCGCGACCCGGATCGCGCCCTGCGCCAGGCCGGCGCGCGGGTCCACGACTGGTCGGGCGGCACGCGCCTCGGCGAGGGACTGCGCCGCTTCAACGACCTGTGGGGCGTGCGCGGCATGGCCCGCGGCGCGATCGTGGTCATCCTCTCCGACGGCTGGGACCGCGGCGACCCGGAGGTCCTCGCCGAGCAGATGGCCCGGCTGCACCGCGTCGCCCACCGCGTGGTGTGGGTCAACCCGCTGAAGGTGACGCCGGGGTACGCGCCGCTGGCCCGTGGGATGGCGGCGGCGCTCCCGTATGTTGACGACTTCGTGGAAGGTCATTCGGTCGCCGCGCTCGAAGAACTGGCCCGGGTGATCTCCGCGACCGGCACACCGGGGAGGGTCACGCAACCATGAAGGAAATCCTGGACGACATCGACCGCTGGCAGGCGGCCGGCAAGCGGGTCGCGGTGGCCCGGGTGGTCGACATCGAAGGCTCCGGGCCCCGTGACCCTGGAGCGGCGATGGCGGTCAGCGAGGACGGCGAGGTCGCCGGATCGGTGTCGGGCGGCTGCGTCGAGGGCGCCGTGGTGACCGAGGCGCTCGACGTCCTGCAGTCCGGCTCGTCCGGGCGGCTCGTCACGTTCGGCTACTCCGACGACGAGGCGTTCGCCGTCGGTCTGACCTGCGGCGGCACGATTCACCTGTTCGTCGAGCCGCTCAGCTGGTGACGCCGGTGTCCATCTACGAGACGCTGCGCGATCGGATCCGGGCCCAGGCGCCGGTCGCCCTCGCCACGGCGATCGACGGGCCGCACGTCGGCGCCAAGCTGCTCGTCGAGCCGGGCGGCAGGCCGGTCGGCACGCTCGGCAACGCCGATCTCGACCGCGTCGTGGCCCGTGATGCGCTGGCTGAGCTCGAGGCGGGCCGCACCGGCGTCCGCCACTACGGCGTCGAGGGCCAGGCGAATCCCGACGATCCGGCGATCGAGCGGCTGCAGGTGTTCGTCGAGTCCTTCGCTCCGCCGCCGCAGATGTGGATCTTCGGCGCAGTCGACTTCACCGCCGCGCTGGCGAAGGTCGCCAAGGTGCTCGGCTATCGCGTGCTCGTCTGCGACGCGCGCGAGATCTTCGCCACGGCGCACCGCTTCCCGATGGCGGACGAGGTCCTCGTCACCTGGCCCGGTCCGGTGTTCGAGGAGCGGGGCAAGACGCTCGGCCAGCGCGACGCAGTGTGCATCCTGACCCACGACCCGAAGTTCGACGTGCCCGCGATCCAAGGCGCGCTGGCGACGTCCGTCGGGTACATCGGCGTGATGGGCTCGCGCCGGACGCACGAGCGGCGCCTGGAGCGCCTGACCGAGGTGGGAATCACCGACCCGGCCGACCTGAGCCGGTTGATGTCGCCGATCGGCCTCGCCATCGGCGCCCGCACGCCGGAGGAGACGGCAGTCTCGATCTGCGCCGAGGTCATTGCCCTGCGCACCGGCCGGACTGCGCCCTCCCTGCGCGATGCGTCTGGCCCGATTCACGCTGGGACAGGCGTGGCGGACGCGCCCTGAGAGCTCTAGGGTCCGAGCGGGCTGCCGATCCGGTAGCGGGCGAGGCGGGGCGGCGCGACGACGGTCATCCGGACGTCGGCCTCGGAGTTCGCCGCGTCGACGATCGCGCCGTCGACGCCGAGGCTCATCATCACGTGGCCGGGATACCAGAGGATGTCAGCGGGGGCGAGGTGGCCGAGGTCCGAGGCGGGAATGGCGCGGATCTGGGTCCCGGACTGGTGCGGAAGCGGGACGCCGGCCTGGGCCCACGCCCACGACGTGAGGCCGGAGCAGTCGAACCCGACACCGGGATCGGAGCTGCGCGAGCGGTAGGGCTTGCCGACCTGGGCCAGGGCGGCCAGGAGGGCGGTCATCCTCTGGTCGTCGGCGCGGGCCCAGGCGCTGTGGAGGCGGAACGTGTCGATGCCCAGTTGGAGCGCGACGTTGGCGGACAGCTGGCTGCGCAGGGCGGCGAAGTGGGCCCGGTCGCCCGAGCGCAGCGAGAGGAACGTAGCGATGGCCAGCTCGGGAACGCTGGGGCGCACCGCGGGGACAGCGTCGGGGACGGGCGCAGCAGTGGCCGAGACGGCACCGCCGACCACCGGAACGGCGATGGCGGCCGTCGCGGCCAGGCTCAAGGCCGCGCGCGTCCAAGGTTTCGAGCGTCGGTTCATTCGCACCTCCGGTTCGACGGCCCGCAGGTGCGTGCCAGTCATCTGGGCTGGGGGACACCGCCGTCCCGCCGTGGAGTCGGACAGGCTACCGGTGGCCCAGCGCTATGTGACGAAGTGATGACGTTCTACCTACGAACCGGTGCCGAGATCAAGCACCCTCTGTGTCGCCGGTCACGGTCCGTGGCGCGATCGACGCGACGATCCGGCCCATGAGCCGGCCGCGCACGGTCGCCGTCGTGCTCGCCGCCGGCGGCGGGAGCCGGTTCGCCGGCCCGCAGCACAAGCTCCTCGCCCCGCTCGGCGATCGGACGGTCGGCGCGGCGGCGATCGCCAGCGCGGTCGCCGCGGGGCTCGACGCCACGGTCGTCGTCACCGGTCCCGCCGAGGTCGAGCTGCCACCCGGCGCCGTCGCCGTGCACAACCCGCGCTGGCGGGACGGGATCGCCACCTCCCTGCAGACCGCGATCGACCATGTCCGCGAGATGGACGCCACGGCCGTCGTCGTCGGCCTGGCCGATCAGCCGTTCATCACCCCGGATGCGTGGCGCTCGGTCGCCGACAGCACCAGCCCGATCGCCGTCGCGACCTACGCAGGGGTGCGCGGCAACCCGGTGCGGCTGGCCCGTGAGGTGTGGCCCGATCTCCCGTCGACCGGGGACGAGGGAGCACGCGCGCTGATGCGCAGTCGGCCCGAACTCGTGACCGAAGTACCCTGCGCTGGCAACCCCGCCGACATCGACACGACCGAGGATCTCCGCCGATGGAACTCAAGAACGACTTCACCGTGAACGCACCGATCGAGAAGGCGTGGGAAACGCTGACCGACGTCGAGCGGATCGCGCCGTGCCTGCCGGGCGCGCAGCTCCAGGAGGTCGAGGGCGACGTGTACCGCGGCGTCGTCAAGGTCAAGGTCGGCCCGATCACCGCGCAGTTCAAGGGGCAGGCCACGTTCGTCGAGCGCGACGAGGACGGGCACCGCGCCGTGCTGAAGGCCGAGGGCCGCGACACGGCCGGCAAGGGCAACGCCGCGGCGCTGATCACAGCGCAGCTCGAGCCGATCGAGGCCGAGGTGACGAAGGTCAGCGTCGACACCGACCTGACCATCACCGGGAAGGTCGCCCAGTTCGGCCGGGGCGCGCTCGCCGATGTGAGCGACAAGCTGCTGAAGCAATTCGTCACGAACCTCGAGACGACCGTGCTGAGCGACAGCGGTGCGGCGGGCGCGGAGGCTGCCGAGCCCTCGGCGGCGGGGGGCAACGGCGCGGGCGCCGCCACCGCGTCGGCACCGGCGTCCGGCGCCACGTCCGCGCCCGGCACAGCCACCACGGGCGCCCCGTCGACGGGCACGACGTCCGCCCCCGGCGCGGCCAGCGCGACGGGTGGCACGTCGGCAGGGCCGCGGAGGATCGAGTCTCGGCCAGCCGAGCCGATCGACCTGATCGAGACGGCTGGGGCGCCGATGTTGAAGCGGCTGCTGCCGGTGCTCGTCGGGGTCGTCGTCCTCGTGTTCATCCTGCGCCGCTGGCGCCGCGACTGACTCCTCGGCGTGGCCGCTACGGCGGAAGACATCGCTGCCGTCACGGCGCTGCTGGGTCGGCCGCCGCAGGGCCGGCTCGACGTAGTCGTGCGCGACGAGCGCGGTGCGCCGGTCGTCATCCGCAACGCACCGCTCCTCGACGACGGCACGCCGATGCCGACCCGGTACTGGCTCGTCGGCGAACGACAGGTGCGCGCCGTGAGCCACCTCGAGTCCCGCGGCGGCATCCGACGAGCGATGGAGGAAGTGCCGGCGGACGCGGTCGCTGACGCGCACGCCCGCTACGCCGCGGAGCGGGACGCGGCGGTCCTGCCCGACCATGCCGGGCCGCGACCGACGGGTGGCGTAGGCGGCACGCGGGCGGGCATCAAATGCCTCCACGCCCACTACGCCTGGTACCTCGCCGGAGGTGACGACCCGGTCGGGCGCTGGGTGGCCGATCGGCTCGGCGAGGACCGGGGGGCTCAGTGACCATGCGCAGCGAGGTCCAGCAAGCACGGTCGGCAGTCGCCACGCAGTGGCGACCCGGTCACTCCAGCACCCGACGGGTGCCGCAGTGACGGAGCGAAGCGAGGTCCAGCAGGCACGGTCGGCAGTCGCCAGAGCGGCCATCGACATCGGCACGAACTCGACGAACCTGCTCGTGGTCCACCCGGACGGCCGGCGGGAGCGGTGGGTCAACGTCACCCGCCTCGGCCAGGGCGTGAACCGTGACCGCCGGTTCGCCCCCGAAGCCGTGGAGCGCACGCTCGGCGTGCTGCGCGAGTACCGGGCCCGGCTCGACGAGCGTGGCATCGGCTCCGGGTCGTTGCGCGTCGGAGCGACGTCCGGTTCGCGTGACGCCGAGGACCGGGAGGAGTTCTTCGCCCGCGCCGCGGGGATCGTCGGCGCGGTGCCGGACCTGCTGTCCGGCACGGAGGAGGCCCGGCTGGCGTTTCGCGGCGCAACCGCCGACCTCGACCCGGAGCTCGGTCCGTTCCTCGTCGTCGACATCGGCGGCGGCTCGACGGAGCTCGCGCTCGGCCACGACGAGCCGACGGTGTCATTGTCGATGGACGTCGGCGCCGTGCGCCTCACCGAGAGCGAGCTGCACGAAGATCCTCCGGCGGCGGAGGAGCTGGCCAACGCGATCGCCGTCGTCCAGGCGCACCTCGACGAGGCGCTGCTCGTCGCGCCGGAGCTGGCCGAGGCGCGCACCGTCGTGGGCATCGCCGGGACGATCACCACCGTCGCCGCGGTCGAGCTCGGCCTCGTGACGTACGACGCGGACGTCATCCACGGGTTCGTGCTGACCCGCGACGCGGCGGAAGACGTCTTCCGCACGTTGGCCACCGAGCCGCTGGCCGACCGCGTGCACAACCCCGGGTTGCCCCGAGCGCGGGCCGACGTGATCGTCGGCGGCTGCTGCGTGCTCGTGACAATCCTCCGCCGCCTCCACCTGCCCGGGATCCGCATCTCGGACCGGAACATCCTCGACGGGCTCGTCGAGTCCCTGGCGCGGACCAGCGGTTCGTGAACGGTTGAGCGGGGTGAGCGGGCACAGCCGGCTCCGGCCGTACCATCCCCGGCCAGTGAGCGCGTCCACTCAGCCGCACCCGGTCACCCGGCTGTACGGCCGGCGGGTGATGCTCCGTCCCTTGGCGCCGAGCGACTTCCCCGCGTGGCGGGAAGTTCGCCTGCGCAACGAGGCCTGGCTCCTGCCATGGGAACCCGCCCGGCTGCCGGGCGCGCCGGACGCAACCCGCGACCGCGACGCCTTCGCCGTGCGCTGCCACGCCCGCGAACGCGAGCGGCAGTCCGGTGTCGGGTACGGGTTCGGGATCTTCGTCGACAACGCGCTGGCCGGCGAGATCAACCTCAACGCGGTGCAGCGCGGCCCGCTGCAGAACGCCCACGTCGGCTACTGGATCGACGAGGCTCGCGCCGGGCGGGGCTACATGTCCGAGAGCGTCGTGGTGCTCGCCCGCTACGCGTTCGACGAGCTTCGCCTCCATCGACTGCAGGTGAACATCATCCCCCGGAACCGCAACAGCCGCCGGGTGATGGAGAAGCTCGGCCTGCGCGAAGAGGGGATCGCGGTCCGTTACCTCGAGATCAACGGGGTGTGGGAGGACCACGTCCGGTATGGGTTCACCGCCGAGGAGTGGAACTCCCGCCGAGCGGAGCTCACCGCCGCCTGGCTCGAGCCCGACTGACCCCCGTCAGGGCTTCGACCGGAGCTTGGCCTGGAGCGCGGCGATGCGCTCTTCGAACCACGGCTGGCGCGTGGACCACACCTGGGGCTCGAGCTCGCGGTCGACGGCCTCCGCGTGGTCCACGACGACGCGCATCTCGGCCAGCGTCCGCTTCGTGACGATCGAGAGCTCTCGCGGAGCGCTGGCGGCCCGCTCGGCCAGTTCCTGCGCGGCGTCGAGCAACGCGCCGTCGTCCACGCAGCGGTAGACGAGCCCGACCCGTTCGGCTTCGGCGCCGTCGAGCACGTCCCCGAACAGCACCGCCGCGGCGGCGACCTGCGGCCCCGCGATGCGCTGGAGCATCCACGTGTGGCCGCCGCCCGGGTGCAGCCCGAGCTGCATGAAGCGGGTGTCGAACCGGGCCCGGCGGGCCGCGAGCCGGACGTCGCAGGCCAGGGCGAGGTTCATCCCGGCGCCGACCGCCGCGCCGTTGACGGCGGCCAGCGTGGGCAGCGTGCACCGGGCGACCCTCAGGAAGCCCTCGTAGATCGTGCGCAACCCGGGCCCACTGGAGTCGCGCAGGTTGCCGAGGTTCGCCCCGGCGCAGAACGCCGGCGGCGCCCCGGTCACGACGAGCGCACCGACGCCGTCGTCCGCTTCGACGCGTTCCACCGCGGCCACGATCTGCTCCACCATCGGCGCGGTCATCGTGTTCCGCTCGTCCGGGTTGTTCAGCGTCAGCGTGGCCACCCGATTCGATACGGCCAGCTCGACGAGGTCTCGGTCACCCATGGGCAGCAGTTCTAGTGGCACGTCGCGCCGCCGCCGGTGGCCGGGCGATTTTCCCTCGACCGGTAGCCTCGCTCCGCCATGCTCGATCACGTCTTCACCGACGCCATCAGCGCGCTGCGTGATGCATTCGAAGGCGCGCTGCTCGAGCGCCAGGCGTTCGAGGAGCACTTCCAGGCCGACGTCTTGCTCGGCGACGTGACGTGGGAGACGAGCTACGGGCTGCCCGGAGAGGGCCAGCCGCCGCGGGTCGTCGCCCACGTGACGTTCGATTGGCCGACGTGGAGCCAGACGGCATACCGCCGCTGGTACCTGGAAGAGACGATGGAGGAGCCGCCGGCGATCGAGATGGAGATCGTCTTCCGCGCGCAGCGCCTCGCCGAGCAGCCGGACCCTGCGACAGTGCTCGCCGTGCTGCCGGCGTCGAGTCCCTCGATCGGTGACGAGACCCTGGAGCGGGCCGGCGCCACGGTCGAGATCGCCTACGAGGGCGGCGACGCCCCGTCGTACGCGATCGAGGTCACCTACGAAGGCCTGTACGAGCTGTCCGAGGAGACGCTCGCCGACGGCGCCAGCCACCAGCTCGACGAGCACTTCGGTGCGCTCGGCGGATGGATCTCCTCGGCCCTGGTCCGCCTCGGCGACCTCCGCTTGAGCTACCTGCCCCCCGAGGAGGAGTGAGGATGTCGGAAGTTGTGCTGCTGGACGTCAGCGAGCGGATCGCCACGGTGACGCTCAACCGGCCGGAGGCGCGCAATGCGCTCTCGAGCGAGGTCCTCCGCAGCTTGCCGAAGGTGATGGCCGAGGCCGACGGCCGCGACGACGTCGACGTCGTCGTCCTCACCGGGACTGATCCGGCCTTCTGCGCCGGCTTGGACCTGAAGGAGCTCGGCACACCAGGGGCGAACCTCGGGGGAGCCGTGCCGCCGGACCAGCGCGGGCCGTTCCCGCCGATGACGAAGCCGGTGATCGGCGCGATCAACGGTGTGGCGGTGACCGGCGGGCTGGAGCTGGCCCTGAACTGCGACCTCCTCGTGGCCTCGACCCGGGCCCGCTTCGGCGACACCCACGCCCGCGTCGGGTTGCTGCCGGGTTGGGGGCTGACCGTCCTGCTCGCGCAGGCGGTCGGCGTCCGTCGGGCGCGGGAGATGAGCTGGACGGGCAACTTCCTCACGGCCGACGATGCGCTCGTCGCCGGGCTCGTGAACCACGTCGTCGAGCACGACGACCTGCTGCCGTTCACCCGCCGGCTGGCAGCCGATGTCGCCGGCAACGAGCAGGACGCAGTGCGCCAGCTGAAACGGACCTACGCCGCGGTCGCCGAGGCGACGGTCGAGGAGGGATGGCGGATCGAGGCCGCCGACGCCCGCGCCTGGCGCGCCCGCGGCTTCGACCCCACAGAAGTCGCCCGCCGCCGCGACAAGATCATGACCCGCGGCCGCACGCAGACCTAGTGCGGGGCGCAGCCAAACAGCTGGCCGGCGGGTGGCGCCGGAGGATGGCGGGACCGTGCATTCCCGCCGCAGGCGGGCGTGTGCGGGAGGATCCTCTCCGGCGACAGGACCCGCCGGCCAGCGGGGACCCGTGTGCGGGACCCGCCGGCCAACCGGGACACGCGGGTCAGCCCGGCGTCCCTCCGAGGGCGACGAGCTGGTTGTCGATCTCGGCCTTGATCGCCCGCGCCCAGCGCTCGTAGCCGGTGAAGCTCATGTGATAGCCGTCGTTCGCCCGCATCGGCTTGGCGACGCCGTCCTGGTCGACGATGTACTCGGCGTAGCCGCCGTTCGCCCCCCGGAACAGCGCCCATGAGTCGACGTAGGTGACGTTCGGCCGCTTCTCCGCCTCGGCCATCGCCACGCCGCGGATGATCTCCATCCGCTGGTTGAGCGACTCGCTCTTCGCGTTCGGCACACCGACCCAGATCAGCTTCCGCCCGTTCGCTCCGAGGTAGTCCATCACCGCCCCGGTCCGTGCGCCGTAGACCTCGGCCCACTCCGGGTCGCCGACGTCGTGGTAGTCGCCATCGTCGTCCTTCAACGGCTGGCCGTCGTTGCCGCCGAACGTGACCACGACGACCTGCGGCTGGTACGACTCGACATCGTCCTGCAAGGCGTCGGGCCAGTTGAAGTAGTCCGGGCGCGTCAGGCCGGTGGACGACCTGACCCGCTCCTCGACGTCATACACGTCGGATTCGGCCAGCTGGCCCTGCAGGACGGAACCCCAGCCCTGGGCCAGCGAGTCCCCGGCGAGGTAGATCCGCAGCGGGTTGTCCGCCGACGGCGGCCCGGGTGGCGGCGTGGTCGGTGGTGCCGCCGGCACCGTTGCCGGCGTCTCCCCCGCGGACGGCACGGTCGTCGCCGTCGCCGGGCCGGAAGGTTCGACCCCCGCCGCCAGCTCCTCGAACCCGGTCGACGCCTCGGTGTTCAGGCCACGCAGGTCGTCGATCCACTCCCCGGGCCGGTCGAGCAGGGTCAGCTCCGCGGCGCGGTGGAGCGGCTCGAACAGGGCGGTGCCGAGCTCGTTGGTGAACGACCCAGGCGGCTGGCGCTCAGCGAGCTCGAGCAGCGATTCGCTGTTCAGCAGCGCGGCGAGCAGCAGGGCGACACCGCCGACCTTGACCACGTTGCCCGCGGCGAGAGGTCGGGCGCCGCCCTCGGCGGCGCGCCGGGACTGTCGTGGTCCTCGGGAGGCGGTCGTGGCCATGTGTCGGGCTCAGAACTGAAAGTAGATGAACGGTGCGACACCGGAGGGGCCGAGGGCGTCGACCACCCACAGGCCGGCCGCCAGCACCAGCGCCTGCAGCATAAGGGGGTAGTAGGAGAACCGGGCCTGCGCCGCGATCACCCAGTCGTGGGGGATGAACTGGATCGCGATCATCCCCGCGATCGTTACCACCAGAAGGGGGGTGACGAGCGTGCTCGGCGTCGAGAAGTCGAACAGCTGCAGGAGGACGTCGGCCGCCAGCGTGAACGTGCGCGCGTTGAAGAACGTCCACGCCACGCACACGACGTTGAACGTCACCAACCACCACACGACGGCACCGATCGCCGTGGCCGGCCCCTCGGTGAGGCCGGCCGCCCGTCGTCGCTGCATGAAGTACCGCTCGCCGGCCAGCCAGCCACCGTGGATCGCGCCCCAGACGACGAATGTCCACGACGCGCCGTGCCACAACCCGCCGATGACCATCGTCAGCATCAGGTTGACGTACGTGCGGACCTCGCCCTTCCGGTTGCCACCGAGAGGGACGTAGAGGTAATCGCGCAGCCACCGCGACAGCGTCATGTGCCACCGCCGCCAGAAGTCCTGCAGCGTGACGGCGCGATACGGCGAGTCGAAGTTCGGCGGGAAGCGGATGCCCAGCAGTTCGGCGGCACCGATGGCGATGTCGGTGTAGCCGCTGAAGTCGCAGTAGATGAGGACCGCGTAGCCGTACAGGCCGAGCAGCACGTCGACGCTGCCGTGGTCCTGCGGGGCGTTGAACACCGGCTGCACGACCGCTTCGAGCAGGTAGCTCGACACGACGACCTTCTTAAACATCCCGGCGAGGATCAGCCGGAACGCCTTCGCCGCGTCGATGCCGCGCGGGTCGGCGGGCTCGCGCAGCTGGGGGATGAACTCGCGCGCCCGCACGATCGGCCCGGCGACGACGTGCGGGAAGAACGAGAGGTACGTGACGAAGTCCAGCAGGCTTGCCGGCCGGAAGATGCCCTTGGCGATGTCGACGACGTACGAGATCGCCTGGAAGATGAAGAACGAGATGGCGATCGGCAGGATCGGGCGCCAGGCGGGGAGCGGGTTGTCCGCGTCGGGGAAGAACCACCCGACCGAGTCCCGCAGCAGCAGGTAGTACTTGAAGTAGGCGAGGCAGACGATGTTGGCGACGACGGCGAGACCGAGCAGCCAGCGTTGCGCGGGTGTGCCCCGCGTCTGGTGGATGAGACTGCCGAACACCCAGTTGACCGCGGCGACGCAGAACAGCAGCAGCGTGTACCGCAGGTGCAGGTCGTCAGGGATCTTCGCCTGCTCGCTACCGACGTAGTAGAAGACCCCTCCCGCCGCCAGCATGGCCAGCTTCCAGGCCGTCGGATGGGGCCTGAGCAGCCAGGAGATCAGGAAGACGATCGGGAAGAACAGCCCGAACTGGATCGTCGGGAAGAGCACAGCGTCTGGCGATCGTAGTGGTGCGCTTCTCCCGATCCCCGGACCGGGCCTCCTTGCCCTGAGGCTTGCCCGACCCCTAGCGTTGCGCCACCACCAACCAAGGGAGAGGAATGCGCACGCGACGCAGATTGATGACTGCCGTGTCGCTGTTCGCCGGGTTCAGCCTCGTGGCTGCGGCCTGCGGTGACGACGACGACGGTGGCGACGCCGCCGACACCACTGCTGCAGCAGGCACCGAGGCCCCAGCGGGCACGGAAGCCCCAGCGGGCACGGAAGCCCCGGCGGGCACCGGTGCCCCGGCGGGCAACGAGGACCTGGGTGAGCCGCTCGAGCCGAGCGGCGCCGTCGAGCAGATCGGCCTCGTGTTCGATGCCATCGGCCGTGGCGACGGGTCGTTCAACGACTCCGCGGCGCGCGGCTACGACGCCGCGCTCGAGCAGCTCGGCGTGACGGGCAACGAGCAGGTGCCCGCCGCGGACGGTTCCGACCGGGCCGACAAGCTCAGCCTGCTGTGCACCGACGGCTACAACCCGGTGATCGCCGTCGGGTTCCTGTTCGCGGAGCCGCTGGCGCAGGTCGCGCCGGAGTGCGCCGACACGTCGTTCGGCGTCGTCGACGCCACCGTCGAAGGTGCTGACAACGTCTCCGGGCTCGTGTTCGCCGAGCACCAGGGCTCGTTCCTCGTCGGTGCCGCCGCGGCGCTGAAGTCCGAATCGGGCCACATCGGGTTCATCGGCGGCCTGCAGGGCGCCGGGCTGATCGAGCGGTTCGAGGCCGGCTTCGCGGCGGGGGCTCAGGCGGTCAACCCGGACATCACGATCGACGTCAAGTACCTCGGGACCACGGTCGACGCGTTCAACGACCCGGCCGGGGCAAAGACCTCGACCGAAGCGATGATCGAGGCCGGCGCCGACGTCGTGTACCACGCGGCCGGGCAGTCCGGTCTCGGCATGTTCGAGGCCGTCAAGGAGGCGAACGACGCCGGCACGACGGTGTGGGCGATCGGCGTCGACTCCGATCAGGGGTCCGAGGCGAACGGCGGCGTCCCGAACGACGTCAAGCCGTACATCATGACGTCGATGATCAAGCGCGTCGACGTCGCCGTGTTCGAGACGATCCGCTCGGTCAACGACGGCAACTTCGAGGGAGGCGTGCGCGTCTTCGATCTGGCGGCGAACGGCGTCGGCTACTCGACGACGGGCGGCCACATCGACGACATCGTCGACCAACTCGAGGACTTCAAGCAGCAGATCGTCGACGGCGCGATCGAGGTTCCCGAGACGCCGTAGCCGACCGCTGAGGCCGTTTCGGCTAGAACACCGTCGATGGAGACGCACGGGGCCATCGCGTCCGAGCCAGCAGAAGATGCTCGGGCCGGTGGCCCCGGCGCGTGGGACGGCGAGCCCGACATCGCCGTCCGCGTGCGCGGCGTCGTCAAGCGCTTCCCCGGCGTGGTCGCCAACGACGGCATCGACCTGACGGTCCGGGCGCGGTCGATCCACGCCATCGTCGGGGAGAACGGGGCCGGCAAGTCGACCCTGATGAAGATCCTCTACGGCATGCAGGCGCCGGACGAGGGCACGATCGAGGTGCGCGGTCGCCAGGTGCACTTCAAGTCACCGCGTGA
Organism: Acidimicrobiales bacterium; assembly: GCA_035550895.1. Taxonomy (GTDB): domain Bacteria; phylum Actinomycetota; class Acidimicrobiia; order Acidimicrobiales; family Ilumatobacteraceae; genus DASZOG01. Next base: position 18,033 of record DASZOG010000125.1, read on the forward strand.
CGCGATCGACCTCGGCGTGGGCATGGTCCACCAGCACTTCATGCTCGCCGACAACCTCACCGTGCTGGAGAACGTGGTCCTCGGCAGCGAGCCGTCGACGCGCGGCGTGATCGACTTCGACCGGGCGCGCGGGCGGATCAACGAGCTGTCGGACCTGTACGGCCTCGACGTCGATCCCGACGAGCTGGTCGAGAACCTCGGCGTGGGTCAACGCCAACGGGTCGAGATCCTCAAGGTGCTCTATCGCGGGGCGCGCATCCTGATCCTCGACGAGCCGACGGCGGTGCTCGTCCCGCAGGAGGTCGACGAGCTGTTCGACAGCCTGCGCGATCTCGTCTCCCACCGGGAGACGGTGATCTTCATCTCCCACAAGCTCGACGAGGTGCTCGAGGTCGCCGACGCGATCACCGTCATCCGCGCCGGCAAGACGGTGGCCGAGGTCGAGGATCCGTCCAGCGTGACGGCGCGCGATCTGGCCGAGATGATGGTCGGCTCGGAGCTGCCCACGCCGGAGACGCGGGAGTCGACCGTGACCGACGTCGTCGAGCTCGACGCCGAGGGGCTGACGATCGTGGAGGGCGGGCGGAGGACGCTCGACGACGTCTCGCTCCGTGTGCGCCGGGGCGAGATCGTCGGAGTCGCGGGCGTCGAGGGGAACGGGCAGTCCGAGCTGCTCGGTGCGCTGCTCGGCACGATCCCTCTCCAGGCCGGGCGGATCACGCTCGCCGGCCAGGACATCACCCGTGCCCCGGTCCGCGACCGACGTGAGGCCGGCGTCGGGTTCATTCCCGAGGACCGGCATCGCGACGGTCTCCTGCTGCCCGTCGCGCTGTGGGGGAACGCGATGCTCGGCCACCAGACGCGTCCGCCGTTCGTGCGCGGGTTCTGGATCAACCGCCGGGGAGCACGGGGGCGCACGGAGCAGGTCGTCGAGGAGTACGACGTGCGCACTCCCGGGATCGACGTGGCCGCGCGAGCGCTGTCGGGCGGGAACCAGCAGAAGCTGATCGTCGGGCGGGAGATCCTCGCCACTCCAGCGTTCCTCATCGCGGCCCATCCGACGCGCGGCATCGACGTCGGCGCGCAGGCACGCGTGTGGGACGACCTGCGCGAGGCGCGCAAGGCCGGGCTGGCGACGCTGCTCATCTCGGCCGACCTCGACGAGCTGATCGGGCTGTCCGACACGCTGCTCGTGCTGTACGGCGGCCGCCTGGTCGCAGAGCTGGACCCGGCGACGGTCACGCCGGCCGAGCTCGGCTCGTACATGACCGGTGCGCATGCGCACGAGCAGGCGCAGCCGATCGAGTCCGAGGCGAGCTCGTGAGCTCGTCCCGCCGGCTGCTGTACGCCGTCGCCGCGCCGGTCATCGCGCTCGTCGTGACCCTGGCGATCACCTCGATCGTGATCCTGATCAGCGGGGCCAACCCGCTCGACGCGTACCGCAACATGATCGAGTACAGCACCCGCCTGCGCGGCGTGGCGTCCATCGTCAACCAGGCGGTTCCCCTGTTCATCGCCGGCGTCGCCGTCGCAATCGGGTTCCAGATGAACCTGTTCAACATTGGCGTCGAGGGGCAGTACCGCCTCGCCGGGCTGATCGCCGCGTGGGCCGGCGCTCAGGTGGCCTGGCCGGCGGTCTTCCACGTCACGTTCATCATCGCCGTGGCCATGATCGTCGGCGCCCTGTGGGCCGGCATCGCCGGCGTCCTGAAGGTGACGCGCAACGTCAACGAGGTCATCTCGACGATCATGCTCAACCAGATCGCTTTCGGCGTCGGGCTGTGGCTGTTCAACGACTACCTCAAGCTCGAGGGTGGGACGAACCTCGCCGCGCAGACCGAGGAGATCCCGAGCACCGGGTGGATGCCCTCCGCCGACTGGCTGTTCGAGATCTTCGGCCTCGACATGCCTGGTGGGCGAAGCGCGATCTACGGCTTCCTGATCGTCGCCATCGCGCTCGGCGCGCTCTACTGGGTCACGCTGATGCGGACGCGGTTCGGCTACGACCTGCGGGCCAGCGGGCTCAACCCGAACGCGGCGCTGACCTCAGGTGTGAACCCGAAGCGGATGGTCATCGTCACGATGCTGCTCAGCGGGGCCGTCGCCGGCCTGATCGGACTGCCGAGCCTGATGGGCAACACGCACTTCTACGACGAGGCCTTCCCAGCCGGCCTCGGCTTCGACGGCATCGCCGTCGCCCTGCTCGGGCAGTACCACCCGGTGGGGATGGCGGTCGGCGCACTGCTGTTCGGCTTCCTCGACTACTCGTCGGGCGGACTACAGCTGGCCGGCATCGAGCCCGAGGTCGTGGCGATCATGAAGGGCACGATCATGCTCTGCGCAGTGATCGCCTACACGGTGGTGCGCCGCCTGGCCGCTGCCGCCGAGGTGCAGGAGGCGGCGCGGCGCCTCGAGCACGATCGTCCCGGGCGACCGTCCCGAGCCGCTCCTGCGGGAGCGCCGGCATGAGTGAGCGAGGCGAGCGGTGAGCGTCTCGTCGGTGCCGCCGGCGACCGGCCCGGTGATCCCGGGGTCCGTCGAGCCGATCGACGACATCTACCGGCGGCTGATGCGCGAGCGGTGGTTCCCCGTCGCCGTGCTGCTCGTCGCCTTCCTCGTCCTCGTCATCCTCGCCGAGCAGTTCGACGCCATCGCCTTGACGGCGCCCGGCACGTTCCGCCAGATGCTGATCCTCGGCTCGCCGATCCTGCTTGCCGGGCTCGGCGGCCTGTACTGCGAGCGGGCGGGGATCGTGAACATCGGGCTCGAAGGGATGATGATCCTGGGCACGTGGGCCTCGGCGTGGGGCGGCATGCATTGGGGACCCTGGGCGGGACTCGCGTTCGGCATCGCCGGGGGCGCGGTCGGCGGGCTGCTCCACGCGATCGCCACCGTCGGCTTCGGCGTCGACCACATCGTGTCGGGCGTGGCGATCAACATCCTCGCCCCCGGGATCACCCGCTACCTCTCCTCGAAGACGTTCGCCGAGGAGGGCGGCTCGATCAGCACGTCACCGTCGGTGAAGGGCGAAGCCACGGACGTGACGTTGCCCTTCCTGTCGGGAGGCGACCTGTTCGGCTGGAAGACGCCCGACATCCTCGGGTGGATCGAACGCCAGGACTGGTTCTACATCTCCGACGTCGCCGGCGCGTTGCGCGGGATGACGACGGACATCCCGCTGCTCGTGGTGCTGGCGATCGCGCTCGTGCCGTTCACGGCCTGGCTGCTGTGGCGCACGGCGTTCGGGCTCCGCCTCCGCTCGGCGGGCGAGAACCCGTTCGCCGCCGACTCGCTCGGTGTGCCGGTCTATCGCTTCCAGACGATCGCCTGCCTCGCGTCCGGTGGATGCGCCGGCTTCGGCGGCGCGCTGCTCGTCCTCGAGACAACCGGCAACTACAAGGAGGGCCAGGTCGCCGGGCGGGGCTTCATCGGCCTCGCGGCGCTGATCTTCGGCAACTGGCGCCCGACCGGTGTGCTCGCCGGGTCCGGCCTGTTCGGCTACGCCGAGGGTCTCGCCCGGCGCGACCTCGACGGGCAGTCCGTTCGCGGCCTCGTCCTGTTCCTGGCGATCTGCGCGCTCGTCGGCGTGGCCATCCTGATCGCCAGGCGCAACGTCCGCGCTGCGGGCATCACGGCGATGCTCGCCGGGCTGATGATCGTCTGGTTCGTCGCCACCGACGAGATCCCCGAGGAACTGGTGTTCATCACGGCGCCGGTGCTCACCCTGGTGGTGCTCGTCGTCGCCGGCCGCTCGCTGCGACCACCGCGCTACGACGGCTTCGTCTGGCGCAAGGGCGAGAGCGATTGACGTCGCGGCCCGAGGTCGACTGGGACGCGCTGCGCGCCGCGGCGCGGCAGGCAGGTGAGCGGGCGTACGCGCCGTACTCCAACTACAACGTCGGTGCGGCCGCGCTGGTCGACGACGGTCGCATCGTCACCGGGTGCAACGTGGAGAACGTGTCCTTCGGACTGACGCTGTGCGCCGAGTGCATCCTCGTCGGGGAGCTACGCCTCACTGGCGGCGGGCGGCTCGTGGCTGTCGTCACGGTGGGCAACGACGCGCCGGGTATGCCCTGCGGGCGCTGCCGGCAGCTCCTCCTCGAGCACGGCTCGGTCGACACGCTGGTCGACGGCGACGGCACGCCGCGCCGCCTCGGCGACCTCCTCCCGCACGCCTTCACCCCGGACGACCTGCCGACGAGATGAACCCGGTCGACGTCATCCGCACGAAGCGCGACGGCGGCGAGCTGAGCGACGACGACATCCGCGCCTTCCTCGCCGCGTACACGGCGGGCGACGTCGCCGACGAGCAGGCCTCGGCGCTGCTGATGGCGATCTTCTTCCGCGGTCTCTCCGACCGCGAGCTGGCCACGTGGACGGCGGCGATGATCGCCTCCGGTGAACGCCTCGACCTGTCGGGCGTCGAGCGACCGACGGTCGACAAGCACTCCACCGGAGGGGTCGGCGACAAGCTCAGCCTCCCGCTGGTGCCGCTCGTCGCTGCCTGCGGCGCGGCCGTGCCACAGCTCTCCGGGCGCGGCCTCGGTCACACAGGGGGGACACTCGACAAGATGGAGTCGATCCCCGGCTGGCGGGCAGCGCTGTCGAACGACGAGATCGTCGACCAGCTGCGCTCGATCGGCGGCGTGATCTGCGCCGCGGGCGCCGGGTTGGCTCCCGCGGACCGCAAGCTCTACGCGCTGCGCGACGTGACCGCCACGGTCGAGAGCATCCCGCTCATCGCCTCGTCGATCATGTCGAAGAAGATCGCCGAAGGAACGTCGGCGCTCGTGCTCGACGTGAAGGTCGGTTCGGGAGCGTTCATGAAGGAGGAGAGCGACGCCCGCCGCTTGGCCGAGACGATGGTCGGCCTCGGTGCGGCACACGGCGTGCGGGCGACGGCCTTCCTCACCCGGATGGACACCCCGCTGGGGCGCGCCGTCGGGCATGCCGTCGAGGTCGCCGAGGCGGTCGACGTGCTCGGCGGCGACGGTCCAGCCGACGTCGTCGAGCTGACGGTTGCACTCGCCGGTGAGATGGTCGCGCTCGCCGGCCTCGACGCCGATCCCGCCGTCGTCCTGCGCGACGGCGCGGCGCGGGCGATGTGGCACGCGCTCGTGCGGGCGCAGAGCGGTGACCCGGACGCGCCGTTGCCCGCGCCGACGGCGATCGAACCGGTGCGGGCGCCTGCGGCTGGCTATGTGACCCGGCTCGATGCGCTCGCGGTCGGTGTCGCCGCGTGGCGGCTCGGCGCGGGCCGCAGCCGCAAGGCGGATCCGGTGTCTGCGACCGCAGGCATCGTCTGCCTGGCGAAGGAAGGCGACGCCGTCGAGGAAGGCCAGCCGGTGCTGGAGCTGCACGTGGACGACGCAGGACGAGTCGCATCGGCGCGCGAAGCGCTGGCCGGCGCGTTCGACATCGCGCCCGAGCCACCCGAGACGCGCCCGCTCGTCATCGACGTCCTGCGCGGCTGATCGGCGCCGCGTCGACCCCGGGGGAGGGTGACGGCGACCTCACGCCGGCCGCCGTCACCCTGCCCCATCCCTCGTCCGCAGTCCCACCACCATGTCGTGCAGCACCGAGGATGAGCGGCAGCATGAACGACGCGGGCGCGCCCGTCGAGAGGTCTGAGCCGGTGCATGTCGATTCGCCCCCGAAACCGGCGCGAAGTGCCACCGCTCGTGTCGGGCGCGCCACCGAGCGCGCCGGCGCGTTGTCGACGGGTCTTGTTGCAAGCTGCACAGACGTCAGGCAGGCGACCGGCGGCGCAGCGTCGTCATCGTGAACGCGACCGCGAACCCGTGCCGTTGCAGGTTCAGTCCGGAGCGGTTCGCCGGCACGGTGGTGGAGACGGCGAGATGGCAACCGAGCTCGCTGGCGCGGGCGATGCGGTGGCGGATGAGCGCCCCCTGCAACCCGCGCCCCCGATACGCAGGCAGCGTGGCCATCCCGCCGAACAACGCCCGGCCATCGGCGATGTACAGGAGCGCCGAGCCCGCGGCCTCACCGTCGATGCGGGCGACGAAGTCCGTCACGCCCACCTGGAGCGCCCCGGCGACCGTGAAGCGGTCGCTGATCTGCGCCGCTTCGCCGACCTCGAAGCCCTCCCTCCGCAGCTGCTGCAGCAGCGGCAGCGTCTCCGCCGTCGCAGTCTCGATCGTGGTCGCCGCGTCGAGCGGCGGCGTCTCGACCTTGTCGCTGATATCGACGTACCGCGCGTAGTAGGTGCGGGTCGCCGCCAGCACGTAGTCGCGCGTCGCGAGGCGCTCGAGGAGGTCGCCCGCGACCCACGGGCAGACGTCGATCTCCGGCACCAGGCCCCGAGCCTCGAAGTAGGACTCGGCCTGGTCGAGATCGTCGTCAGTCGCCGGCTGGAAGACACCGAGCCCCTTGATCGAGTTCTCGTACATGCCTGCGCCGGTGCAGACGACACAACCGCCGGCCACCGGCCAGGCCCCGGCGCCGGACCCCGGTTCGGCGGCGGCGACCGCCGCGCCGATCGACAGCCCGAAGTCAACGGTGAGCCGCACGATCTCCTCGACGAGCGCCCGGTCCACCAGCACATTCACAGCATGGCCGATCGTCCTCTACGGTCGGTCGCCGTGGCTGAGCTGACCGTGTACCACAACCCGTCCTGCAGCACGTCGAAGCACGCGCTGGCAACGCTCACCGACCTCGGCGTCGAGCACGACGTCGTGCAGTACCTGAAGCAGCCGCTGGATCGGCCCACGCTCGAGCACCTGCTCGAGATCCTCGAGGACCCGCCGGCCGACCTGGTCCGGAAGGACCCGTACTTCGCCGAGTTCGGCCTCGACGCGGACGACTACACGACTTCCGATGCGGTCATCGAGCTGCTGCTCGCCCACCCGCGGTTGATGCAACGGCCGGTGCTCGTCCGCGGCGACCGCGCGATCATCGGCCGCCCGAAGGATCGCGTCGCGGAGTTCGTCGACGGCTGAGCGGGCGGCCGGTCGTCGGGCGGCTCGGCGCTCTCGTGCCGATTGGCAGTGCTGCCACTTGCCGGTACCCTGCGTACGTGACCGCCGTGCGGGCGCCTTCTCTCCGGGACCAGAAGAAGGACGCGACCCGCCGGGCGATCGAGGACGCGGCCTGGCAGCTGTTCGAGGAACACGGCTACGGCCGCACCACCGTCAGCCAGATCGCCGAGCGGGCGGCGGTCGCGCCGCGCACGTTCTTCCGCTACTTCCCGCACAAGGAGGCGGTGCTGTTCCCGGAGCTCGACCACGTCCTCGCCGAGCTGCGTGTCGCCTTCCTCGCCCGGCCCGCCGACGAGCCGGTCCTGGTCAGCCTGTCCCAGGCGATGAACGCGATGAGCGCCGAGATCACCGAGGACCGACGGCGCCAGAAGGAACGATTCTTCCTCCTGAAGGACGCAGGGCTCGACCCGAATCCGGAGTTCTTCGCCAACCGGTTGGCCACCGAGGTGGCGGGAATGGTCCGCGACCGCGGTCCGATGGACGACCCGGACCTGGAGCTGAAGGCCAAGCTCGCCGCGGGGGCGATCGCGCTCGTCGCCCGCACCGCCCACGAGTACTGGGTGAGCACCGGTGCCGAGGGAGAGATGAAGGACGTCGCCCACCACTGCCTCGGCGTGCTGCACTCGCTGGTCGTGCCGGCCTGATGGCGCCGACCCACTGATGGCCGCCGTCACGCTCGACGCCGTGCGCGCCGCACCGAAGGTGCTCCTCCACGACCACCTCGACGGCGGCGTACGACCGTCGACGGTGATCGAGCTCGCCGGGGGCATCGGCCACGAGTTGCCGAGCACGGACCCGGGCGAGCTCCACGCGTACTTCATCCGCGGCGCCGAAGCGAAGGACCTCGCCAAGTACCTGGACACGTTCCAGCACACGATCGCGGTGATGCAGACCGAGGAGCACCTGGCCCGGGTGGCCAGGGAGTGCGCGGAGGATCTCGCCGCGGACGGGGTCGTCTACGCCGAGGTCCGCTTCGCCCCCGAGCTGCACCAGGAGCGCGGCCTCGCGCTGCAGGCCGTCGTGGAAGCCGTGCTGGCGGGCTTCCGCCAGGGCGAGCAGGCGGCGCGCGCCCGCGGCCAGACGCTCACCGTCAACGCGATCCTCTGCGCGATGCGCACGGAGAACCGCGCGATGGAGATCGTCCGGCTCCTCGAGCGGATGCGCCACCGCGACCCGAAGGTCGTCGCGTTCGACCTGGCCGGCGCGGAGACCGGGTTCCCACCCTCGCTCCACGCCGACGCTCTGGCGTACGCCCGCCAGCACCTGCTGCACCTCACCATCCACGCCAGCGAGCCACCGGACCTGGAGCTGATCGAGGACGCGATCGTCCACGGCGCCGAGCGCATCGGCCACGGCGTGCGACTGCAGAGCGACATCCTGTTCGCGCCCGACGGCGGCGCGATCCTCGGCGACCTGGCACGCTGGATCCTCGACCGGCGGATCCCGCTCGAGATGGCACCCACCTGCCACGTGCAGATCGGCGCCGTGCCGTCACTCGCCGAGCACCCTTTCGCCAAGCTGCTCCGGCTCGGTTTCGTGGTCACGATCAACACCGACAACCGGCTGATGTCGAACGTCAGCGTGTCGTCCGAGACGGCCGCCGTGGCGCAGACATTCGGCCTCGACTGGGCGGAGCTGGAGCAGGTGGCGGTGAACGGCGCGCTCGCCGCGTTCGCCGCGCTCGAGGAGCGCCGCCGGCTGGTCGACTCCGTCATCCGTCCCGCCTACGCTGCCCTCCGAGCATGACGTCGCTGACCCCCGAACAGATCGACGCGTACCAGCGTGACGGCTACCTCGTGTTGCCGGGGTTCGCTCCGCTGGCGGCGTGCGCGGAGCTGAAGGAGCGCGCCGAGGAGCTCGTCGACGACTTCGACGCCGAGGCGCACCGCAGCATCTTCACCACGAACGAGCAGACACGCCACGTGGACGACGAGTTCCTCTCGTCCGGCGACCGCATCGCCTTCTTCTTCGAGGAGGAGGCGTTCACGGCGGACGGCAGGTTGCGCGTCCCGAAGGCGGAGGCGATCAACAAGATCGGTCACGCGATGCACGACCTCGACCCGGTCTTCCAGCGGTTCAGCTACACGCCTGAGCTGGCGGCGGTCGCGGCCGACGTCGGCCTGCCGGACGCGCTCGCGCTACAGAGCATGTACATCTTCAAGCAGCCGCGCATCGGCGGCGAGGTCGGCTGCCACCAGGACGCGACGTTCCTGTACACCGACCCGATCACGGTGACGGGCTTCTGGTTCGCGCTCGAGGATGCGACGCTGGAGAACGGATGCCTGTGGGCCGCGCCGGGTGGTCATCGCGGCCCGTTGCGGCGCCTCTTCAAGCGCTCCCCGGAAGGCCGTGGCACCATCTTCGAGGCGCTCGACGGCACGCCGCTGCCGACGCCCCCCGACGACCTCGTGCCACTCGAGGTGCCGGCCGGCACGATGGTCGTCCTCCACGGGCTGCTCCCCCACTGGAGCGACGTCAACCGCTCGGATCGCAGCCGGCACGCGTACTCGCTGCACTGCATCAGCGCATCGGCCGGCTACCCGGCGTGGAACTGGCTGCAGCGCGGCCCGGCGATGCCGCTGCGCCTGCTCCAGGCGGCAGCCTGAGGGGCATGAGCGAGCGACCGACCGACGCCGAGATCCTGTCCGCTCCGAAGGCGTTGCTCCACGACCACCTCGACGGCGGGGTGCGCACCGCCACGGTGATCGAGCTCGCTCGCGAACATGGTTACCGCGGGCTGCCCACCGAGGACGTCGCCGACCTGTCCCGCTGGTTCCACCGGGGCGCGAAGCGAAACGACCTCGTCCTGTACCTGGAGACGTTCGCCCACACCGTCGGCGTGATGCAGGAGCGTGACGCGATCGTCCGTATCGCACACGAGTGCGCGGAAGACCTCGCCGCCGACGGCGTCGTCTATGCCGAGGTCCGTTTCGCTCCGGAACAGCATGTCGAGGCCGGCCTGACGCTCGACGAGGTTGTCGACGCGGTGCTCGAGGGCTTCCGGTCCGGGTCCGCCGGCACCGGCGCGACGGTCTACGCGATCTGCTCGGCGATGCGCACCGCGGCGCGCAGCCTGGAGATCGCCGAGCTCGCCGTGCGGTGGCGCGACGCGGGTGTCGTCGGCTTCGACATCGCCGGCGCCGAGGCGGGCTACCCGCCGACCCGCCACCTCGACGCGTTCCAGCATGTCGCCAGGGAGAACTTCCACGCCACGATCCACGCCGGCGAGGCGTTCGGGCTGCCCTCGATCTGGGAGGCGGTCCAGTGGTGCGGCGCGGAGCGCCTCGGGCACGGCGTGCGCATCGTCGACGACATCGATCAGGTCGGTGGGCAGTACCGGCTCGGACGCCTCGCCGCCTACATCCGCGACCGGCGGATCCCGCTCGAGCTGTGCCCGACGTCGAACGTCAACACCGGCGTCGTGGGCTCCGTCGCCGAACACCCGATCGGCTTGCTCCGCCGGCTCCGCTTCCGCGTCACGGTGAACACGGACAACCGCCTGATGAGTGACACGCACATGACGAACGAGCTGATCCAGCTACGTGACGCGTTCGGTTGGGGATGGTCCGACTTCGAGTGGCTGACAGTGAACGCGATGAAGTCGGCGTTCGCCCCGTTCGACCAGCGCCTGCGGTTGATCAACGAGGTGATCAAGCCGCGCTACGCGTCGCTGCGCGACTCCGGTCTCGGCGTGTCGATCATCACTTCGTGATCACGGTCAGTCGAGATCAGCGAGGATCTTCGCCGTGCTCGACGAGCCGAGGCGGTTGGCCCCGGCCTCGATCATCGCCACGGCGATCTCGGCGGTGCGGATCCCTCCGCTCGCCTTCACGCCGATCTCCGGACCGACCGTCTCTCGCATCAACCGCACGGCGGCGACCGATGCACCGCCCGTGGGATGGAACCCTGTCGACGTCTTCACGAAGTCGGCTCCGGCGTCCACGGCCGCCTGGCAGGCGGCGACGATCTCGTCGTCAGTGAGCACCGTCGATTCGATGATCACCTTCAGCACCGCCGGACGGGGCACCGCGTCGCGCACGGTCTCGATCTCGGCACGGACGCGGGACCACTCGCCCGACTTGGCCATGCCGAGGTTGATCACCATGTCCAGCTCGTCGGCCCCGTCCCGCCGTCCCTGAGCAGCTTCGGCTGCCTTCGTCGCCGCGTGATGTGCGCCCGACGGGAAGCCGACGACACATGCCGTCTTGATCCCTCCGTCGAGCCAGCCGTCGCGAAGGGGCAGCATCGACGGGGAGACACACACCGCGGCCACCCCGAACTCGTTCGCTTCACGGCACAGGACCTGGATCTCGGCCGCCGTGGCCTCCGGCGCGAGGAGGGTGTGGTCGATCATCGCCGCGACGTCGCGCTTGGTGATGTTCACGACCCAATGCTGCCACGATGTGGGCCATGCACCTCACGGTCGTCGACCATCCGCTCACCGCTGTGCGGCTGACGATCCTGCGCGACGCGGCGACGACGAACATGGAGTTCCGCCGCGCGCTGGATGGCCTGTCGGGGATGCTGGTCTACGAGGCGACCCGCACGCTGCCGACGACCGAGGTGACGGTCGAGACACCGCTCGCCGGCACGGCAGGCCGGCGCCTGGCGCGGGCGCCGATGCTCGTGCCGATCCTGCGCGCCGGCGTCGGCATGGTCGAGGCGGCACTACGGCTGCTGCCGGATGCCGAGGTCGGCTTCGTCGGCCTCGCCCGGGACGAGGAGACCTTCCTTCCCCAGCCGTACCTGGCGAAGCTGCCGGAGCGTCTCGATGAGCGACCGGTGTTCGTCCTCGATCCGATGCTCGCCACCGGCGGCTCGCTCGAGTTCACCTGTCGCCTGCTCCTCGAGCGGGGCGCGCCACAACCGATCCGCGTCGTGTGCGTCCTCGCTGCACCGGAAGGCATCGCCCGCATGGAGGGCAGCGGCATCGACGTGGCGATCACGACCGCCGCGGTCGACGACCATCTGAACGACAAGGCCTACATCGTTCCTGGCCTGGGCGACGCTGGTGACCGCCAGTTCGGTCTGTGGTAGGGACTCTCACGCATCCCGCAGCCACGTGAGCACCGCCAGGACGCGGCGGTGCTCGGTGTCGGTCGGGGCCAAGCCGAGCCGCCCGAAGATCGACGAGATGTGCTTCTCGACCGCACCCTCGGAGATCACCAGCTGGCGAGCGATGCCGGCGTTCGAGCGGCCCTCGGCCATCAACCCGAGCACCTCCCGCTCGCGAGGCGTGAGCGTGTCGAGAGGCCCAGCCCGCCGGCGGGCGAGCAGCTGGGCGACGACCTCCGGATCGAGCACCGTCCCGCCCGCCGCGACGCGGTGGAGCGCGTCGACGAAGTCGGCAACGTCGGCCACCCGTTCCTTCAGCAGATAGCCGACGGCACGGGTGTCGCCGGCGAGGAGCTCGGACGCATATCGCTCCTCGACGTATTGCGACAGGACCAGCACCGGGGTCCCCGGCCGCCGGTGACGGAGATCGACGGCAGCCTGCAGGCCCTCGTCGGTGTGCGTCGGCGGCATGCGCACGTCGACGATGACGACGTCGGGCGCGGTCTCCTCGACGGTGGGGATCAGCTCGTGGGCAGTGCCGAGCGCGCCGACCACCTCGTCGCCGTACTCGGCGAGGATCCGTTCGATGCCCTCCCGCAAGAGCACCGAATCCTCGGCGATGACGACCCGCACCAGGTCCTAGCTCTCCGCCGGCCAGGGCAGCTCGGCGAGGAGCGAGGTCGGGCCGCCCGGCGGACTCGCCAGCCGCAGGATCCCCTCGACGGCGCGGACCCGGTCGCGCAGGCCGGCGAGCCCGCCAGCACGCTCGATC
>DASZOG010000126.1:0-5720 GCA_035550895.1 Acidimicrobiales bacterium
CGGAGGCGCCGGGTCGCCGCCGCGCGCTGAGCGGCCCAGTCGACACGCCCGTCGAGGTTCGGCACGGGCTCCAGGACGTACAGCGTGGAGCAGCCGGGCGGGGCCAGCGTCGCGTCGTCGAGGGAGTGCAGTGTGACGAGGATCGACGGGTCTGGCATCTGGACGCCGTCGTCGATGATCGCCCGGAACGACTCGTCCCACTCGCGTCCGATGTGGACGTTGTGGTGCGCGGCTCCTGGCGGCGGGCGGCCGCGCACGCCGGCGACCCACAGCAGGCACGACGGTGAGTACTGGCCCCGCCGGGCAACTCGCGGCGCGTCGACTCCCTCCAGCAGCGTGCGATACGCGACCGGCAGGTCGGCGTTGCACACCACGGTCTCGGTGGGCAGGACGGCCCCGTCGGCGAGTTCCACTCCGGTCACGGCGCCGCCGCCGCCCGAGCGGAGGATCCGCACGACCCGGGCGTCGTAGCGGATCGTCGCTCCGCCGGCCTCGACCGCCGCCGCCAGCGCAGATGCCATGGCGTGCATGCCGCCGACAGGCGTCCACACACCGGCGACGGAATCCATGTACGTGATCACGGCGTAGAGCGCGAGAGCGCGCGACGGGGCGATGCCGGCGTAGAGGGACTGGAAGCTGAACGCGCGCTGGAGCCGCTCGTCGTCGAAGAACGAAGCGACCCTTCCGCCGAGCCGGCGGAAGCCCCCGAGCCGGACGAGGCGCAGCGCGGCGCGCCAGCGGCGGAGGAGATCGAACGCCGAGTCGTACTGCGCGTCGATGAAGTCGGGCATCTCGGCGTGGTACAGGGCGGTCAACCAGTCGGCGAAGCGCTCGAACGCCGCCGCGGATTCCGGGCCGGAGAACGCCCGGATCTCCTCGGTCATCGCCGGCCGGCCGTGCCGGACGCGCAGCTCTGAGCCGTCGGCGAACACCATCCGGTACATCGGGTCGACCGGCGTGAGACGGAGGTGGTCCTCCATTTGCGCTCCGGCGGCAGCGAACACGTCGGCCAGGAGCTCGGGCATGGTCAGCACGGCTGGTCCCGTGTCCAACCGGAACCCGTCGCGCTCGATCAGCCCGACGCGACCGCCAGGCCGCTCGGTCGCCTCCAACACGGTGACCTGGTGATGGTCACGGAGGAGGTAGGCGGCCGCGGCGAGCCCACCAAGTCCGGCGCCGACGACGACAACGCGCATCGTCGCTCACCGTGCCACGGGGCGGCGGGTCATCCGGTGAGGACGTTGGCAAAGATCCGCCGGGCGAGGGCGCTCTTGGCCGTCAGGCTGAGCCATCTGGACGCGCTCACCGAAGGTAGCCGGTCCACCGGCCGACTCGGCGGGAGGAGCGCCGTGACGTCGAGGTCGACGATGTACGGAGTTGGCGTCCGGCAGGCGGTCAGCCGGCGGCGCGGACGCCGGTGGCTGTCGGCTGACGGGGGGCGCCGCTGGCGTCGGTGCGCGCCTCGTCGCCGCGATCGGCGGCGGAGCGGCGCCACCATGCCACGGCGACCATCGCCACCACGAGAACGAACAGCCCCCACCACCACTTGCTCGAGGAGTGCTTCTTCTCTGGCTCGATGAGATCGGTCACCTTCGAGGCCAGCGCGGAGACCTGTTCACCGAGGGCTTCCGCTCCCTGCTTGGCCGCACCGGCGACGTCGCTCGAGGTGCTCTTGACTGCGTCGATCGTCGCTTCCAGGACGTTTGCCATGGCCCGCAAGGTTCCCCTCGGCCGGGGCCGGCAAACCCAGAGCTAGGCCGGTTCGCGGGGGAGGCCGAGGAGGCGTTCGCCGAGGATGTTCCGCAGGACGTTCGACGTGCCGCCCATGATCGTGTACGCCGGCGAGTAGCAGTATGCCCGGGCTGCCGCGCCCCACACCGTCAGGTCGGGACCGAACACGGCGGCGGCGAACTCGGCCACCGCCTGCTCGTGCTCGGTGCAGAACGTCTTCGTTGCGGCCGAGAAGCCGCGGGGCGCCTGCTGCAGGGTCTCCCGCAGCACGAGGAGCCGGCCCAGCCGGTATCCCGTCTCCAACCGGGCCATGCGCTGGCGCACGAGGGCGTCGCCGGTGTCGGCGCGCTCCCGCGCGTCGAGGTACAGCGCGTGGTTCGACAGCAGCCGGTCGATGCCGCCGCGCTCGTGTTCGAGCTGGCGCATCGTCTGCTTGAACGACGCTCCCTCCTCGCCGACGAGGTTGCCGACGGGAACGCGTACGTCCTCGTACCACACCTCGCAGAAGTGGCGATTCGTCGTCATGTCCTCGATCGGGCGGACCGTGATGCCCGGGGTATCCATCGGCACGACGACCTCGCTGATGCCGGCGTGCTTCGGCCCCTCGGTGGAGGTGCGGCAGATCAGGTAGCAGCAGTCGGCGACCTCGCCGAAGCTCGTCCAGATCTTCTGCCCGTTGATCACGAACTCGTCGCCGTCGCGCACGGCGCTCGTCTTCAACGACGCCAGATCGGACCCGGCGTCCGGCTCGCTCATCCCGATGCACCAGCCGGTGTCGCCGGAGAGGATGCCGGGCAAGAACCGGCGCTTCTGCTCCTCGGTCCCGTATGCGAGGAGCGTCGGTCCCATCTGGCGGTCGGCGAACCAGTGCGCGGCGATCGGCGCGCCGTCGCGGATGAACACTTCGGTGACGACGAAGCGCTCGATCGGCGTTCGCCCGCCGCCCCCGTACTCCACCGGCCACGTCATCCCGATCCAGCCCCGCGCCGCGAGCTCGCGCGAGAACTCGCGGTCGTAGCCGTTGATCCACGAGTCGGCGTGCTGACCGCGGCGGGCCACGGCGTCCTGCGCTACTGCCTCCGCCTCCTTGCGCAGCGCGTCGAGCTCGGCGGGCATGGCGAAGTCCACGAGCGTCGATCGTAGGGCGGTTCGGCCTTTCCGCCCGTGGTCGCTACCCTGCGCCAATGGCCAAGATCCACGTGGCGAAACCGGTCGTCGACATCGACGGTGACGAGATGACCCGGATCATCTGGGCGTTCATCAAGGACAAGCTGATCCTCCCGTACCTCGACATCCAGCTCGAGTCGTACGACCTCGGCATCGAGCACCGCGACGCCACCGAGGACCAGGTCACCGTCGACGCAGCGAACGCGATCAAGCGCCATGGCGTCGGTGTGAAGTGCGCCACGATCACCCCGGACGAGGCGCGGGTGGAAGAGTTCGGCCTGAAGAAGATGTGGCGCTCGCCGAACGGGACGATCCGCAACATCCTCGGCGGCGTCGTGTTCCGCGAGCCGATCATCTGCTCGAACATCCCCCGCCTCGTGCCGAGTTGGACGAAGCCGATCGTCATCGGCCGTCACGCCCACGGCGACCAGTACAAGGCGAGCGACTTCAAGGTGCCGGGCCCCGGCACCGTGACGATCACCTACCAGCCGGAGGACGGCGGCGAGCCGCTGTCGTTCGAAGTGGCTCACTTCGACGGGGGCGGCGTCGCGCTCGGTATGTACAACTACGACGACTCGATCCGCGACTTCGCCCGGGCCAGCTTCCGCTACGGACTCGACCGGCACTACCCGGTCTACCTCTCGACGAAGAACACGATCCTGAAGGCGTACGACGGCCAGTTCAAGGACCTGTTCCAAGAGGTGTTCGAGAGCGAGTTCAAGGGCGACTTCGACGAAGCCGGTCTGACGTACGAGCACCGGCTGATCGACGACATGGTCGCCCAGGCTCTGAAGTGGGAGGGCGGCTACGTGTGGGCGTGCAAGAACTACGACGGCGACGTGCAGAGCGACACCGTCGCCCAGGGATTCGGCTCCCTCGGGCTGATGACGTCCGTGTTGATGACGCCCGACGGGAAGACGTGCGAGGCGGAGGCGGCGCACGGCACCGTCACCCGGCACTATCGCCAGCACCAGCGCGGCGAGAAGACCTCGACGAACCCGATCGCGTCGATCTTCGCCTGGACGCGCGGCCTCGCCTTCCGCGGCAAGCTCGACGGGACACCCGACGTGATCCGCTTCGCGGAGACGCTCGAGCGCGTCTGCGTCGAGACGGTCGAGAGCGGACAGATGACGAAGGACCTCGCGCTGCTCGTCGGTCCCGACCAGGGCTGGTTGACCACCGAGGAGTTCCTCGACGCGCTCGACACGAACCTGCAGAAGGCAATGGCCACCGCGGCCTGACCGATGCGCGCCGTCGTCCTGCGCGAGCACGGCGCCCCCGACGTCCTGCGCGTCGAGGACGTGCCCGACCCCGTTCCCGGGCCGGAGGAGGTCGTCGTCGGGGTCATCGCGACAGCGGTCAACCGGGCCGACCTCCTGCAGCGGATGGGGCTCTACCCGCCGCCCGTCGCCATGCCCGTCGAGATCCCCGGCCTCGAGCTCGCCGGACGCGTGCTGCGCTGCGGCTCACGCGTCACGCTCTGGCAACCCGGTGACGCGGTGATGGGCATCGTCGCCGGCGGCGGTTACGCCGAGGAAGCAGCGGTCCACGAGCGGCAACTCCTCGCCGTGCCGTCCGCCGTGCTGCTGGAAGACGCGGCGGCGATCCCGGAGGTGTTCATCACCGCCTGGGACGCGCTCGTCGTGCAGGGCGGGCTGACGTCCGGCCGCTGGGCGCTCGTGCACGCCGGCGCCTCCGGCGTCGGCACGGCGGCGATCCAGATCGCCAGGGCGATCGGAGCGAGAGTCGCAGTCACCTGCTCGGCGACCAAGATCGACGCCTGCGCCGTGCTCGGCGCGGACGCAGTGTTCGAACGCTCCCCGCACGACTGGCCGGCGGATGCGGCCGCCGCGGTGCCCGGGGGGTTCGACGTGATCCTCGACGTGGTCGGCGGGGAGGAGCTCGGCCGCAACGTGGGCGCGGTCGCGCGGCAAGGGCGGATCGTCCAGGTCGGCACGATGGGCGGCGGCGCGGCGCAGATCAACCTCGGCGCGTTGATGGGGAAGCGCGCGTCGCTGCACGGGACGGTGCTGCGGGCGCGTCCGCTCGAGGAGAAGATCGCCGTCACGCGCCGCTTCGCGGCCGAGGTGCTGCCGCTCTTCGACCGGGGGATGCTGCACCCGGTGATCGACTCCCGCTTCCCGCTGGACGCATCAGAGGACGCGCACCGGCGGATGGAGGCCAACGCCAACGTCGGCAAGATCCTTCTCGACGTGTCCGCCGCCTGAGGCGGTACGGTCCGGCTCGGACCGAAGGGGGAAGTCGAATGGAGCTCGCAGCAGGGCAGATCGCGGTCGTCACCGGGGCGGCGAGCGGCATCGGGCTCGCGTTGGCAAACGCGTTCGCCGGGCGAGGCCTGGCGGTCGTCCTCGCCGACGTCGAGGACGACCGCCTCGCCGCGGCGGCGACGGAGGTCGGGAGCCACGGGGCCGAGGTGCTCACGCGCCGTACCGACGTCAGCCGGGAGGACGAGGTCGCCGCGCTCGCCTCGGCCACGCTGGAGCGTTTCGGCCGCGTCGACGTCGTCTGCAACAACGCGGGGGTCGCGGCGCGCGCCGACGCCTGGTTCGGCCCGCTCTCGTCGTGGGAGTGGGTGATGGGCGTCAACTTCTGGGGCGTCGTCCATGGTCTGCGCGCGTTCCTACCGCACCTCGTCGCTCAGGGCGGGGGCCACATCGTCAACACGGCCTCGATCGCCGGGCTGTATCCCGGGTTCGGCTCGTCGTACGACGCCAGCAAGCACGCCGTCGTCGCCATCACGGAGGGCTTGTACACGACGCTGCAGACGATCGGTCTGCCGGTCGGCGTGAGCTGCCTGTGCC
>DASZOG010000127.1:0-6321 GCA_035550895.1 Acidimicrobiales bacterium
GTTCCACCTCGCGTCGCTGAACCACGGGCTGTTCTTCGCCGGGCGCGGGCTGATGGCGTTGTCCACGGTCGTCACCGACGAACTGCTCGACGACGTCATCGAGCGCTTCGCTGCCGCGCTGTCCGACGTCGCCGCTTTCGCTGGCGACGCAGTGGCGGGCAGGCTGTAGCGGTGCTCCTCACCGAGATCGACCACGTCGCCATCGCCGTCAACGACCTCGAGGCCGCGATCGACTACTACCGCCGGGCGTTCGGGGCCGAGGTCGAGCACCGGGAGGTCGTGGAGCGCGACGGCGTCGAGGAGGCGCTGCTGAAGGTGGCCGAGAGCTACGTGCAGCTGCTCACGCCGACCAGGGACGACTCACCCGTGGCGAAGGCGCTCGCCAAGCGCGGCGAGGGGCTGCACCACGTCGGCTATCGCGTCGCCGACTGCGCCCTGGCGTTGGCGTCGATGGTCGCCGCTGGTGCGACGCCGATCGATCAGGCGCCCCGGCCTGGCAGCCGCGGCACGACCGTGGCGTTCATCCACCCGAAGGGCAGCTTCGGCACCCTGATCGAGCTCGTCCAGGAGTAACCCCACCGTCGGCCCGGTCCCGGACCCGCGCGGCCGCCCGAACCGTTCTGACGCGCTTTGGGCGCATCAGAGCGCCCCAAACCACCAGAGAAGCTCTCGCCACCCTGTTTCCTCACGTGACGATGCGGAGGACGAGGCCGGTCAGGTACTCGGCCTCGGGGAAGGACGTCAGGACGGGGTGATCGGCGGCTTGCGTCAGCCGGCCGACGATCTGCGCCTCACGGCCGGAGTCGAGCACGGCGCCGGCGACCACCTTCTGGAACAGGTCGGCGCTCACGTGGCCCGAGCACGAGAAGGTGAACAGCAGGCCGCCTCGCTCGAGGAGTCGGAGGGCGTGCAGGTTCAGGTCCTTGTAGGCCCGCGTCGCCCGCTCGACGTGGTCGGCGCGGTGCGCCAGCTTCGGCGGGTCGAGCACGACGAGGTCGAACCGCGCGCCGCCGGTGACCAGCTCACGCAGCCCGTCGAACGCGTCGGCCTCCACCAGCTCGGCGTCGGCGACGCCGTTGGCCGCGAGGTTCTCCGCCGCCAGCTCCAGCGCCGGGCGGGATGAGTCGATCGCGGTGATGCGCGGGGCTCCACCCAGGGCCGCGGCCACGGCGAATCCACCTGTGTACGTGCAGACGTCGAGCACCCGGCGCGCGGGTGCGCAGGCCCGGACAGCGCGCCGGTTGTCGCGCTGGTCGAGGTAGAAGCCGGTCTTGTGCCCGTGCACCACGTCGACACCGAACGCGGCTCCGTCCTCGTGGATCGTGATCCGTTCGGGAGGTGGCTCGCCGCGCAGCACACCGTGCCGCGCTGGCAGGTTCTCCAACCGGCGGACCTCGCGCGCGGAGCGCTCCGTCACGCCGCGCACCCCGGGCAGCGCGGCGAGCGCGTCGGCGATGGCGTCGCGCCAGCGGTCGGCGCCCGCTGACGTCAGCTCGACGACGATCCACGCGGCGTAGCGGTCTGCGACCACCCCCGGGAGCCCGTCGCTCTCGGCGAAGATCAGCCGGAGCGCGTCTGTTCGAGCAAGGAGGCCCTCCCGGCGCGCCGCCGCCGCGGCGACGCGAGCCGCGATCCATGCGCCGTCAACCGCCTGGGACGCCTCGAACGTCCACATCCGGGCGCGGATCTGTGACGCGGGGCTGAAGGCGGCGTAGCCGATGGGCACGCCGGCTGTCGTGCGCACGAGCACCGTGTCGCCCGGCGCCGGATTGCCGCCGACGTCTGCGACCGACCCGCTGAACACCCATGGGTGCCGCCTACGGAGCGACCGTTCCCGGCCGGGGCGCAGCGTCAGCACCGGCTCCGACACCTGCCGACGCTACTCCCGGCGTGCGCGGCGTCAGCCGCCCGTCGTCGTGTCCGTGCCCTCGTCGTCGTCGTCACCGGGGAGGCCAGTGCCTTCACCCGGGTCGAGATCGGTGTCCTCGAGCTCCTCCTCGGCTTCGTCGACGATGGTGTCGAGTTCCTCCTCGACGTTGTCGACGGCAGTGTCGATCTCTTCCTCGATCTGGTCGATGTCCTCGTCGGTCTCGTCGTCCGAGCACGCGAGGCCCGTCAGGGCGAGTGCCGCGCCGAGCGCGCCGATGCGCCACGTGTTGTGCCTCATATCCGCCTCCTGGAGTGGTGAGGTGCTGCGCTCCTACCCAGGCGCCGCGAGTGGCAGACCTGGCCGGTACCGTCGATGGCCAGTGACGACGCGAGTGCATCTGGTGGACGGGACGTACGAGTTGTTCCGGCAGCACTACGGCCAGGCGGTGCGCCACGAGTCCCCGGGCCCGTTCGTGGCCACGGCCGGCGTGCTGAACACCGTCCTCGCGCTGCTCGAAGGCGGGGCGACGCACGTCGGTGTGGCTTCGGACCACGTGATCGAGTCGTTCCGCAACGACCTCTGGCGGGGGTACAAGACGAGCGCCGGCATGCCGCCCGAGCTCCTCGCCCAGATCCCGGTCATGGAAGGGGCCCTGGGCGAGATGGGCGTGACGTGCTGGCCGATGGTCGAGTGCGAGGCCGACGACGCGCTCGCCTCGGCGGCCGCGGTCGCCGCCGCCGATCCCGCCGTCGATCAGGTCGTGATCTGCACCCCGGACAAGGACCTCGGCCAGTGCGTGGTCGGCCAGCGCGTCGTGCAGCTCGACCATCGCAAGGGCGTCGTGTTCGACGAGGCCGCTGTGACCGCGAAGTTCGGCGTCGGTCCGGCTTCGATCCCCGATTACCTCGCGCTCGTCGGCGACAGCGCCGACGGGTACCCCGGCATCGCCGGCTGGGGCGCCAAGAGCACGGCCAGTGTTCTCTCCCGCTACGGGCACCTGGAGCACATCCCGCCGAAGGCGATCGACTGGGACGTGCCCGGGCTGCGCGGCGGAGCGAAGCTGGCCACTGCGCTGCGGGAGCAGTTCGAGCTGGCGCTGCTGTTCCGGCGCATCGCCACCGTCGAGCGGGACGTCGCCGTCGGCACGGTCGAGGACTGGCGCTGGGACGGGCCTCGCCAGGACTTCCGGGAGGTCGCCGAGCGCGTCGGCGCGCCGCACCTCGCGATCCGCGCCTCGAAGCTGGCGAAGGCCAGGCGCGCCGCCGCCGGGTGAGGTGACGGCCAGGCACTCCGCGGCACATGGACGGTACCGCTGAAGGCTGCTGCCTCCCGGCCCTGACCTGGTTCACGGGCGCCCGTTGCACGGAACCCGACCGCCACCTCACCCGGCGGCGACGGGCAGCAGGGTACCCGCCCGGTAGCCTCTCTCCGCCCAGGAGGGATGCGAGAGCGGCCGAATCGGCACGCTTGGAAAGCGTGTGTGGGGCAACCCACCGTGGGTTCGAATCCCACTCCCTCCGCTCATGGAGGACCGGGAGGCGATGGCGGTCGCCCTTGACGAGGCGCGGGCGGCCGCCGCCCACGGCGACGTCCCGATCGGGGCGGTGATCGTCCGCGACGGCGCCATCGTCGCCCGCCGGCACAACGAGCGCGAGGTGCGCCAGGACCCGACCGCGCACGCCGAGGTGCTCGCCATCCGCGACGTGGCGGAGGAGCTCGGGCGGTGGCGGCTCGATGACTGCACGCTGTACGTGACGCTCGAACCGTGCGTGATGTGCGCCGGCGCGATCGTCAACGCCCGCATCGCGCGGCTCGTCTACGGCGCGGCAGACTTGAAGGCCGGCGCCACCGCGTCGTTGTACAACGTCTGCGCCGACCCGCGCCTGAACCACAACCCTCCTGTCACGCACGGCGTCCTTGCCGACGAGTGCGCGGCGCTGCTCACCGGGTTCTTCGCCGACCTCCGCCGGTAGGGGGTGCGCTGAGCGATTGGCGTGCGCGAAGCGAGTGTGTCCGATCGCTCGGCGTGCTCCTAGGCTGCCCCGCCGGAAGGATGCCAGAGTGGACGAATGGGACGGCCTCGAAAGCCGTTGAGGTCTTCGGGCCTCCGTGGGTTCGAATCCCACTCCTTCCGCGTTCGACGAGACGAAGAAGTGGTTGGAATCCAACCACTTCTTCGTCACGAGCCGCCCGTTCGTGTCCGTGGGGGCGACGTGTCTACCGTTGCCGCGCGTGGCCGCGCTGCACGACCCGGCTCTGCACGACCCGCCCCAGCCGGACATGATCTGGGTGCCCGGCGGGGAGTTCCTGATGGGCTCGGACCACCACTACCCGGAAGAGGCGCCGGCCCACCGTGTCTCCGTCGACGGGTTCTGGATCGACCGCGCGCCGGTGACGAACGCCCGCTGGAGCGAGTTCGTCGACGCCACCGGTCACGTGACGTTCGCCGAACGGGTTCCGGACGCGTCGAGCTATCCCGGAGCCAAGCCGGAGTTGCTCGTCGCGGCCTCGATGGTGTTCGTCAAGCCGGCGCGTCGCGTCGATCTCCGCGATCACTACAACTGGTGGACGTACGTGCCGGGGGCGGACTGGCGCCACCCGCAGGGACCGGGCAGCGCCATCGACGGGCTCGACGATCATCCTGTGGTCCATGTCTCCTGGGAGGACGTCGAGGTGTTCGCCGCGTGGTCCGGGACGGACCTCCCGACGGAGGCCGAGTGGGAGCGCGCCGCTTGGGGCACGGTGGAGGGAACGGAGTACGCCTGGGGCGACCGGCTGTACCCGGACGGCCGGATGATGGCGAACATCTGGCAAGGCGACTTCCCGGCGGAGAACTTGAAGCTGGACGGCTACGAGGGCACCTCGCCGGTCGGCGCCTTCCCGCCGAACAGCGTCGGCCTGGTCGACATGATCGGCAACGTGTGGGAGTGGACGCAGGACTGGTACGAGCCCCACGGTGATGTGCACCACGCCTGCTGCACCGTGGACAACCCACTCGGCGGGGAGCGGGAACGCAGCTACGACCCGGCGTTCCCGGACACGCCGCTGCCGCGCAAGGTTTCCAAGGGTGGTTCGCACCTCTGCGCCAAGAACTACTGCCGGCGTTACCGACCCGCGGCGCGGATGCCACAGGCCATCGACACGTCGACCTCGCACCTCGGGTTCCGCTGCGTCGTCCGCGACCAGGAAGCGGCACGGCCCCGGTCGATGCGCTGAAACGCGGCGCCCGAGAGCACTGCTCCCGCTCAAGTGAGCGAGGCGCGGATCGCGTCGAGCGCGGTCGGGTCGTCCAGCCCGGAGAGATCGCCGAGGTCGCCGTCGGTGACGAGCGCGCGGATCGTGCGCCGCAGCACCTTCGCACTGCGTGTCTTCGGCAGCGCGGTCGTGAACCGGATCGTGCCGGGGCGGAAGCTCCTGCCGAGCTGGGCGGCGACGAGCTCGCGCAGGTCGTCGGCCAGCTCGGGCGTGCCCGCCGATGCCGGAACGACGAAGGCCCACACGCTCTCACCCTTCACGTCGTCGGGGACGCCGACCGCGGCGGCCTCAGCAACGCCCGGGTGAGCGACCAGCACCGACTCGATCTCCGCCGGACCGATCCGCTTGCCGGCGATGTTCAATGTGTCGTCGCTCCGACCGTGGAGGAACCACTGCCCGTCGGCGTCGACGCTGGCCCAGTCGCCGTGGACCCACACGCCATCCCAGCGGTTCCAGTACGTGGCGAGGTACCGCTCGGGGTCACCGAAGACGCCGCGGGTCATCGACGGCCACGGCGCGGTGCACACGAGCTCGCCGACCGCGCTCCGCACCGGGTGACCCTGCTCGTCGAACACGTCCGCGGCGACACCGAGCGCCGGCCCTCCGAGGCTGCACGGCTTGAGCGGTTCGTTCGGATGGGCGGCGAGCAGGCAGCCGGCCTCGGTCCCACCCGACATGTTGATCACCGGGCAGCGGCGGCCGCCGACGACATCGAAGTACCACTGCCACGCGACGTCGTTCCACGGCTCACCTGTCGACGCCAGGATCCGCAGCCCCGTCAGGTCGGCCTGCTCGACTGGCGCGCGGCCGTGCGTCATGAGTGCGCGCACCAGCGTCGGCGAGATGCCGAGGATGTCGACGCGCTGTTCGGCGACGAAGCGCCACAGATGACCGGGATCCGGCCAGTCCGGGACGCCCTCGTACAGTGCCAGCGTCGCTCCGCGGGAGAGCGCCGCGGTGATCTCCCACGGCCCCATGATCCAGCCCATGTCCGTGAACCAGAACAAGGTGTCGCTCGGGCGGCAGTCGGTCTGGAAGGCGCCTTCCGCGGCCACCTTCACCAACCAGCCACCATGGACGTGGATGCAGCCCTTGGGCCGGCCCGTGGTTCCCGAGGTGTACGCCACGAACAACGGATGCTCCGCCGGGAGGAAGGCGGTCTCGAAGCGCCCCGGGCCGGGCCACGTCACGACGTC
>DASZOG010000128.1:0-7568 GCA_035550895.1 Acidimicrobiales bacterium
CCCGAGTTCTTCGACGTCGAGCTGGAGCTCGCCGTGCAACACCAGCTGCCGATCCGGCTGCCCTCGACGGTCGACGCCGGGTTCCCGCTCCGCAAGCTGGCGGCGGAGGAAGGTGTCGTCTTCCCCGACCACTTCGACAACACGTGGCGGGCGGGCAGCCGGGCCCGCGTCCGGCGGGAGATCGCCGAGCTGGAGCCGGGAGTGACGGAGATCCACATCCAGCCGGCGATCGACACGCCCGAGGTCCGGGCCCTGTCCCGCGATGCCGCAGGCTGGATCGACGACCATGCGCTCGTCGTGGACGGCGAGCTGACCACGCTCCTCGACGATGCCGGCGCGATCCGCATCGGCTACCGCGACCTCCGGAGGGTGATGCGCGAGGGCTGACCCGCCCTCAGCCGCTCAGCTCGCCGGATCCCTTTCGTCGCTGACCCCGTCGCCGGCGTTCTCCGCCGGTTCGGCCAGGTGCTTGCCGAAGAACTCGAGGATGATCTCGGCGCGTTGGACGCGATGGACCGGGGAGCCCGACCGCGACAGCTCGTGGCCCTCGCCAGGGAAGCGGACGAACTCGACGTCCTTCCCGCGCAAGCGCAGCGCGACGAACAGCTCCTCGGCCTGGGCGATCGGGCAGCGCAGGTCCTGTTCGGAGTGGATGAGCAACATCGGCGTGTCGATCTTGTCCACGTACGTGACCGGCGACATCCGGGCGTACTCCTCCGGCGCGTCGAGATGGCTGGGCCCGTGCGTGACGCGGAAGATCGTGGCGATGTCGGAGCTCCACTCCTCGGACACGAGGTTGTTCACAGCCCGCTCCGAGCAGATGGCGCGGAACCGCTCACCGTGGTGCGCGGCGAGCCACGTGGCCATGTATCCGCCGTAGCTGCCGCCGAGCATCCCCACGCGGGACGCGTCGCAGAACGTGTACCGGCGCAGTGCCTCGTCGAGCACGGCGAGTACGTCGTCGACGTCGACGGAGCCCCAGCCGGTGCCGCGGCGCCGGGGGTGCTCGGCGCCGAGGATCGCCTGGCCCCACGCGTCTTCCCGGCCGGAAGAGCCGCGGGGGTTGGACAGGAGCACCACGTAGCCAGCCGAGGCGTAGAGCTGCGCCTCGTCGAAGAAGTGCTCTCCGTACTGGCCGAACGGGCCTCCGTGGACGCTGAGCAGGACGGGATAGCGCTGCGTCTCCTCGAAGTTCGGGGGGCGGACGATCCAGGCATCGACCTCGACGCCGTCCGTCGAGGGAGCGGTGAAGCGCTCGTAGGGCAACGGATGTACGGCGTCGCGCATCGCCTGGGTGAGCGTGGTCAGCTGGCGCTCCTCGCCGTTCGGGAAGCGGACGAACAGCTCGTCGGGCTCGTCCGCGGTGCCGGCGACGAACGCGATGACGCCGCGACCGGCGTCGAACCCGCTGATCCACCGGTCGCCGCCGATGACGAGCTCCGGCGGCGTGTCGCCGTCGACGGCGACACGGTAGAGCGAGACGCGCCCGCGGTCCTCGGCGAGCGCGAGCATGCCCTCGCCGTCTCCCGCCACGCCGTCCGCCTCGCCGAGCCAGATCGGCGGCTGCGCGCCGGACGTCGGGGCGAACGAGCGGTCCAGACCGAGGCTGAGCCACCGGTGCGCGCCGCCGGACGCGTCGATCACGCCGACGTGGACGTTCTGCGGGTACGTCGAAGGGTCGTCCGCACCGAGGAACCCGATCGCCGTGCCGCCGGGCGCCGGGCGGGGCTGGCCGTACGACCCCGTCTGCTTCGTCAGCGCGCGGCGTTTGCCGTTCGCCAGCTGCACGACGTAGAGGTCCTCGGCGAAGTCGAGGTCCCACGTGTCGTGCGCCGCGCCGGAGCACACGAGGCCCGACGAGTCCGCCAGCCAGGCGGCGCCACCGAACTGGAACTCGCCCGGCGTCAGGTTGCGTGCCCTGGCGCTGCCGTCGACCGGCACGACGTAGACGTGGTGCGGACGGTCGAACGTCCATCCCTCGTCGTCGATCTGAGCGAAGAAGCGGGTGATCCGCCGCGGCGGCTGCCACGACTCCTCGTCCTTGTCGTAGCGCGCGTCGCGGGTGCGGGCCCCGAAGGCGATCCACCGCCCGTCGGGCGACCACGCCAGGCCGTCGATCCCCTCGGGGAGCGTGGCGAGCGTCCGCACCTCGCCGGGACCGTGGATCGGGATCACGTGGAGCGTGGCGTCGCCCTTCTTCTCCGCCCGCCGGCTGGTGAAGGCCAGTTCGCGCCCGTCGGGCGACCACGTCGGGTTGCCGTCGCTGCGCTCGCCGGCGGTCAGCGGGCGCGGCGCCTCCGCGCCGTCGGTCCGGGCGAGCCACACCTGCGAGCGGTAGCGGTTGTCGTCCATGTCCACCCGCGTCACGACGAACGCCACATGCGTGGCACCGGGCGAAAGCGCGGGGGACGCGACGGAGACGATGCGGCCGATGTCGGATGGCTTCACCGCAGGGACGGTAGTGGCGGGACCGGCGCCTCGGCATCCGTAGGCTCGATCCGACCGAATGGGTACGGTCGTGCCGTGGACCGGACCGGCTACCTGTCAGCCGTGCGTCGTGACGGTGAGGCGCTCGCCAACACTGCAGAGGGGAACCTGGCGCTGTCGGTGCCGACCTGTCCCGGGTGGAGCGTGGCGGACCTCGTCTGGCACGTCAGCGGCGTCCACTACTTCTGGCGGAGCATCGCCGAGCGGCGTCTCACCGAGCCCGCCGCGGTGAAGCACGTCGAGCAACCGGCGCGGCCGGCCGACGGCGAGCTGATCGCCTGGTACCGGGCCGGGCTGGGCCACCTGCTCGCCGTGCTCGAAGGTCTCGATCCCGCCACCGAGGTGTGGACGTGGGCGGAGCCGCACGACGTCAGCTTCATCGTGCGGCGGATGGCGCACGAGACCGCGGTGCACCGCTGGGACGCCGACCACGCGGCAGGAGTATCCCAGCCGATCGAGGCCGAGCTGGCCAGCGATGGGATCGACGAGTTTTTCGAGTACTTCGACATCTCTCGCAAGGAGGACGCGGCGCCGCTGGGTGGCACGGTTCACCTGCACTGCACCGACGTGGAGGGTGAGTGGATCGTGCGCGAGGACGCGGCTGGCGACATCACAATCGAGCGGCGCCACGAGAAGGGCGACGCAGCGATGCGCGGCACGGCGTCGGACCTGCTGCTCGCGCTCTGGCGCCGCGTCGGGTTGCCGGCGATCGACGTGATCGGCGACGTCGGAGTCGCCGAGCGCCTGATCGCCCGCCAACGCCTGTAGACCCGCCGCGACGCCGCGGGTCGGGTCAGCCGGCGGTGGTGGGGGGGATGGCGGGGTCGTAGTCGTGGACGAACAGGCCGCGCCAGGGCCGCGTCGGCCGGTTGGAGGCCTCGATCGGCGAGATCCCGCGCCGCCAGCGCAGCACCGAGGTTGTCCCGTGGTTGTTCGGGTCGTACACGAGCAGGTCGACACCACCGGCCACACGGTGATAGCCGAACGCGACGGCTTGATGGTTGCGCCGGCCGACCTCCGGCAGCTTCCGCGCGCCGATCAGCCCGAGCGGGACGGGCCGCCCGGCGTCGATCGCGGCGCGCACCTTCGAGATCTCGTCCTCCGTCCACCGGCGCACGCCCTTGGCGAATGGCAGGCCCTCGTCCGGGAAGAGCGTCCAGGCGAGGAAGCGCAGCGCGCTCTCGTTGCCGAAGCTCTCGAGCTGGCGGCGGTACAGGTACCGCGCCAGCGGATGCGCGTCGGGCGGGACGCGTGCCGGCGAGCGCGGCTCGTACGCCGGCGCCGCCCGTCCGCGATGGAAGTAGTCCAGCGCGGCGTACGTCATCCCGCCGCACCGCCCGTTGGTGCGCAGCTTCGGCCCTCCGGGCAGCGTGGCGACGACGTTCACGAAGCGATTGTCGAAGCGAAAACCGTGCACCGTCGGGTCGAAGGCGGTCGTCGGCATCGGGCCTCCTCTCCGGGGAGTCCGGCACCGCCACCGTACGCGGGCGCGTAGCCTCCCGTCAGGGACCTGGACGCTGCTCGCGACTTCGTCCGCCATCACCATCGCGGGGTGCTGGAGACGCATCGCTCCGACGGCTCGCCGCAGCTGTCGCCGGTGACCGCCACCGTCGACGAGGACGGCCGGGTGGTCATCTCCAGCCGGGAGACCGCGTACAAGGTGAAGAACCTCCGCCGCGACCCGCGCGCGTCGTACTGCGGGTTCACCGACGACTTCTTCGGCCCGTGGGTGCAGATCGACGGCAGCGCGCAGATCGTGTCGCTGCCGGAGGCGATGGAGCGCCTCGTCGACTACTACCGCAGGGTCGCGGGCGACCACCCGGACTGGGACGACTACCGCGCCGCGATGGAGCGGGACCGCCGCGTCCTGATCCGGATCATCCCCGAGCGGGCGGGACCGCGGCGCAGTGGTTGACCCGACCGAGCTCGTCTACCCGGTCGCGCTGCGGCTCGCGGGCAAGCCGGTGCTCGTCGTCGGCGGCGGCTCCGTCGCCGACCGGAAGGTCACCGGTCTACTCGCTGCCGGTGCCTTCGTCACCGTCGTCGCCCCCGACGTGAGCCCGGCCCTGTACGGCCGGGGCTGCGCGATCGAGCGGCGCGAGTACCAGGCCGGTGAAGCGTCCGGCTACCGCCTCGTCATCACCGCTACGGACGATCCCGCCGTGAACCGTGCCGTCCACGACGATGCCGAGGCGGCCGGCGTGTGGGTCAACGCCGCCGACCAGGCCGATCTGTGCACGTTCTTCCTCCCGGCTGTCGCGCAGGACGGCCCGGTGATCGTCGCCGTATCGACCAGTGGGACGAGCCCCGCCCTGGCCGGGTGGCTGCGGGACCGCGTCGCGGCGGTCCTCCCCGCCGGCGTCGGCGAGATCGCGGAGACGCTCGCCACCGAGCGGGCCAAGCTGCGGGCAGAGGGCACGAGCACAGAGACGACCGAGTGGACGGCGCGCATCGAGGAGCTGCTCGGCGAGGCAGCGCCAGCTCCCAAGTCCGCAGGAACCACGAAGCGGGGCAAGAGTCGACGCAGTTGATCGACCAGTCGGTGCGGCCCATCTCGTCGGCGCCGGACCCGGTGACCGGAGCCCCTCACCGTGCGCGCCGCGCGGCCGCAGGGCGGCGATCCCCGCGTCAGTCGCCGCCGCCGCCGACGCGCGCCTGTAGGCGACGCATCCCGGTGATCCAGCGGTCGACGTCGTCGGCCTTGCGCAGCAGGAACGTTCGCACCTCGGGGTGGGGCAGGATCAGGAACCGCTCCTCGCGCATCGCCTCGACGACGGTGCCGGCGACATCGTCCGGCTCGCGGATCTCGCCGGCGGTACGGACGATCTCGCTCGCCAGGTTCGGCACACCCGTCTCGCCGTGGAGCATCGGGGTGTTGACCCCCATCGGGCACAGGCAGCTCACCCGCACGCCGCGGTCGCCGTAGGTGACGGCCAGCCACTCGGCGAACGCCACGGCGGCGTGCTTCGTCACCGTGTACGGCGCCGAGCCGATCTGCGTCAGCAGCCCGGCGGCCGAGGCGGTCGCGCAGAAGTACCCCTCGCCGCGCTCCAGCCACCCCGGCAGCAGGCGCCGGGCCGCGTACACGTGAGCGTGGATGTTGACGGCAAACGCCAGGTCCCAGTCGTCGTCGGGCGTCTCGATCGGGTCGGTTCCGACGCCGACGCCGGCGTTGGCGAAGAACACGTCGACCGGCCCGAATGTGTCCTCGGCCATCGTGACGATGGCGTCGTTCCCTGCTGCCGTGCCGACGTCCGCCACGCATGCCACCGCCGAGTCCGGCCTGGCCGCGGCGAGCTCGGCGGCGACGTCCTCGGCGCCAGGGGACAGGTCGGCGACCACCACGCCCCGCGCCCCTTCGGCGTGTACCCGGCGGGCGAGGGCCCGCCCGATGCCGCTCGCCGCACCGGTGACAACCACGATCCGGTCCCTCAGCTCCACGGCCGGGGATCGTACGAGGACGCCGTGTGGCAGACGGCACCCTGCATGCGAGCAGTTCCTTGCCGCCGGTAATCGAGCGTTCATCGGTACGATGAACCTCCAGAAACAGGTGGGCGCTACGGTGCGTGCAGCGAGGGCTCATCGTGAGGAGGATCGATGACGGAGACCAGCGAAGCCAGCGTGATCCACGAGGCCCTCGCCGTCATCGACAAGGCGCTGGCCGAGATGCTCCAGCGTGAGCTCGTGTCCACTGGTGAGGTCGCCGACCTCCTGCTCGACGTCCGCAGCCTGCTCACCAGCTCCTCGCTCGAGAGCTGACCGCGTCGCGACCGCGACGGCGGTCGTGCTCGCCGCTGTTCAGCGCTTCCGCCGCTTGCCCACGGCGACGAACGCGGTTACGGCGTCCTCGATGCACGTCCGCAACAGGTCCGCGTCCGTCACTGCTGCCGGGTCGAGGTGCAATCCCATGTCGAGGCTGCCGGCGTAGCTCAGGAGCGTGAGGTTGAAGGCGACCCCGGCGAGCGGCCCGATCGGGTAGTTCTCGAGCAGCTTGGCGCCGGCGATGTAGCACGGCGTCGGCGAGCCGCGCACGTTCGATGTGGCGAAGTCGACAGTCTCGCCTTGCTGGCGGGCGAGACGCGTGACGAGCGAGGTGGGCAGTGTGGCCGCGACCGTGGCGAGCGTCGCGAGGGACGCCGAACCAGCCGAGGAACGCGCCGTACCGGCAGATTCCTGGATCGCCGTGAACCGCTCGGCGATGCTCATCGCGCCCGTGGGCACGAGCAGGCGGGCGAGCGTGAACGCGTTCGCGCCGGATTCGGCCGTGCGCGTGCTGATCACCATCGAAGCGCGCAGCTCGTCGACGGGCGCACCCAGCTCGCGGTGATAGCGGCCCGCACCGTCGGCGGCGATCGTCAGGAACGCCGTGTTCAGCGACCCGCCGAGGCGCTTGGCGGACGCCTTCGTCGTGTCGAACGGCGCGCGGATCGTTTCCAACCGGCGGCGCAGCGAGCGGGCCGTCCACAACGGCGAGCGGGCCTTCTCGGTGTCGGAGAGCTGCGTGACCACGCCGCGCACGGTCTCGGCCGCCGCGGCGCTGGCCTCGGGCAAGCGACCAGGATCGGTGGCGAGGTTGCTCAGCTGGCGGGCGAAGCCGATCGGGATCCGCAGGCTTCCGGCGAGCATGTCGCGCACGGCGCCACCCGACGAGACGTGCTGGACCGGCTCCGGCTCCGGAAGCTCTGCCGGGTCGATCGGTGGAGGCTCAGGAGCGTCCCGCTCGAAATCGAGGTACTCCAGGCTGAGGCGCACCCCGCCTTCGCCGTCGGTGATCGTGTGGTGCATCTTCTGGATCAGCGCGCCGCGCCCGCCTTCCAGGCCGTCGACGGCGATGAAGGCCCACAGCGGGCGCGTGCGCTCGAACGGGTCGGCGGCGATCCGGGTGGCGAGGTCGCACAGCTGGCGCATCGATCCGGGCGCGGGCAGGGCCAGGTGGCGGACGTGGTAGTCCAAATCGAAGTCGGGATCGTCAACCCACAGCGGCGGCGCCAGGGCGACGGGGCCGGGCTGCACCCGGTGGCGCAGCCGTGGCACCATCCACGTGGCCCGCTCCACGCGGCGGCGGAACCGTTCGAAGTCGA
>DASZOG010000129.1:0-16195 GCA_035550895.1 Acidimicrobiales bacterium
CCGGCGATCCCACGAGCATCGGCAAGCTCGTCGGCATCGCCGTCGACACGCTGCGCGTCGACGAGGGTCTCGACCTCCCCGCGCTGGCGGAGCGGCTGAGCAGGGTCGCGGGCGGCGACATCCAGTCGTACGCGCTGCCGGTCGAGGACGCCGAGATCGACGGCAACCGGGTCCTCCTGCTCGACGAGGAGGAGGCGTTCCTGCTGCTCTCCTACTTCCGCGGTGAGCCGCCGCCGGCGCTCGTCGACCCCAACGGCACGCCGGCGCCCGTGCCGGCCGAGACCGCCCCGCCGGCGACCGCCGCGCCGGCGCCGCCGCCCACGGGTCAGGCGGTCGGCATCGTCCCGGACGCGGACCGGCAGTGCGGCTGACCCCGCGCTCGCCAGTGCGATGAAGGGTCTCGTCCTGGCGGGAGGCGCGGGCACCCGTCTGCGCCCGATCACGCACAC
This sequence comes from Acidimicrobiales bacterium, assembly GCA_035550895.1. GTDB lineage: Bacteria > Actinomycetota > Acidimicrobiia > Acidimicrobiales > Ilumatobacteraceae > DASZOG01. The sequence continues at coordinate 450 of DASZOG010000129.1, forward strand.
CAGCGCGAAGCAGCTCGTGCCGGTGGCGAACACCCCGATCCTGTTCTACGGGCTCGAAGCGATGGTCGCCGCTGGTATCCGCGAGATCGGGATCATCGTCGGCGATACTCGCGACGAGGTGATCGCCGCCGTCGGTGACGGCAGCCGCTTCGGGGCGACGGTCACCTACCTCCCGCAGGACGCCCCGCTCGGGCTGGCGCACTGCGTGCTGATCGCGCGCGACTTCCTCGGCAGCGACGACTTCGTCATGTACCTCGGCGACAACCTGCTCGAGCAGGGCCTCGCCGAGTTCGTAGAGCGGTTCGAGGCCGCCCGCGGTGTGGAGCGAGCGCCGAGCGCGCAGATCCTCCTCAAGCAGGTGCCCGATCCGCACCGCTTCGGCATCGCCGAGCTCGACGACAGCGGCCACGTCGTGCGGCTCGTGGAGAAGCCGGACGATCCGCCGTCGGACCTGGCGCTCGTCGGCGTCTACCTCTTCGACCACCACATCCACGAGGCGGTCGCCGAAATCGCGCCGTCGGCCCGGGGCGAGCTGGAGATCACCGACGCGATCCAGTGGCTGATCGACCACGGCCACCGGATTCGCACCGAGCTGCTCGAGGGTTGGTGGATCGACACCGGCAAGCTGACGCCGCTGCTCGAGGCGAACCGGCTGTTGCTCGAACGGATCGAGCCCTCGATCGAGGGCAAGGTCGACGACGAGTCGATCCTCGACGGCAAGGTCGTCGTCGAAGCCGGCGCCGAAGTCGTCCGCTCGACGGTCCGCGGTCCGGCCTCGATCGGTGCCGGGGCACGGGTGGTCGACAGCTTCGTCGGCCCGTACACGGCCGTCGGGCCGGGATGCGAGATCATCAGTTCCGAGATCGAGCACAGCGTCGTGATGTACGCCAGCCGGATCGTGGACATCCCGCGGCTGGAGGATTCGCTGATCGGCCGGGAAGCGGTCGTCACCCGCAGCCGCCGCCGCCCGCGCGCCCTGCGGTTGATGGTCGGCGACCACTGCGAGATCGACGTCGAGTGATGGGCACGCGGGTCCAGGAGTCCGATCGGATCGCGGGGGTGTGGATCGTCGAGCCCGAGATCCACGGCGACCAGCGCGGCCTGTTCATCGAGACATACCGCCGGTCGTGGTTCCCGAACGGGCGGGAGATGGTGCAGGGCAACCGGGCGAACCGGCAGCGGGGCGCGCTGGTCGGCCTGCACTACCACCTCCATCAGGCGGACTACTGGTACGTGCCGTTCGGGACTTCCCGCGTGGTGCTGCACGACCTGCGCGCCGGCGGCCCGACCGACGGGGCGACGCTCACGTTGGAGCTGTCCGGCGAGAACCACGTCGGCGTGTTCATCCCTCCCGGTGTCGCCCACGGCTTCGCCGCGGTCACCGACATGACGATCACCTACCTGGTCGACGGGTACTACAACCCGGCCGACGAGCTCGGTGTCGCCTGGGACGACCCGGAGGTCGCGGCCGAGTGGGCCATCACGGAGCCGGTGCTGTCGCAGCGCGACCAGGCGAACCCCCGCCGGGCCGAGTTGACGCCGGCGCTGCGACCGGCATGGCCGATGCGAATGTGATGCAGGCGTGAGGACGTGAGGACGTGAGGACGTGAGGGCAGGCTCGTGACGACCCTGATGGTGACCGGCGCGGCCGGGTTCATCGGCTCCAACTTCGTGCACTACTGGCGGGAGCAGTACCCGGACGATCCGATCGTCGCGCTCGACGCGCTGACGTACGCCGGCGTGCGCGACAACGTCGCCGGCGTCGAGCGCTGCACGTTCGTGCACGGCGACATCGGCGACGTGCCCCTCGTCGAGCAGGTGCTCCGGGCAGAGCGTGTCGACGTGGTCGTCAACTTCGCCGCCGAGTCGCACAACAGCTTGGCGATCCTCGACCCGGGTCGCTTCTTCCGCACCAACGTCCTCGGCACGCAGGGCCTGTGCGAGGCGGCGAAGCGCGCCGGTGTCGCCCGCCTGCACCACGTCTCGACGTGCGAGGTGTACGGAGACCTCGACCTCGACACCGACGTGGCGTTCACCGAGGACTCGCCGTACCGGCCGCGCACGCCGTACAACGCGTCGAAGGCCGGTGGTGACCACGCCGTACGGGCCTACTTCGAGACATGGGACCTGCCGATCTCGATCACGAACTGCGCGAACAACTACGGGCCGTACCAGTTCCCGGAGAAGGTCATCCCGTTCTTCACCACCCAGGCGCTCCAGGATCAAGAGCTGCCGATGTACGCGTCGACACAGAACCGGCGGGAGTGGATCCACGCCCTCGACCACTGCCGGGCGATCGACCTCGTGCTCGAGCGCGGCCGTCCCGGCGAGACGTACCACGTCGGCACGGGTGTGGAGCGGAGCATCGAGGAGATCGCCGACACGGTCCTCGGCCACCTCGGCAAGCCGGACGCGCTGAAGACGATCGTGCCCGACCGGCCGGGGCACGACCGCCGGTACGTGCTCGACTGGACGAAGATCCGCACCGAGCTCGGCTGGGAGCCGCAGATCGGCTGGGACGACGGGATCGCCGAGACGATCGACTGGTACGCCGCGCACCGCAGCTGGTGGGAGCCGCTGCGCGACCGGGCGCCGGTGGCGGAAGGCAGCGCCTGGGCCACCGCACGGTGAGGCGCCGGTGAAGGTCCTCGTCACCGGCGCGGCGGGCCAGCTCGGCCGCGACATGGTGCTCGCCGCGGCATCCGCGGGCGACGACGTCGTCGCCGGCGACCACGGGACGCTGGACGTGAGCGACCGTGACGCCGTGCTGGGGGCGATCACCTCGCTCCGTCCGGACGCCGTCGTGCACTGCGCGGCGTGGACCGCGGTCGACGCCTGCGAGGGTGACCCGGGGCGCGCGTTCGCCGTGAACGCGCTCGGCGTGCGGTGGGTGGCCGAGGCGTGCCGGCGGGCGGGTGCCCACCTCGTCCACGTGTCGACGGACTACGTGTTCAGCGGCGAGCAGCCCGAGCCGTACACGGAGTGGGACTCCACCGGGCCGCGCAGCGTCTACGGCGCGTCGAAGCTCGCCGGCGAGCAGGAGGCGCTCACGGCGGGGATCGGCGCCACAGTCGTGCGGACGTCGTGGGTCTGCGGTGAGCACGGGCAGAACATGGTCAAGACGATCCTCCGCCTCGCCGCCGAGCAGCCGCTCCTCCGCTTCGTCGGCGACCAGCGCGGCCACCCGTCGTTCACGGCTGATCTCGCGCCGCTCATCCGGCGGCTTGCCGTCGATCGCCGCCCGGGCGTGCACCACGTCACGAACCAGGGCGCCGTGAGCTGGTACGAGTTCGCCAAGGCGGTCGTCGCCGCGGCGGGTCGGGATCCGGCGATGGTCGAGCCGGTCTCCACCGCCGACCTCCAGCCGCCGCGCCCGGCGCCACGTCCGGCGAACAGCGTGCTGGACAACGCCGTGCTGCGGATGTCCGGCATCCCGCTGCTCGACGATTTCCATGCGCCGCTCGAGCGTCTCGTCCACCGCCTCACCCGTCAGTGAGACCGTGGGTGCAGCGGAAATGGTTGGTATGCAACCGGATCGGCTGCACGCCGGTTACTCGGGCGCGCGCTCGGCTTCTTCGCGGTGCGCCAGGTACCAGTCGATCGTGCGCCGGAGGCCGTCCTCGAACGGCGTCGTCGCTCGCCAGCCGAACAGCGCCTCGGCGCGGCTGGCGTCGACGCGCCGGCGGGGCTGACCGTCCGGCTTCGACGGATCCCACACGAGGTCACCGGTGAAGCCGACGAGCTCGGCGATCCGCTCGACGGTCTCCCGGATGGTGATCTCGTGATCGGTGCCGAGATTGACGGGCTCGGTGTCGTCGTGCAGCTCGGCGGCGAGCACGATCGCCTCGGCGGCATCGTCGACGTAGAGATACTCCCGGCTGGCACTCCCGGTTCCCCACACGTGGACCTTCTGCTCGCCGCGCTCGACCGCCTCGACGCACTTCTTGATCAGGGCCGGGATGACGTGGCTCACTGATGGATGGAACTTGTCGCCGGGTCCGTAGAGGTTCGTCGGGATGAGGAACACCGACGACTGCCCGTGCTGCACCTTGTTCACCTGGGCGTGCACGAGCAGCGCCTTCTTGGCGATGCCGTACGGCGCGTTCGTCTCCTCCGGGTAGCCGTCCCACAGCGACGTCTCGCGGAACGGCACCGGCGTGTACTTCGGGTACGAGCACACCGTGCCGAGCAGGACGGTCTTGTCGACGCTGTGGCGCCGCGCCGCCTCGAGCACGTACGTCCCCATGAGGAGGTTGTCGACGTACAGGTTCGCCGGCTCGGCCAGGTTGAAACCGATGCCGCCGACGCGGGCCGCGAGATGCACCACCAGGGAGGGCCGGAGCGAGTCGAACGACGCCTCGACCGCGGCGGGATCCGTGAGGTCGAACTCGGTCCGCCGCGGCGCCGTCACGTCCGCGCCCCGGGCGCGCAGCATGGCGACGACGACCCGCCCGAGGAAACCGGACCCGCCGGTGACGAGCACGCGCCGTCCCGTCCAGAAGCTCGCCACCCGAACGATGCTACGGGCGCCAGCAGCCCACGTCCGGACATCACAAGGGCTCACCGCCGGCCGCCCTGTCGCCTCGTCGCGGTGGGGTGCCGGTACCGTGCCCGGCCGTGCGCGTGGCGTACACGCTCGAGCAGTGCTGGCACGACGTTCCCGGGGGGACCGCCGTCGCCGCGCTCGGCGTCGCCCGGCATCTCGCCGACGCAGGCGTGGATGCGATCGGCGTCGCGGCGCGCCACTCCGGCCCTCCACCTGAGCCGTGGATGCCACCGATCCCGGTGCGCCACCTCCCGCTGCCCCGGCCGGTGCTCTACGACGCGTGGTTGCGCGCCGGATGGCCGCCGGTCGAGAAGGCGACCGGCCCGGTCGACGTCGTGCACGCCACGACGATCATCGTTCCCCCGCGCCGTCGCGCCCCGCTCGTCGTGACGATCCACGACCTCGCGTTCCTCCACGAGCCGGCGCAGTTCACGCGCCGCGGCGTCGCCACGTTTCGCCGCGCACTGGCCCGCGTCCGCGAGCGCGCCGACCTCGTGCTCTGCTCGTCGCGGGCGACGCTCGACGACTGTGCCGGGGCGGGCCTGCCGGCCGAACGGCTGCGTCACCTGCCGCTCGGCATCGATCCACCAGCTCCGCTCGCTGCCGGCGCGATCGACGCGGCGCGGGCGCGGCATCGCCTCCCGGAGCACTACCTGCTGTTCGTCGGCACGCTCGAGCCGCGCAAGAACCTGGCCCGCCTGGTCGCCGCGCACGCAAGTCTGCCGGAGGCTCCGGTCCTCGCCGTGGCCGGGCCGAACGGATGGGGCGCCGGCGGGCCAGAGGCCGATCCGGTCCGCGTCCGGCTGCTCGGCTTCGTCGGTGAACAGGACAAGCAGGCGCTGTACGCCGGCGCTGCGGCGTTCTGCTACCCGAGCACGCGCGAGGGGTTCGGCTTGCCGGTCCTCGAGGCGCTGGCCCGCGGCGCGCCCGTCGTGACGAGCCGCGGCACGGCCACCGAGGAGGCCGCCGGCGGAGCGGCAGTGCTCGTCGACCCCTACGACGTCGACGACATCGCCCGCGGCATCTCCGAAGCGCTCGCTGGCAGTCGCGAGCTGGCCGCCGCCGGCCCACTGCGCGCCGCGCAGCACACCTGGGCGGCGACGGCGCAGGCCACCGCCGCGGCCTACCGCGAGGTCGCCGCGTGAGCGAGCGAAGCGAGTTCCATGGCACGGTGCGTTGTCCGCCGCGCAGCGGCGCACCCCTCACTGGTGCACGACAGGGGGCGCCCCCGTGAGGGTCGCCGTCAACCTGCTGTGGTGCCTCCCGGGCCAGGTCGGGGGCAGCGAGGAGTACATGACCCGCGTGCTCACGGCCGTCACCGCGGACACGGGCGCGCCCGAGCTGACGCTCTTCACGCTGCCGTCCTTCGCCACGGCGCACCCGCAGTTGGCGGACGCGGTGTCACATGTGGAGACCGCGCCGACCAGCGGTCGCCGGCGGGCGCTCCGCGTCGGCGTCGAGCGGACCTGGCTGCGCAGTCGGGTACGCAGGGCGCAGCCCGACGTCGTCCACCACGCGGGAGGCACGGCGCCCTTCGGCCGCCGTGGCCGCCATCCCGCCACGGTGGTCTCCATCCACGACATCCAATACGTGAGCCACCCGGAGTACTTCTCACCGGTGAAGCGGCGCTGGCTCGCCCTGCAGGCGCCGCGCGCCGTGCGCCGGGCGGAGGTCCTCACCGTCCCCACCGCGTGGGTCGGCGCGACGCTCGTCACCGAGTTCGCCGCCGATCCGGCTCAGATCCACGTCGTCCCGCATGCGGCGCCACGCGAGATCCGGCCCACCGGCGACGCCATCGCGGACGTCCGCCGCCGCTACGACCTGCCCGGTGCGTTCCTCCTCTATCCGGCCGTGACGTACCCGCACAAGAACCACCTCCTGCTGCTCGACGCGCTCGTCGATCTGCGCCGGCACCGGCCGGACCTGCGTCTGGTGCTCACCGGCGGCGCAGGGCGCGCCGAGGCGGACGTGGCGGCTGCAATCGGGGAGCGAGCGCTCGACGCGGTGGTCCGGCGCACCGGTCGGGTACCCGACGCCGACCGCGACGCGCTCCTCGCCACCGCGGCGCTGGTCGTGTTCCCCAGCCGCTACGAGGGATTCGGCGCGCCCGTCGTCGAGGCGATGGCGGCCGGAGTGCCCGTCGTCGCCTCGTCCGCGACCGCGCTGCGCGAGGTCGTCGGTGACGCGGGCCGGTTGCTCGATCCCGACGACGTCGGCGCGTGGGTGAAGGCGATCGACGAGCTGCTCGACGACGAGCGGGCCCGCGCCGAACTCGTCGCCGCCGGTCGCCGCCAGGCGGCGGAGTTCTCCGCGGAGCGGAGCGCGGCCGCGCTGATCGGCGCGTACCAGGCGGCCGCCGGGGAGGCGTGAGCGTGCGCCTCGCCGTTGTCTGCCCACACTTCGCACCCGACAGCGCGCCGACGGGGGAGGTGATCACGCGCATCGTCGTCGAGCTGGCGGCCCGCGGTCACGAGCTGCACGTCGTCACGGCGCTGCCGTACTACGAGCATCACCGCGTCGACAGCGCGTGGCGCGGCGCGCCCGTGCGGCGGGAACGGACGGCGTGGGGCACGGTGACGCGCGTCCACCCGTTCCCCACCGACAAGACGAGCCTGCCACGGCGCGCCGCCGGGTTCGTGGCGTTCTGCACGCTCGCGGGCGCCGCCGGCGCAGTCGGTCATCGCGTCGACGGTGTGCTGGCCATGTCGCCGCCGCTGCCGCTCGGTCTCGTCGGGTGGGGGATGCGCGTCGTCCGCGGCGGGCCGCTCGTGTTCAACGTGCAGGACGTGTTCCCGGACGTGGCGATCGAGCTCGGCAAGCTGACCGATCCGCGTCTAATCGCCGCAGCCCGGCGCCTCGAACGGGTCACCTACCGCCGCGCCGACGCGGTGACGGTCCTCTCCGACGACCTGCGGGAGAACGTCGCGGCCAAGCTGCCGGCGGCCGAGCGCCGGAAGGTGCGCGTCATCCCGAACTTCGTCGACCCGGAGGCGATCCGTCCCGCGGACCGCGACACGGCCTACCGGCGGGAACTGGGCATCGGCGACCAGACGGTCGTGCTGTACGCCGGCAACGTCGGGTTCTCGCAGTCCCTCGATGTGGTCGTCGAGGCGGCGCGCCGGCTCCTCCACCGCACCGACATCGTGTTCGTCGTCAATGGAGGTGGCTCCGGCCTGGCCGAGGTGCAGGCCCGCGCCGCCGGCCTGCCCAACGTCCGCTTCGCGCCGTACCAGCCGCGGGAGCGTTTGGCGGAGGTCCTGGCGACCGGCGACGTCCATGTCGTGCCGCTGCGCAAGGGTCTCGGCCGGTCCAGCGTTCCGTCCAAGACGTACTCGATCCTCGCGGCCGGGCGGCCGTTCGTCACCAGCATCGATCCCGGCACGGAGGTCGAGCGGATCGCGTCCGCATCCGGGGGCGGCACCGCGGTGCCGCCGGACGACGTCGACGCGTTCGTCGCGGCGCTGGAGAAGCTGGTGGACGACGAGCCGCAGCGGCGGGAGATGGGCCGCCGGGGCCGGGCGTGGGTCGAGCGGGCGGTGTCGCCGGCCTCGGTCGCGCAGGCGTACGAGGCGTTGTTCGCCGAGCTCCACGGCCGGCCCGTCACGGCCGCGCCCGCCTGACGGTCGGCGACGACCACCCGGTAGCCTCTGCTCTTCGTGGGCAAATCCAGTTCGGCCAAGAAGGTCGCCCGCCTGGCCAACAAGCAGGGCAAGCGCCGGGTGCGCTCGGCGCAGGGGCGCATCTTCCCGATCGCCGTCGGCAGCGTGGCCGTGGTCGGGCTGGCCCTCGTGGTGTACGCCAAGACCAGCTACAGCGCGGCAGACAACGTCGATCTCCCCGACGACCCGACCGAGGAGGCGCTGTGGTACTCGGCCACCGGCGTGCACACCTGCGATGCGTTCGCCGACCCGTTGCCGCCGACCGCCGACGACGGCTCGGCGCGGGTGTTCACCGTGCTGGAGGACGGCGTCGTGCGCCTCGACCCGGGCCTCGCCGTGTCCCAGGGTGACGATTTGCGCCTCGGACCGCTGCTCGACCAGGTTGGCATCACCGTCACGTCGGACGAGCTGGTATTGCCCGACGGGGAGACGTTCACCGAGGGCGAGACGAAGTGCGGCGACGAGGACGGCGACGTCCGGGTCGCGGTCTGGGACGAGGCGGACTCCAACGACGACCCGAAGGTCTTCCTCACCGACTTCGACAACGTCCGCTTCGTGGGCGAGCGCATGGCTGTGACGGTCGCGTTCGTGCCCGAGAGCGTCGACCTGGCGACGTTGAAGCCCCCCGCCGCCCTCACGTTGGACGCCGTCGCCGAGGCGGACACGGCGACACCGGCCTCCACGGTGCCTGGCGCGACCACCGTGCCGCCTGGGACGACAGCACCGGCCGGATCTACGGCGGCACCCACCACGGCCACCGGGTGACGGCGTGCGGGCCGTCGTGCTCGTCGGCGGCTTCGGTACCCGCCTCCGCCCGCTGACCGACACCATCCCGAAGCCGCTCCTCCCGGTCGGCCACCGCGCCATCCTCGAGCTGGTCCTCTGCAACCTCGCCCGGGCCGGCCTCGACGCGGCCGTGTTGTCGCTCGGGTTCCGCTCCGACGCGTTCGCCCGCGCTTTCCCGGACGGCTCCTGCGCCGGCGTGCGCCTCGCCTACGCCGTCGAGCCCGAGCCGCTCGACACCGCCGGGGCGATCGCCTTCGCCGCGCGGCAGGCCGGCATCGACGAGCGCTTCGTCGTCGTGAACGGCGACGTGCTGACCGACCTCGACGTGCGTCAGCTGGTCCGGACGCACGAGCAGCACGGGGCCCGGGCCACGATCCACCTCACGCCCGTCGACGACCCGTCGGCATTCGGCGTCGCCGAGGTCGCCGCGGACGGCAGGGTGCTGCGGTTCGTGGAGAAACCACCGCGCGACTCGGCGCCGAGCAACCTCGTCAACGCCGGCACGTACCTGTTCGAGCCGGACGTGCTCGACCTCATCCCGGCTGGCGGTCCGATCTCGGTCGAGCGGGAGACCTTTCCCCGCCTCGTCCGGGACGGCACGCTGTACGCGGTGGCCACGGACGACTACTGGACCGACACCGGCCGTCCGGAGCTGTACCTGCGCGCCAACATCGACATGATCTCCGGCGCCCGCGCGTGGATGCGGTCCGACGCCGTCGCCTCCGGAGCGATCGTCGCGGCGAGTGCCCGACTCGAGCGCAGCGTCGTGGCCAGTGGAGTCCAGATCGACGACGACGCGTCCGTCAGCGGGAGCGTGGTGCTCGACGGGACAACGGTCCGGCGTGGCGCAGAGATCGTCGACAGCATTCTGGGCCCAGGATGCGCGGTGGGGGAGGGAGCGCTCGTCTCGGGATCCGTTCTCGGCGCGGGCGCGACGGTCGCCGCCGGCGACCAGTTGCGCGATGCCCGCCGGCCGCAGCCAGGATGAGCGAGCGAAGCGAGCTCCATGTCACGGTTCGTTGTCTGCCGCGCAGCGGCGGACGGCTCACTGGTGCACCAACCACGGCACCGCTCGGGCTGAGGAGACACCTCTGGATGGTGCACCAGTGAGGCCGCGATGAGAGCGCTCGTGGTCGGCGGAGCGGGGTTCGTCGGCTCGCACGTCGTCGATCGGCTGCTCGCCGAGCGGCACCACGTCGACGTGGTGGACGACCTGTCCACGGGGTCGCTGGCCAACCTGGCGGCCGCCCGGGCTACGCACACGCACGCGGTGAAGATCCACAACGTCGACGCGCGCCTGCCCGAGCTCGGCGAGCTGCTCGCCCGGCAGCAGCCCGAGGTCGTCATCCATCTCGGCCTCGGCAAGTCGGTCGGCGCGCCACGCACGGCCGTCGAGCAACGCCTGCTCGGCTCGGTCAACCTGCTCGAAGCGGCCGTACGGGCGAAGGCGGCGAAGGTCGTCGTCGTCGTCCCTGCGGGTCAGCTGTACGGCGAGGTGGCCACCCGGGACCTGCCCGTGAAGGAGGGCGCGCTCGGCCCGGCGCGGTCGCTGGCCACGGTGACGGCACGGACGGTGTGCGACCTGCTCGGCGTGTACCGCGAGCGGTGGGCATTGGAGTTCACGGTCCTCGCGGTCGCCTCGGTGTACGGGCCCAGGCAGCGGCCTGTCGACGGGGTCGTCGCCGCGTTCGTACGCGCCGCGGCGCGCGGGGCGTCGTGCACGATCCACGGCGACGGGCGCCAGACGCGCGACTTCCTGTTCGTCGACGACGCGGTGGACGCGATCGTGCGGGCGACGGAGCGGGGCAGTGGCCTGGTCGTCAACGTCGGTACCGGCAAGCAGACCTCGGTCCGCGATCTCCACGCGCTCGTCACCGACGGTGACGAGCCACCGGCGACCTTCGCGCCCGCACGTCCCGACGAGCCGGGACGCTTCGCCGTCTCCCCGGTCCGGGCGCGGATCCATCTCTCGTGGGCGCCGTGGACCACGCTCGCAGAAGGCATCGCGGCGACGAAGGCTGCGCCCGCAGCACACTGACACCCAGGCCCTGCCTACCTGAACAGGTCCTCCTGCGGCGGGCGGATCAGCTCCCGGACCGACGCATCACGGAACCAGGCCCCGTCCGCGCCGCGCACGACAGCGACAGGCACGTTCGCCGACTTCCCCATCACGAGCTCAGCTGCCGCCGCCAACTCGTCGGCGACGGCGACCTCGGTGACCTGCATCGTCCGGCCGAGGGCGTCGGGTGTGCCGCGCAGGTCGACCACACCGGCGATCCCGGCGACGCCGATCGCCACGTCGGTCAGCCCGCGGCGCCACGGGCGCCCGAACGTGTCGGAGACGACGACGCCGACGTCGACGCCGAGACGGGCGCACACGACGTCGCGGATCCGGCGCGCCGAACGGTCCGCGTCGAGCGGCAGGAGCGCGGCGGTGCCGCGCTCCACGTTCGACAGATCGACGCCGCCGTTCGCGCAGATGAAGCCGTGACGGGTCTCGGTGATCACGAGGTCTCCGCGCCGGCGCAGGATGCGCACGGCCTCCGCTTCGACGAGCGCCTTGTGCGCCCGCGGATCATCCGGGTCGACGGGGACGAGCCGGCCCTCGGCCTTCGACACGACCTTCTGCGTCACGACGAGCACGTCGCCCGCGGCCAGCGGCTCGTTCGGCGGGGCCGCGCAGGCGGTGACGATCAGGCTGCCGAGATCGTCGCCCGGCGTGATCTCGCCGACGCCCTCGACGCCCCAGATCGTCAGCCGCGTCACTGCCTGGCCGCAATCGTGCCGAGGACGTTGCGCGCCAGGGCGGCCGCCCGCTCGAGCGTCGCCATCACCGTGTCGGTGACGATCGGCTCCATGCCGGCCGCGGCCACTGCCGGCGCCAGCGGTTCGTCGGCGCGGTCGATCACGAGTGTGGCGGCGAGCGGCGCGTAGATCCGGGCGATCCCGGTGACGGAGCGCTCGTGCCCGAGCTCGGCAAGCATCCGGTCCGCGGGACCCTTCAGCGCGGCACCCGCCACGATCGGGGAGATGGCGACGGTGTGGTCGCGCCGAGCGGCGACCGCGTCCGCGATGCCGGGTACGGCGAGGATCGGCCCGATGGAGACGATCGGGTTCGACGGCGCGATCACGATCAGCTGTGCGGTGGCGAGCGCGTCGAGCACGCCGGGTGCCGGCCTCGCGGTGGCCGCCCCGGCGAAGTGGACCGCGCTGACGGGCACGTCGTGGCGACGGGCGACGAAGTACTCTTGGAAGTCGACTTCGCTGGTGCGGCCGGCGTCCGTGATCGTCAGCTTTGTCGCCACCGGGTCGTCGCTCATCGGCACGAGGCGGATCCCGACGCCCCAGGCGCGGGCGATCTCGACCGTGACCGCGCTCAGCGGGGCTCCCTCGGCGAGACGCTGCGTCCGGTAGAGGTGGGTGGCGAGATCGCGGTCGCCGAGCCCGAACCACGTCGCTCCCGCCGACGAGCCGGTGGGCCGCACCTCCCCGTAACGCTCCAGCGCGTGGAGCACCTGCCAGGACTCGCCAGCGAGGCCCCAGCCGCGGTCCGGATCGATCGCCTCGGCCAGGGTGTACGTGCACGTGTCGAGGTCGGGGCAGATGGTGAGGCCGTGCAGGCGCATGTCGTCCGCGGTGTTGACGATCGCGGTGACCGTCTGCGGCGGGACCGCCTGCTGGAGACCGCGCAGGAAGCGCGCTGCGCCGACACCGCCGGCGAGCACGCAGATCACGGTGAGCCGCCGAGCGCGAGCCTGCGGTAGAGCTCGGCGAAGCGCGCCGCGCAGCGCGGTCCGGCCAGCTCGTCGACACGCCGGCGGCCGCGATCGGCGAGCTGGGCGCGGCGTGCTTCGTCGTCGAGGACGGCCGCCAGCCCGGCGGCGATGGCCGCCGCGTCGAGCGGATCGACGAGCTCCGCGGCGTCACCGCAGACCTCCGGCAGGGAGCCGGCGCGCGCCGCGACGACCGGGACGCCGAGCGACATCGCCTCCAGCGGCGGGATGCCCCACCCTTCGTCCAGCGAGGGGAAGGCGAGCACCGCCGCATTGGCGATCACGAGGTCGCGCAGCTCGTCGTCGACGTAGTCCACGAGGAGAACGCGCGCCACGGTGGCGTGGTCGAGCCTGTCGAGGGCGGCGTCGATCGCCGGCTGGTCGGGGCCCTCCGGTCCGAGCAGCACGAGCGCCAGCCGCGGTCGGTCCGCGGCGAGCAGCCCGAACGCCTCGACGAGACGCGGCAGGTTCTTGCGCGGCTCCTTGGCGCCGACGGCGAGGATGTACCGGCGCCCGTCGAGCCCGGGGAGCGGGACGGGCACGATGCGCGGCGCGCGGACCGGCGGCGCGCCGAGCGGGAGAACCTCGATCCGTTCCGCCCCGAGCAGCTCTTCCGCCTCGTCGCGGGTGTGGTTCGAGGGGACGTGGACGACCGCGCCGCGCGCGATGGCTCGGCGGAGCACCGCCCCGAAGCGCCGGACCGCCGGTGGCGAGCGGTCCGGGTTGCGCAGGAACCAGCAGTCGTGCACCGACACGATCGTCGGCAGCGCGCTCGGCGGCACGATGTAGTTCGGGCCGTGGACGACGTCGGCGCCGCGCAATGCGCGGTCGGCCCGCGGGTGGTCGGCCCGCCCCCACATCGCTTGGGCGGCGGCCGCCGGGAACGGCAGGCGGCGGGTGCCGGGCGCGAGCGGGGCGCGCATCGACAGGACGTAGGGCAGTACGGCCGGCGGGTGCTCCAGCGTCGCCAAGCCGTCGAGCAGCCGCTGCGTGAACTGGCCGACACCTGTGCGCTCACCCACCAGCGAGCCCGTGTCGACGGCCACGGTGAGCGCTGACATGGAGCCAGCAAACTACGGTCTCGGGGGGCCGCGGAAGTCGATCCGGGTGACAGAAGGCTCGTGGTCCGACGCTTGGAGCGCGTCGGCGAACTCCGAGTTGACGTGCACCACGTCATAGTCGTGCGGGAAGTGACCACCCAGGTTCGGGCTGACCAGGATCTGGTCGAGCACCTGCGAGTTGCCCTCGAAGACATACGAGTAGCGCTCCGCCGGCGCGAGGTCCTTGACCAGGCTGTGCAGCGCCCCGTCCGCTTCGAGGATGTCGACGGTGCGCGAGAACTCGAAGTCGTTGATGTCGCCGAGGACGACCACGTTCGCGTATGGGTCGGCGTCGAGCAGCGTGGAGACGAAGTCGTGCACGACCTGCGCCTGCCCGTGGCGGGCGTTCTCGCTGAAGCGGGTCGGCGGCTGGGCCGGGCCGAACAGCGGCTGGTCGTCGGTCTTCGAGCTGAAGTGGTTGACGACCACGAACAGCTTCTTCCCGCGTGCACGGAACTCGCCGACGAGCGACTTGCGCGTGTCGACGAAGGCCGGTGACTGGGTGCCGAGCCGGCCGGGGCTCGCCGACAGGCGCGGGCCGGACGGATGGTCGACGACCGTCGTCTCGGTCGTGGGCGAGCCGCCGGGTCGGTCGATGAACTCGACGCCGCGATCGGTGCGGAAGAGGAACCCGACGCGGATGTTGCCGCCGGGAGCCCCGCCGTCGGCGTCGTCGACCGGATTGATCTGGCGGTACTCGTACGTGGGCCCTCCGGCGGCGCCGATGGCCGCGATCAAGCGCGTCCAGGAGACGTCGGCGTCGACCACCAGGCTGCCGTCGCCGCCGGCTACGCCGTCGTTGTCCTGCACCTCCTCGATCCCGATGATGTCCGGCGCGCGGAGGTTGGTGACGATCATCGCCGCGAGCGTGTCGTACTTCGGCTGGAGGTCCGTCCCGGCGAGGTTCTCGACGTTGAACGTGGCGACGGCCGTCTGGTGTGCCGTCGGAACGCTGGTCTGCTCGCGGACCAGCCCGCCGGAGGTGAACGTCGGGGTCGAGGTGGCCTGGATCTTGAAGTTGGAGAAGCTGTAGTCGAGCGGCCCGACGACCGGCGCGGTGAGCGCGTCGCCGACGTTCATGTCCGGCATCGCCTTCGCCGGGCGCGGCGCAGACGCCAGATCGCGGAGGATCTCGTCGTCGACGATGATCCGCTCCGGGTTCGGGTCGGCGTAGCCGCCGAGGAGGATCCCGCCCCGCGGTGTCCGCACGCCCGTCGCCCAGCTCCCCCCGTCCGGCAGGAGCGTGATCTCGCCGAAGCTGCGGGTCGCACCGACGACGTCCCCGTCGTTCACCTGCAGGAGTGTTCCCTCGAGGCTCTCGTAGAAGTCGATCGCGTCGCCGCCCGCGTCGAACGTGCCACCGGTCTCGACGTTGCCGGCGCCGTCGTCGTCGATGTTCGCCGTGGGCGGCATGCGACCGCCGAGGCCGAGGACGGTCGGCGCGGGCAGCGGGTTGCCGCTGGACACGATGGTCACGTTCGCGTTCGACGACGTGATCTGCGTGATCGTCAAGTTGTCCGGGTCGTTGCCGGCGCGGAACTCGGTGACGGTGCCCGTGACCCGGACGAGGTCGCCGACCTGTGCCGCCGGTGCGGCGTTGACGAACACGAACACCGCGTCGGATGTGTTCGGGTCGGTGTCGGGTGTGGGGTCCTGGATCCAGAACCCGCGTCCTCCGGCGGTGCGGCGCGCAGTGACGACACCCTCCACGTCGCTGACGTCCCGGCCGCTGAACGGGGAGAGGTGCCCGGCACCTTGGATCTCCGCGATCGACGGCGTCGCCTGCGCGCCGGCGCCGGGCGCGACCACGGCGATCGTGGCCATGCCGAGCAGTGCGCCGATCGTGGTGGTGGTGATCCGGCGGTCACTCATCGATGCGTCC
>DASZOG010000130.1:0-3720 GCA_035550895.1 Acidimicrobiales bacterium
TCAGGCCAGCGCACGGCATGACCGACGGCGACACGATCTTCGGGCTCTCGACGCGCGCCCGCTCGATCGGGCCCGACCCGGCGACGAGGGTGCGCTACGGCGACGCCACTGCCCGCCCAGTGCGGCTGAACACGGTGCTCCACGCCGCCGCGGAGACGTTCACCCGGGCCATCGTCCGCGGGATCCTCGCGGCGCGCGGCCGGCCGGAACGGCCCGCGTACCGCGACCTGTACCCATCGGCGGTTGGGGACCGGGTGCAACCCGACGGTTAGGGTGCGCGCAGCAGCCTTCCGGAGGAGGTCCTGGCGATGACGGCCGCGAAGGTGACGGTGCCGAGCCTGGCCGAGCGCAAGGCGAGCAGCGAGAAGCTCGTGATGGTCACGGCCTACGACGCCACGTTCGCCGCGCTCGCCGACGACGCCGGCGTCGATCTGATCCTCGTCGGCGACTCCCTCGGCATGGTCGTCCAGGGCGTGGAGAACACCCTGCCGGTGACGCTGGACGAGATGGCGTACCACACCCGCCTCGTCAGCCGCGGCGCCTCCCGCGCTCTGGTCATCGGCGATCTGCCGTTCGGCGCCTACCAGGTCAGCCCGGAGCAGGGCGTCGCCAGCTCGATCCGGCTCGTGAAGGAGGGTCGCGCCGCTGCCGTGAAGCTCGAGGGCGGCGTGCCGATGGCGGACACGATCGAGGCAATCACGCGGGTCGACATCCCGGTGATGGGCCACATCGGCCTCACCCCGCAGAGCTTCCATCGGATGGGCGGTCACCGGGTGCAGGGCCGGTCGGCCGGCGCGCACGCGGGCGGCCGCGAGCGTCTGCTCGCGGACGCGAAGGCCGTGGAGCAGGCCGGCGCGTTCGCCGTCGTCGTGGAAGGCGTTCCTCGCTCGCTGGCCGTCGAGCTGACGCAGACGCTGTCCATCCCGACGATCGGTATCGGCGCCGGGCCGGAGTGCGACGGGCAGGTGCTCGTGCTCCACGACGTCCTCGGCCTTTCCCCGAACCTGTTCAAGTTCGCCAAGGCGTACGCCAACCTGCGCGCCGACGTCGTCGACGCCCTGGAGCGCTACGCGCACGAGGTGCGGACCGGAGCCTTCCCGGACGACGACCACTCCTTCCACTGATGCCGTACCCGGGTGCTGTGGATGCGTCACCGGCGACCGCGCCGACCACGATGGACGTGCTCGAGACTCCGGCCGCCGCGCAACGGTGGTCGGGACGTCACCGGCGCGCTGGCCAGCGGATCGCGTTCGTGCCGACGATGGGCGCGCTCCACGCCGGGCACCTCCACCTCGTCGACGTGGCCCGCCAGCACGCACCGCTGGTCGTCGTGTCGATCTTCGTCAACCCGACGCAGTTCAACCAGCGCGAGGACTTCGAGCACTACCCGCGGCCCGTGGCGGACGACCTCGCCGCCTGCCGCGCCGCGGGCGTCGACGCGGTCTACACACCGTCGGCGGCGACGATGTACCCGCCCGGCTTCCAGACGTTCGTCGACCCGGGCCCGCTGTCGGAGCCGATGGAGGGGACGCACCGGCCCGGGCACTTCCGCGGTGTGACCACCGTCGTGACGAAGCTGTTCCTCGCCGTGCGGCCCGACGTCGCCGTGTTCGGCGAGAAGGACTACCAACAGCTGGCGATCGTCCGCCGGATGACCGCCGACTTCGACTTCGGCATCCAGATCGTGGGCGTACCGACGGTGCGCGAGCCGGATGGGGTGGCGATGTCGAGCCGCAACCGGCGCCTGTCCGCCCCTGAACGCCTCGCGGCGCGCTGCATCCCCCGGGCGCTGGAGGCGGCGGCGAACGCCGTCGCCGGGGGCGAGACCCGCTCGTCGTGGGTGGTGAACGCGTCCAAGCGCGTCATCGCCGCGGAGCCGCTGGCCCGGCTGGAATACGCCGAGCTGTGTGATCCCGCCACGCTCGAACGCGTGGACGAGGTGACGGGCCCGACGCTCCTCGCGCTCGCGGTGTGGGTCGGCGACACGCGCCTGATCGACAACCGCACGATCTGACCGCGCCGCTATCCGGAGAGCACGATCGCCATCACGACAGCATTGAGGATGGCGTGGGCGAGCATCGTCGGCCCGATCCGGCGCAGCAGGTGCGCCGCCGTGCCGAGCACCGCCCCCACGGCGGCCAGGACGAGCACGAGGCCGATGTTGCCCGACCCGCGCACCGGGTCGACATGGGCGACACCGAACAACACCGCCTGCAGCGCGACCGCCGGCACGACGGCAAGCGCCGAGCGCAGGCCGCGCAGCACGACCCCGCGGAACAGGAGCTCCTCGACGAACGGCGCGGCGATCACGGCGAGCACGAGCGTCGAGATGACGTAGCCGCGGTCCGCGTCGAGGTCGTTGATCCCCTCGGTGTTCGACGTCAGCGGGATGTTCGTCAGCAGGATCACGATGCCGACGGCGATCTGCGCCGCGACACAGCTGATCCAGATCACCGGCGCCCAGCCGACGTCGACCGGCCTCAGGCGCACTCCGAGGTCGTGGCGCAGGCTGCCGGTCCCCCACTGCCGGCTGGAGTGCACGCACCAGGCGACCATCGGCCCGTAACCGAGCAGACCACTGATCACCACGTACACGGGGATCGGCCAGCCGAAGCCGACGATGCCGTCGAGCACGAACCGGGACCCGAGGAGCGCGACGACCGTGATCGCCAGCGCCCCCACCGCGGCGATCACCGGCAGCGTGGGCACCGGCTCGCGCTCGGGCGACCGCGCCGCCCGGTACGTGGTCCATGTGCGGCCGTCCCACCACCTGAGGGCGGCCGGCTCGAACGGGTCCGCGTACCACCCCGGACCGGGCAGCGGCGCCGGAGGAGGCAGGCTCACCGGGAGGACGGTACCGACGCCGGTCGGTCTCAGCACCGGCATTCGCCGGGCTGCTCAGTGCTTGCGGTGCTCGCCTGCCGCCTTCGGCGTGCGCACGACGAGCACGGAGCACGGCGCGCTGCGCACGAGCCGATCGCGCACCGGCGGGTCGAGGAACCGGCTGAACCACGACCGTTCGTGCGAGCCGACGACGATCACGTCGACGTTGCGCCGCTCCGCCGTCGCGCAGAGCACGCCCACCGGATCGCCTTCGCCGACGAGGATCTCCGGGTCGACGGACTGCATGTCCTCGAGCGCCGCCTCGTGCGCGTCGGCCTCGGCCTGCTCCGCCATCGCCTCGACCACCTCGGGGTCGGGCGGCAGCACGGTCTCCACCGGGGCCGGCGTCATCACGGGTGGCACGGGCTCGGCGACCGCCACGACGAGGTAGTGGGCCCGATCGCCGAACAGCTCCTTCGCCCGCCGGGCGGCGAGGTGCGACTCCTCGGTCCCGTCAACAGCGATCAGCACGGTCGTCATCGCACTCTCCCAGGCACGAACCCACCCTACGCTGCACCGTCGTGCCGCACGAGTCCGCGTTCTACCGGTCGCGGTCGCTCTGGCTCGACAGCCTGGAGGACGACGCGTTGGCGCCTCGCCCGGCGCTCGCCGGCGACACGCAGGTCGACGTGGCCATCGTCGGCGCCGGCTACACCGGGCTGTGGACGGCGTACGAGTTGCGCCGGCGCGACCCGGGCATGCGCATCGCGGTGCTCGAGGCGGAGGTCGCCGGCTTCGGCGCCTCCGGTCGCAACGGCGGGTGGTGCTCCGCCTTCCTGCCGATGAGCCTCACGCGTCTCGCCGAGCGCCACGGGCACGACGCCGCGGTGCGGATGC
>DASZOG010000131.1:0-8000 GCA_035550895.1 Acidimicrobiales bacterium
GGCCCCCGCGGCCGCAGCGGCGTTCCCCGGATGGGCCGCGACGGCGCCGATGGAGCGCGCCGCCGCACTCTCCAAGCTGGCGGACGCCGTCGAGGCGGCGAGCGACGAGCTCGTCGCGCTCGAGAGCCGCAACGTCGGCAAGCCGATCGCGGTCACGCCGCTCGACGTCGAGTTCATGGTCGACAACCTGCGCTTCTTCGCCGCCGGCGCCCGGTTCAGCATGACGCAGGCGCCGGGCGAATACCTCGCCGGGTACACGTCGATCCTGCGCCGGGAGCCGCTCGGCGTTGCAGGCCTGATCGCGCCGTGGAACTACCCGGTGATGATGGCCGGCTGGAAGATCGGCCCGGCCCTCGCCGCCGGTAACACGGTCGTGCTGAAGCCGTCCGAGCTGACGCCGCTGACGACGCTGAAGCTGGCTGAGCTGGCGGCAGACATCTTCCCGCCAGGCGTGTTCAACGTCGTCACCGGCGATGGCGAGCACACCGGCGCGGCGCTGGTGGCCAACCCGCAGGTGGCGATCGTCTCCCTCACCGGCGAGACCACGACCGGCAAGCTCATCATGCGCAACGCCGCGGAGACGTTGAAGCGGATCCACCTCGAGCTCGGCGGCAAGGCACCGGTCGTGGTGTTCGACGACGCGGACATGGACGCGGTGGTCGAGGCGGTGAAGGGCTTCGGCTACTTCAACGCCGGCCAGGACTGCACGGCGTCGACGCGCGTCCTGGTCGCACCCGGCGTGTTCGACGACGTCGTCGGTGGGCTGGCCGACGCCGCGTCGTCACTCGTGATGGGCGACCCGCAGGACGAGAAGACCGAGCTCGGGCCGGTGATCTCGGCCGAGCAACGCGATCGCGTCGCCGGCTTCGTCGAGCGGGCCGCGGCCGGCGGGGCGACGGTCGCCACGGGAGGCAACCCCGGGTCCGGTGCAGGATTCTTCTACGAGCCGACGGTCGTCGCCGGGCCGGCGCAGGACAGCGAGATCATCCAGCGCGAGGTGTTCGGCCCCGTGGTCACCGTGCAGCGCTTCGACGATGAGGACCAGGCGATCGCGTGGGCAAACGGGGTCGACTACGGCCTCGCCGCGTCGGTGTGGACGAAGGACGTCGGCCGTGCCCACCGGGTGGCGAACGCGCTGCAGTTCGGGACCGTGTGGGTCAACGACCACGGGCCGTTGGTGTCCGAGATGCCGCACGGCGGGTTCAAGCAGTCGGGCGTGGGCAAGGACATGTCGATCTACTCGATCGAGGCCTACACCGAGCTCAAGCACGTGATGATCAAGCTGTAGCGGTCGAGCAACGCATGCGCCGCACCGGTCCGCATCTCGACGACATCGACCGGGCGATCATCGAGCAGCTGCAGGTCGACGGTCGCACGCCGTACACGCGGCTCGCCACGGCGGTCGGGCTCTCCGAGGCCGCGGTCCGCCAGCGCGTGCAGCGCCTCGTCGACAGCGGCGTGATGCAGGTCGTCGCGGTCACGGATCCGTTGATGCTCGGGTTGCGGCGGATGGCGCTGATCGGCGTCCGGACCGAGGGCGACACGTCAGCGATCGCCGAGAAGCTGCGCGACTTCGACGACATCGACTACCTGGTGATCACGGCCGGGTCGTTCGATCTGCTGCTCGAAGTGGTCGTCACCGACGACGGCACGTTGCTCGAGTTGACGAACCGCGTCCGCTCGGTCCCGGGCGTGCGGGCCACCGAGACGTTCATCTATCTCGACCTCGTGAAGCAGACCTACTCCTGGGGCGCCCGCTAGCGCAGGCGTACGCTGGGGAGGTGGCAGCAATGGCGCTGACCGTCGGGGTGCCGAAGGAGATCAAGACCGCCGAGCACCGCGTGGCGATGACACCGGACGGCATCCGGGAGCTGGAGCGGGCGGGCGTCGAGGTGGCGGTCGAGACCGGGGCCGGCCTCGGTGCCTCGATCCGCGACGAGGACTACGTCGCGGCAGGGGCGGCGATCGTGCCGACCGCGGCAGATGCCTGGGCGCAGCAGATGGTCGTCAAGGTGAAGGAGCCGAAGCCCGAGGAGTTCGGGTTCCTGCGCGACGACCTCACCCTGTTCACCTACCTCCATCTCGCCGCCTACCCGGACGTGGCCAAGGCGCTGATCGCCGCCGGCACGACCGGCATCGCCTACGAGACGGTCCAACTCGACGACGGGTCCCTCCCGCTGCTGGCGCCGATGAGCGAGGTCGCCGGGCGGCTCGCCCCGCAGATGGGCGCCCACTTCCTCGAGCGGCACAACGGCGGCCGCGGCGTGCTGCTGGGCGGCGCGCCGGGCGTCCGCCCGGCGAAGGTCGTCGTCATCGGCGCGGGCAACGTCGGGTGGAACGCGGCGTGGATCGCCGCCGGGATGGAAGCCGAGGTCATTCTGCTGGACAAGAACCTCGACCGCCTGCGCTGGGTGGACCAGATCCACCGCGGACGGATCATGACGATGGCCTCGAACCGGGGGGCGATCGAGCGTTCCGTGGCGGACGCCGACCTCGTCATCGGCGCTGTCCTCGTCGCCGGCGGGCGGGCGCCGATCGTCGTGACCGAGGATCTCGTCCGCGGGATGAGGGCTGGCGCGGTCATCGTCGACGTCGCGGTCGACCAGGGCGGGTGCATCGAGACGATCCACGAAACGACGCACAACGACCCGACCTACGTCGCCCACGACGTGATCCACTACGCGGTCGGGAACATGCCCGGTGCGGTGCCGCACACGTCGACGTACGCGCTGACGAACGCCACGCTGCCGTACCAGCTCGAGGTCGCGGTCCACGGTGCGGCCGAAGGCGCCCGCCGCGATCCCGCACTCGCCGCGGGGTGCAACACGGTCGCCGGCCAGGTGACGAACGAGCCCGTCGCCGAGTTCCTCGGACTCCCCTACGTGGAGCCGCTGACGGCCTTGCGTTGACCGCAGACGTGGCCGGGGTACGGTGACGCGCGGGTGGAGGGAACCTCGCGACTTTGAGAAGGGGGAGCCATGCCGAGGATCTCACGCAACTGGCTGACGCTCTTCGCCGCCAGCGCGCTCTTGTTCAGCGCGTGCACGAGCGATGACGACGACGGGAGCGCCGCGGACACAGCGGCAGCGGGCGACACCGCCGCCCCGGCGGATACCGCTCCGGCCGGCGAGGAGGGCGGCGGCGCGGCCGGCGAGACGCTCGCCGCGGTGCAGGAGGCCGACGTCGTCCGGTGTGGCACGCGTGACGACCTGCCGGGCTTCGCCACGGTCGATGCCAACGGCGACCACGTCGGCTTCGACGCCGACTTCTGCCGCGTGATCGCCGCCGCCGTGCTCGGTGACGCGACGAAGGTCGAGTTCGTGGACGTGGCGACCGAGGACCGGTTCACGGCGTTGCAGTCCGGGGAGATCGACGTCCTCGTCCGGAACACGACCTGGACCGCGACCCGGGACGGCACGGAGGGCGTCACGTTCCTCCAGCCGACGTTCTACGACGGGCAGGGGATGATGGTCGCCGCCGACAGCGGGATCACCGACCTCGCCGGCCTCGAGGGCGGTGTGGTCTGCGTCGCCGCCGGTACCACGACGGAAGGGAACGTGGCGACCGAGTTCGAACGGCTCGGGCTGCAGGTACCCGAGATCCAGTCGTTCGACGACGTCAACCTGCTCCAGCAGGCGTTCCAGGAGGGCCGCTGCGACGGCTGGTCGTCCGACCGCAGCCAGCTCACCGGGCTGCGCAGCAACTACCCGGACGGCCCCGACGCGCTGGTCATCCTCGAGGGCACGTTCTCCAAGGAGCCGCTGGCGCCAGGCGTGCGCGACGGCGACAGCCAGTGGGCCCAGGCCGTCGAGTGGGCGGTGTTCGCCACGATCCAGGCGGAGGAGTTCGGGATCACCTCCGAGAACGTCGACCAGGAGCAGGAGAGCGACAATCCGAGCATCCGCGGGTTCCTCGGCAGCGAGGTCGAGGGCGACGAGGGCGCGGCCGTGCTCGACCCCGGCCTCGGCCTGCCGACCGACTTCGCTTTCCAGGTGATCAGCCAGGTCGGGAACTACGGCGAGATCTACGAGGAGCACATCACCCCGCTCGGACTCGACCGCGGTACGAACGCGCTGTGGACCGACGGCGGCCTGCTGTACGCACCTCCGTACCGTTGACATCGCAGAAGCGCACGTCCCGCCCACCCCCGTGGCGGGACGTGCGCGTACTGCGGTGGGTCTTCCAGATCGCCGTCGTCGGCGCCGTCGTCGGTCTGCTGCTCGTCCTGATCGGCAACGTCCGCAGCAACAGCTCCGAGCTCGGCATCCCGACCGGGTACGACTACCTGGACAACCCGGCGGGCTTCCCCATCGCCGACAGCGACTTCAACCAGCGCCAGCCCGTGCGCGATGCGATCCGCATCGGCGTGATCAACACGTTGCGCGTCTCGCTGATCGGGATCGTGCTCGCCACCGTGCTCGGCACGCTGATCGGCCTGGCGCGGCTCTCCCAGAACTGGCTGCTGCGCAACGCGGCGCGGGTGTACGTGGAGGTGATCCGCAACATCCCGCTGCTGCTGATCGTGATCTTCGCCTACGCCGGGATCGCGCTCGTCCTGTTCCCGCGAATCACCGAGCCGTGGGAGCCGCTCGGCATCGCCATCATCTCGAACCGGGGAGTCGTCGTGCCGTGGCACGACGCGTCGGGATGGGGAATCGTCGCCGTCGGCGCGGTCGCGGGTGTCGTGGCGTGGCTCGTCGCTCGCCTCCGTCGCCGCCACGCCGACCGCACCGGGACGCCGGCGCGCAGCGGCCTGTGGGGAGGTGTCGCGTTCGCTGTCGTCGCTGCCGCAGGGTGGCTGTTGGTCGGCGCCGACGTCACGCTGCCGGAGCTCGCCGGCCGAGGGACCACCGGCGGCATCCGGATGAGCCCGGAGTTCTTCGCCATCCTCTTCGCGCTCGTCGTGTACACCGCCAGCCACATCGCCGAGATCGTGCGCGGCTCGATCCAGGCCGTGCCCCGCGGGCAGGCCGAGGCCGCCAGCGCGCTGGCCCTGTCCGGCTTCCAGCGGAGCTGGTTCGTCGTGCTGCCGCAGGCGTTCCGCATCGCCGTGCCGCCGCTCGGCAACCAGTACCTGAACCTGACGAAGAACTCGACGCTCGGGTCGGCGGTGAGCTACTTCGAGCTCGCCCAGGTGACGTCGATCAGCGTTGCCAACGGTGCGCCAGCCGTCCCGAGCTACCTGCTCACGCTCCTCATCTTCCTCGCCATCTCGTTGGTGCTCTCGCTCGTCGTGAACGTCGTCAACCGCCGCTTGGCGCTCGTGGAGCGGTAGTGGGCATTCCGTTCGCGCCGAGCCCTCCGGGACGCGTCACGCGCTGGGTGCGGCGGAACCTGTTCCGCACACCGTTCGACGGCGTCGTGACCGTTGTCGGCGGCGCACTCGCGCTGTACGTCGTGTACCGGCTGGTCCGGTTCGTGCTCGTCACCGGCCGGTGGGACGTCGTCCGCGACAACCTCAAGCTGTTCATGGTCGGGCGCTACCCGACGGTCCACCTGCCGCGCGTCTCCGTTTCGGTGATCGTCGCTGCGCTGGCCGCCGGGCTCGTCGCCGGCATCGTCCACCGTCGGCAGCTCGCCGCCGGGACGAGCACCGTCGCCCACCTCTCCCCCGCGGCGCGCGTGCTCGACCTGGTGCAGCGGTTCTGGCCGGTCCTGCTCGGCGCGGTGCTCGTCCTCGCGCTGACGACGACACCAGGGCCGACGCTGACCGCTGTCGGCGCGCTGATCGCTGCCGTCCTCGGCCGGGTCGTCGGGGCGCGGCTCCCGAAACGGAGCCACTGGGTCGTGGTGCTGGCGGCCGTGGCCACGCCGTTCGTGCTCGTCGGCTACCTCGCCGACGCGCTCGGCTGGGACGGATGGGGCGGGATGATGCTGAACATCTTCCTCGCCGTCGTGTCGATCATCCTCTGCTTCCCGCTCGGCGTGTTCATGGCGCTCGGGCGCCGCTCCCACCTGCCGCTGATCCGCTGGTTGTGCACCGGTCTGATCGAGGTCGTGCGCGGCGCGCCGCTGTTCGTGCTGCTGTTGATGGCCAACGTCGCGCTCGGCTTCTTCGTCCCTCGCGAGTGGGCGCCGAGCGACGTGATGCGGGCGATCACCGTATTCACCATCTTCACCGGCGCCTACGTCGCCGAGATCGTCCGCGGTGGGCTGCAGAGCCTGCCCCGCGGGCAGGAGGAGGCCGGCCGAGCGCTCGGCCTGTCGCCGGCGCGGGTCACGTTCCTGATCGTCCTCCCACAGGCGCTGCGCAACGTGATCCCGGCCCAGGTCGGGCAGTTCATCAGCCTCTTCAAGGACACCGTGCTCGTCGGCGCGGCCATGGGCCTGTTCGAGGTGCTGCGCGTCGCCACGGCGGTGACGACGCAGGGTGAGTTCCAGGGCCAGAACCTGCTCCCGGAGACGTTCGGCTTCGTCGCGCTCCTGTTCTGGGTCGGCTCGTACACGATGTCGCAGGAGAGCCAGCGCATCGAGCACAAGCTGGGGGTGGGCGAACGATGACCGAGGCCGTCTTCGCCGACGCCACACAGGTCACCGGCAGCGGCGAGCCGATCATCGTCCTGGAGGGCGTCGACAAGTTCTTCGGCGACTTCCAGGCGTTGAAGGACATCAACCTGCGTGTCGGGCGCCGCGAGGTCGTCGTCGTCATTGGGCCGTCCGGCTCGGGTAAGTCGACGATGATCCGCTGCATCAACCGGCTGGAGAAGCACGATGCCGGCCGCATCGTCGTCGACGGGACGGAGCTCTCCGACGACCTGCGCAACATCCAGGAGATCCGCCGTGAGACGGGCATGGTCTTCCAGCAGTTCAACCTGTTCCCCCACCTCACCGTGCTCGACAACATCGCGCTCGCGCCGCGCCAGGTGCGCAAGCTGCCGAAGCGGGTCGCCGAGGAGGCAGCGATGCAGCTGCTCGAGCGGGTCCAGATCCCGGAGCAGGCGCGCAAGTACCCGGGGCAGCTCTCCGGTGGGCAGCAGCAACGCGTCGCCATCGCCCGGGCGCTGGCGATGACGCCAAAGGTGATGCTGTTCGACGAACCGACCTCCGCGCTGGACCCGGAGATGATCAACGAGGTCCTCGACGTGATGAAGGACCTCGCCCGCGAGGGCATGACGATGATGGTGATCACCCACGAGATGGGTTTCGCCCGCGAGGTCGCCGACCGGGTCGTGTTCATGGCCGACGCGCAGATCGTCGAGGTCGGTACGCCACAGCACTTCTTCGAGGATCCCCAGGAGGAGCGGACGAAGCTGTTCCTCTCCCAGATCCTGTAGTGGCAGGTCGCGCTCGCCCGGTGTGGTCCCGCTCCGATCGGCTCGAGATCGCCGCACTTCAGCTACCAGGGGTGACGCGCCCAGAAGCGATATCCCGGCAGCGGCCGGTTGCCATGTGTAGGTATTGCGCGTAAGGTGTCAGCTGTCGGACGTCAGACAGGCGAAACCCGCCGCTGATTGGAAGGGCGCCCATGAACGGCCTCTCGATACACCTCTCCGAAGGCTCGCCGACGGTCCTGCATGTAGGCGGTGAACTCGACATGGCCAGCGCGGACGAGTTCAGCACCGCCTACGAGGAGGCGGTATCCGCCGGCGCAACCGTGGTGGTCGACATGGCCGAGCTGGTCTTCGTCGATGCCGCCGGTCTGCGGGCGATCCTCCGAGCGGCCGAGTCCCGAAATGGTGCTGGCCCGTTGACGCTCATCAACGCTCCGCGGGTGGCCTGGCTGCTCGGAGTCGTCGGAGTGGAAGCGTCGTCCATCGACTTCGTCACGGACGGTGACGGACTTGTCGGCTGAGGTCATCCCGCTCGGTGCACGGCTCCGCCAGCGTCGCGAAGAACTCGGACTGAGCCAGTCGCAAGCCGCGCGGGAGCTCGAGGTCGCGCGGACCGCCTACCGGCTCTGGGAGATGGAAGCGGCGCGGCCCGCGCCCGACCGGTGGCGCGTCGTGGCCAAGTGGCTCGGCATCTCGATGACCGCGCTGCTTCATGCCGGAGAACTCCTC
>DASZOG010000132.1:0-2430 GCA_035550895.1 Acidimicrobiales bacterium
GTCAAGGTCTTCCGCGAGCGGCACGGCGCCGACGTCGTGGCACCGTCACGTGCCGAGCTCGACCTGACCGACGCGGTCGCCGTCCGGTCCGCGGTCGAGCAGCACCGGCCGGAGGCGATCGTCCACTCGGCGATCCTCAACGACCTCGGTCGCCTGCTCACGGATCGGCGCGCCGGGTGGGACGCCTACGTCGGCGCCACGCGCAACCTCGCCGACGCCGCGAACGCCGTCGGCGCGAAGCTGGTGCTGATCTCGACCGACTGGGTGTTCGACGGGACCCAGGCCGGCGCCTCCGAGTCGACGCCGCCCAACCCGGTCAATGTGTACGGCGTCCTGAAGGTGGCCAGCGAGCTCGTCGTCACCGAGCGGGCGGACGACGGGGCGGTGGCGCGGATCTCCGGCGTGAACGGCGTGCACTGGGCGCGGCCGGAGTCGCCGCGCCAGCAGGACGCCGGGTTCGGCTACTTCGTCGCGTCGCTCGTCGACGCCCTCTCGGCCGGCCAGCCGTTCGTCGTGTGGGAGCGGGACGACATCAACATGGTCGCCACCCCGAGCCTGGCCAGCGAGTGCGCCGAGCACGTGTGGCGGATCATCGACCGCGACCGGCAGGGCGTCTTCCACTGCTGCGGTGGCGAGGCCGTGGGCCGCCGGCAGCTCGCCCGTCTCGCCGCTGATGTGTTCGAGCTCGACCCTGAGCTGCTTCGTTCGGGCCCGCCCGGACCGGACGACGTCCCGCCGATCCGCGTCCCGTACGACACCAGCCTCACCGCACCCGTGACGCGCGCCGCGCTCGACGTCGAGCTGCTGTCGGTCCGCGAGCTCCTCGCCCGCTTCCGGACCGAACGCGAGACGGGCGCGCTCGCCGTCAGCTGACCGGCACCGGCCGGCCCGAGCGCACCGATTCCCACGCCGCGACACCGATCGCCAGCGGCGCCCGCCCGTCCGCACCCGACACCGGCGACGGCCCGCCGTCCCGCACGTACGCGACGAACGCGACCCACTGGCGCACGTAGCTCGGGATGTACCGCTCGAGGAAGAAGTGCGGCAGCGGCGCCGAGTGCGTCCCGTCCGCGGTGAACACCGCCCCGGTGTGCGCCAGCGGGTTCAGCGACGACGCCATGCCGCCGGCGCCGAACGCCTCGACGCGCTGGTCGTAGCCGTAGACGGCTTGCCGGCTGTTGTCGATCACGGTCAGGCAACGGTCGGCGTGGCGGAGCACGACGACGACGGTGTCGAGGTCTCCCGCCTCGCCGATCGCCGGGTCGACGCGGACGCCGCCCTGGGCGAACACCTCGACGACCTCGGTGCCCGTGACGTAGCGGGCCATGTCGAAGTCGTGGATCGTCATGTCGAGGAAGATGCCGCCAGAGCTCTTGATGTACGGGATCGGCGGAGGTGCGGGATCGCGACTCGTGATCCGCACGACGTGCACCGGCGCGATGGCGCCGCCGATGACGGCGTCGCGCACAGACTGGTGCGCGGGATCGAAGCGGCGGTTGAAGCCGATCTGCAGCTGTGCCCCGGCGTGCTCGACGGCAGCCAGCCCGCGGTCGACTTCGGCGAGGTCGAGCGAGATCGGCTTCTCGCAGAAGATCGCCTTGCCCGAGCCCGCCGCGGCCACGAGCAGATCGACGTGCGTGTCGGTGCTCGTACAGATGGCGACGGCGTCGAGATCGGGGGCACCGAGGAGCTCCTCGGCCGAGGCCGCCACCGGAACGTCGAGCTCCGTGCCCACATCCCGGGCCAACGACGGCACGGCGTCGAACACCATCCCGAGCGCCGCGCCCGGCACGTCGTGGGCGAGCAGCCGCGCGTGCATCCGCCCGATGCGCCCGACGCCCAGCATCCCGACCCGCACCGGCTTCCCCTCGTTCACTGGTGGACCATCCTGTCGTGATCTCGAGGTCCGAGGCGTTCAAGCTCTGGTGCACCAGTGACCGGTCCGCCGCTGCGCGGTGGACAACGAACCGTGATGTGGAGCTCGCTTCGCTCGCTCATCCGGCAAGACTCGCGCGTCGACGTCGCAACCTCGTAGGTATGGTGAGTATGAGCGGGACGCGATCGCCTGCTGCATCCGTCCAGCCCGTACACACCGAAACAGTGGATCGTGACCGCACCATCCGCCGCGCGTGACGCCCACGGCCGAGCGGAGACGACGATCGATCCCGGCCGTCTCCGGCTGATGAACACGGCGTTCGGCGTCGCCCACCTCGCGCAGGCGGCACTGTTCATCGCGCTGTCCGAGGACGTCCGGTTCGACGTCAGCGCCACGTTCGCGTCCGGCCCGCCCGGCGAACCCGTCACCCCCGAACGCCTCGACGTCCTCTTCTCCTATCCGCTGGGCCCGACTGTCGCTTGTTTCTCGCTGCTGTCGGCGTTCTTCCACTTCCTCATCGTCTCGCCCTGGGGATGGCCGCGCTATCTCCGCGA
>DASZOG010000133.1:0-4547 GCA_035550895.1 Acidimicrobiales bacterium
ACGGGCCGCCCGTGCCCCCTGCTCGGCCTTGCTCCGGGTGGGGTTTGTCGAGCCGCCCGGATCGCTCCGGACGCTGGTGCGCTCTTACCGCACCGTTGCACCCTTACCTGTGACCGGCGAACCGGTCCATCGGCGGTCTGCTTTCTGTTGCACTGTCCGTCAGGTCGCCCCGACCTGGCTCTCGCCAGCACCGTGCCCTGTGGAGTCCCGACCTTCCTCAGCGCGTCTCCGCACCGCGGCCACCCGGTCGACTCACCGTCGACCGCAAGTGTACCTGCGTGCGGCGGCTCAGTAGATGTACGAGTTCGGGCCCGGCGTGTTGATCACCAGCTCCTCGCCGCCGAGCACCACGGTCACGGCCGTCAACGACCCGAACGCGCCCGGCACCTGCGTCACCGGGGCCGGCACCGCGCCGGTGTCGGCCGGCGCCGCGGTGGTCGTGGTTTCCTCGGCCGTCGCCTCCGGTGGCGTGACCGCGGTCGTCGGCAGCACGGTGGTCCCTTCCAGGTAGGTCGACAGCACGGTCGCGTGACGCGCTTCGACGCCGCCGACCTCCATCGCCACCTGGCGCAATGCCGGCTCCGTCAGCAACGTCACGAACCCTTGGTGCGTGGCAGTCGCCGCAGACTCGAGCGCGTGGAGGAAGCGGATCAGCTCCTGCGGGTCGTTGCCGCCGGAGTCGATCAGCTCGAACCCCGGGTCGATGACGTACGTCGTGAAGTTCGGGTTCGGCTCGGTGAAAGGCTCGCCGCCGGCCTCCTCGGTCGCCTCGGCGAGCGCCTCGGCGTGGACGTCCTGGACCTGCCGGAACTCGTCCGCCACGCCACGCTCGGCGCCGTCGAGCACGCCGAGGTCGAAGGCGCGGTCGTACGCGTCCATCAGGTTGTGCACCAGCGAGGAGGCGGTGCGCAGCAGCACGGCGTCGGAGACCGCGGTCTCGGGAAGCGTCTGCACCGGCGTCCGATCACCGGTCTGAGGGATCGCCTCCTCCTCGGCATCGTCGCCACACGCGGTGAGGAAGCCGGCGAGCGCGACGCCGGCGAGCCCTGCGCCTGTCGTGACGAGGACCTGGCGGCGGGACAGGCCGGTGGAGGGCGGCTCGGTGGTCATCGGGGTGGCGGCGCTCCTGTGGTCGAGATGGTCGAGGTGATCGCGGTGTCGTCGGGGAGAGCGGGTGGTCAATCGATCGGGAACTCGTCGGGGTCGAGCGCCGCGTCGGTCGATTCCAGCTCGGGTACCGTCTCGGCCAGCGGCAGACCGATCGAGTCGCCGAGCACGACCGCCTGGCGAGCCTCGATCGGCTGGATCGACGCGACCAGCGCCGCGCCGTCCGTCCCGCGCAGCTCACCGAGCAATTCCAGGTGCGTCGCCGCGGCGGCGGACTCGAGCTCGAACGCGGCCTCGACGATCGCGTCCTGATCGCCGTCGAAGCTGGAGCGCAGGGCGCGCACGACGGCGTCGTTGGGCTCGTTCGGCGCGTCGGCACCGATCAGGCCGGCGATCGCCTCTGCCGCCTGGCGATGATGGTCGGCGAACCCGACGGCGATCGCCGTCGTGTCCTCATCGAGCCCGCCGCTCTCCAGGCCGATCGCGTAGAGCTCCGCCGCGGCGAGCTCGACGGTGTTGGCGAACGCGAGCAGCTCGCGATCGGACTCCGTCGGGTCCCGCGGCGGTGCGGTCGTGCTGGTGGCAGGCGTCGTGGTGTCGCCGCCCGCGGCACCGGTCGTCTCGGTGGGAGCCGTCGTCGTGTCCTCGGATTCCGACTCGGCGGTGTCGTCGGGCGTGCTCCGCTGGGGCACCGTGGTGTCGTCCTGCGCAGAGGCCACCGTCGACCGCCACAGCGCGCCGATCACCCCTGCAGCGAGCCCGGTCACCGCGGCGCGACGGGGGAACGGGCGCTGCTCCGGTTGCGCTGGGGGCGTGGGTTGCACGACGTTCTCCTCGGCATCGACAGCGTCGACCACGTGGGTCGGGGACGGCACAGCCTTCCCGCGGCGACGGCGGCCCGGCAACTCTAGAAGTCCAACGCGGAGAGCTCGGGGAACCAGCGCCCGGAACGCTCGATGGCCTCGCGCCAGCGGTCGCGGTCGAGCACCCTGGCGGGGTCCACCCGCCGGGCCGGCTTCCACGTCGCCTCGACGTCGTCCAGCCCGGACCACGTGCCGGACTCGAGACCGGCGAGGAACGCCGCGCCGAGCGTCGTCGCCTCCGTCACCGGCGAAACCTCGACGGCGCGCTGTGTCGCGTCGGCCAGCGCTTGGACGAAGACGCCGTTGGCGCTCATCCCGCCGTCGACGCGCAGCTCCTCGACGGACAGGCCGGTGTCCGCCTCCGCGGCATCGAGGAGGTCCGCGCCGCGCTGAGCCACACCCTCGAGCACGGCCCGGACGATCTGCGGACGGCCCGATCCCCGCGTCAGCCCGAACAGCGCGCCTCGCGCGCCGTAGTCCCAGAGCGGCGTGCCCAACCCCAGCAGCGCGGGGACGTAGACCACGCCGTCCGTGTCCTCACAGGCGCCGGCGATCGCCTCGCTCTCCGCGGCGTCGGCGATCACGCCGAGGTCGTCGCGCAGCCACTCGATGTTCGTGCCGGCGGAGAGCATCACCGCCTCGACGCCGAACGTCCGCTCCCCACGCCGGCTCCAGGCGACGATCGGGAAGGTGCCGCCCGGCGACCGCGCCCCGTCGACCGGCTGCTCGGGTCCGGCGCACTGGTCGAGCATGCCGCCCGTGCCGAACGTGGCCTTCACCGCGCCCGGGCGCACGCATCCCTGGCCCACGAGCGAGGCCTGCTGGTCGCCGACCAGACCCGTGATCGGCGGCGAGCCCGCCAGCGCGCTCGCCGTGCCGATCGGTCCGCTGCTGTCGACGATCACCGGCATCGCGCCCGTCGGGAGCCGGAGCAGCTCGAGGATCGAGGGCGACCACGCTGCGGCAGACACGTCGTACAACCCGGTCACCGCGGCGTTCGTGTGGTCGGTGACGTGGACGCTCCCACCGGACAGGACCCATGCCACCCAGGTGTCCACGGTGCCGACGCACAGGTCGCGCGCCCGGTCGGCGTCGACCTGGTCCCACAACCACGCCGCCTTCGTCGCCGTCTGGTTCGGCGCGAGGCGGAGCCCGTGCTCGGCGGCCAGCGTGAGGCACTCGCCGATCGTGCGCAGGTCCTGCCAGCCGAGCCCGGGGCCGATCGGTTCCCCGGTCGACCGGTCCCAGACGATCGTCGAGGCGCGCTGGTTGGCGATGCCCACCGCGTCGACGGGGTCGCCCGTCGCGAGCGCGGCACGGGCGACATCGAGCACTGCAGTCGCCATCTCCTGCGGGTCGAACTCGACGAGTCCGGCGAAGGGCGTGCTCGGCGGCAGCGCCCGGTGGTGCACGTGGTCGATGGCCGCGTCCGGCCGGACGACAGCCGCGCGCAACCCGCTCGTACCGACGTCGATGACGAGGATGGACATCGGGCGCAGACGGTACTGCCGCCGCGTCGCGTGCCGGCTGCGCAGCGTGGCTCAGGCGGGCCAGTCGACCTCGCCGAACGGCGACGTCAGCCCCAGCTTGCCGGGGTTCAGGATGCGGCGCGGGTCGAGCGCGGCCTTCACATCGGCGAGCACGCCGTGCGCCTCGCCGAGGGCGGCTCGCGCAAAGCGGGCGCGGTTCAAGCCGACACCGTGGTGGTGGCTGAGGTTGCCGCCGGCGCCGAGCACGGCGCGCTGGCCGGCATCCCACAGCGCCACGTACGTCGACTCGAGCTCTGCAGGTGGCGGCGTGGCCGCGAACGTGAAGTAGAGGCAGGCGCCGTCGGTGTAGCTGTGTGACAGGTGCGCGGTGGCGACCCGTGTGTGCGGCACGTCGAGCAGTGCCGAGGTGGTCGCGGCGTACACCGCGGGCAGTGCCGACCATGGCGCGGCGATCTCCATCGTGTCGACGACGAACCCTTTGCGCGTCAGCGCCTCGAGCGCGCTGACGTCGTTGCGGTGCTCCAGCCAGTGGGCGACGGGCTCGTCGCCGAGGGAGGTCGCGGAGCGGCACTCCTCGGCCACGAGCCCCATCACGGCGTCGACGAGTGGCGCGTCGCCCTCGTCGAGGACGAGCAGCACGCACATCGTGCCGTCGGTGCCGTGCGCGCGCTGCGACTCGCCCTCGTCGTAGAGCCGCAGCACGGCTGGCGTGGCGCCCCGCCGGATGATCCTCCGGCAGGCGTCGACGCCTGCACCGAGGGATGTGAACCCGAACGCGGCGCGTCGCTCCGCGGATGGCGTCGGATGGACGCGCAGGCGCGCCGACGTGATCACCCCGAGCGTGCCCTCGGAGCCGACGAACAGTTGCGTGAGGTCGGGCCCGACCGCTGCGGCCGGAGCGCCGCCGGTGTGGACGATCCGTCCGTCGGCGAGGACGACCTCCAGGCCGACGACCATCTTCTCGATTTTCCCGTAGCGGGTCGAGTACTGGCCCGCCGAGCGGCAGGCGAGCCAGCCGCCCACGGTGGAGAGGGCCACCGACTGCGGCCAGTGGCCCAGCGTGAGCCCGTGCGCGTGGCGCAGCTCG
>DASZOG010000134.1:0-3495 GCA_035550895.1 Acidimicrobiales bacterium
CGAGGAGCCACTGTGGGCCGCGGCCATCGACGCGGAGCTGGCCAATATCCGCGCTGCCCTCAGCTGGTGCCTCGATCACGACCCGCTGTCCGCGTCCGACATCGTCGCCGCGCTCTACTGGTACGCGTACTGGTACGGCACGGCGGAGGTGTTCGACTGGGCCGACCGGACCGTGGAGGTCGTCTCGTCGATGACGTCGCCGCGCGTCGCTGCCGCGTTGGCGACGGCGGCAGCCGGCAGTTGCCGGCGAGGCGACCTCGATCGCGCCCGGATGCTGGCCGAGCGGGCCATCGCCCTCGCGCAGGGGACGGATCCCGGCGCGGCCCGCTTCGCCTGGGAGGCACTGCGCAGCGCGGAACTCCTGTCCGGCGACTACGCCCGGGCGCTCGAGCATCGGGACGCGGCGCTGCTACTGGCCCGCGCCTCCGGTGACACCGTGCACGAGGTCCATGCCCACGTCGCGGGCGCGTTGATCCGTGGCTACCTCGGACGGCGGGAAGACGCCGAGGCCGAGCTGGCCACCGCCGCCGAGCTGCTCGACGCCCACGCGCACCCGACCGAGCGGGCCTTCCACGACTACGTGGCCGGCGAGATACGGATCGACACGTCGCCGACGGAGGCGCTGCCGTTCCTCTGGCGCAGCGTGGAGTCCGCCCGGCGCATCGGGAACCGGTTCATCGCCGGTATCGCCGGTGTCTCCGCGGTGTCCTGCGCAGCGCGGGTCGGCGATCCGTCGGCGGCGATCGCGGGCTACGCCGAGGTCATCGAGTTCCTCCACCGGGCGGGCGCCTGGCCGCAGCTGTGGACGACGCTGCGCACGCTCGTGGAGACGCTCACCCGCTCCGGGCGGTACGAGCCAGCGGCCATCCTCCACGGTGCGCTCACGTCGAGCCCCACTGCTCCGGCGATCCTCGGCACGGACGAGGTGCGGATGGCCGAGGTGGTCGCCGAGCTGCGCGAGCGCCTCGGGGACGAGCGCCTGGCAGCGCTGCAGACCAAGGGCGCGGGCTTCAGCGGCGAGCAGGCCTACGCATACGCGCTCCGGGCAGTCCGATGAGTGGCGGCCCGCTTCGCCGACCCGCGACGCATCGCTGGCCGTGGCTCCTCTGGAGGCTGGGTCGAATATCGACTGGAACTCCCGAAGATGAGGCGAGCGCCGCGCTCGGGCCTTGACGGCGCTGCGCGCGCTCGCCACAATCGAACACATGTTTGGCGAACCTGCGTTCGGAGGCACAACCTTCGCCGAGCTGGCCGCCGACGGCTGGCAGCCCTCGCTGCTCGCGCTCGGCGACCCGGACGTCGACGCCGAGTTCCTCGGGCTCCAGCGCCACGAGCTCGACGCGACGAGCTGGGTCGACCACGTCCCCCGGTGGCTGTCCGGCTCCGACGTCGTGTTTGCGGACCTCGTCGCCCGCGTTCCGTGGCGCACCCGGCGAGTCGTGATGTACGACCGTCTCGTCGACGAACCCCGGCTCACCTGGTGGTGGCAGCGGGACACGGGCCCGTGCCCGATCGACGTGCGGGTGCTGTACGACATCGCCGCGGCGTTGACCGACCGCTACGGACTCGACTTCGACTCGATCGGCTGCAACCTGTACCGCGACGGCTCGGACAGCGTCGCCTGGCACGGCGATCGGGTGCGGCATGCCGCCGAGGACCCAGTGGTCGCCATCGTCAGCGTCGGTGCGCCCCGGCCGTTCCAGCTCCGCCCGCGGGGCGGGGGCGCGAGCCGCTCGTTCCTCCTCGGCCGCGGCGACCTGCTCGTGATGGGCGGAGCCTGCCAGCACGATTGGGAGCACAGCGTGCCGAAGGTGGCCCGGGCCGGACCGCGGCTGAGCATCATGTACCGCCACGCGGCGCCGCCGATCGGCACCGCTCACGCGGCACCGGTCGTCTCGGACCGCCGCGTCGAGCGGGCGCTCGCCGCGCATCCTGCCAACCGCCGGACCGGCTGAGCTACACCGGTGAGCCACACCGGGCGTGCGGCGTGCGTTGTGGCAGGGTGGCCCGGTGGTGCAGCGGGTGGTCGTCGTCGGTGCCTCCCTCGCCGGGCTGCGCGCCTGCGAGAGCCTCCGGTTCGAGGGCTTCGACGGCGAGATCGTCCTCGTCGGAGCCGAGGAACACCTGCCGTACGACCGACCACCGCTGTCGAAGAAGGTCCTCGCCGGCGAGTGGGAGCCCGACCGGATCGCGCTGCGCACGCCGGACAGCATCGCCGAGCTCGAGGTCGACCTCCGGCTGGGCATACGGGCCACCGGCCTCGACACGGCCGCACGGCACGTGGAGCTCGAAGGCGCCACTCGGCTGGCGTACGACGGGCTGATCATCGCCACCGGCAGCGAGGTCCGCCGGCTTCCCGAGCAGCCCGACCTTCCCGGCGTGCACGTGCTGCGCCGTCTCGACGAGAGCCTCGCGTTGCGCGCCGAGCTCGCCGGCGGTGGGGCCCGGGTGGTCGTCGTCGGTGCGGGATTCATCGGTGCGGAGGTCGCCGCCACCGCCCGCCAACTCGGCTGCGAGGTCACGATCGTCGAGGCGCTCGATGCCCCGCTCGTGCGCGGGATCGGCCGCGAGATGGGGCTCGCCTGCGCGCAGCTCCATCACGACAACGGCGTCACGCTCCGCCTGGACACGGGTGTGGAGGAGATCGCCGGCGGCACGCGGGTCGACCGCGTCCGACTCACCGACGGGACCGTGTTCCCGGCCGACGTCGTCGTCGTCGGCATCGGCGTCGTCCCGGCGACCGGGTGGCTTGCGGGCAGTGGCCTCGACCTGCGCGACGGCGTCGTGTGCGCCGCCACGCTCGCTGCCGGGCCGCCAGGCGTGTTCGCTGCCGGGGATTGCGCCCGCTGGCCGCACCAGCTGTTCGGCGAGGAGCTGCGCATCGAGCACTGGACCAACGCCGCCGAGCAGGGAGCACGGGCGGCGAAGAACCTCCTCGCCGCAGCGGCCGGCCAACCGGGCGAGCCGTACGCCGAGGTGCCGTTCTTCTGGAGCGACCAGTACGGCTCACGGATCCAGTTCCTCGGCCGCGGTGACGGTGACGTGCGGGTCGTCGTCGGCGATGTCGACGAGCGGAAGTTCGTCGCCGTGTACAGCAGGGACGGCATCGTGCGCGGTGCGCTCGGGCTGGACTCGCCGCGGGCGTTGATGGGCTTCCGCCGCCTGATCGCCGCGCGGGCGTCGATGGACGACGTGGTCGCGCACGCCGCTACGCTCGCCTGACCGGCGGCCCTCGCGCCGGTACCGTTCGGCCGTGCAGCACCTGAGCACGTTCGGCTTCCTGTTCCGGCGGCTGCGCCCGGTGCTCGGCGCCTTCGCTGCCGTGCTCGTGCTCGGGACCGTCGGCTACCTCCTCCTGGAAAACGCGTACGGATGGTTCGACGGCCTGTACATGACGGTCATCACGATCGGGACGATCGGGTACGGCGAGGTCCACCCGCTCGACATCACCGGCCGGGTGTGGACGATCTTCATCGTCATCCTCGGCTACGCGAC
>DASZOG010000135.1:0-3503 GCA_035550895.1 Acidimicrobiales bacterium
GCGCCGTGTCGTGCACATGGCGCCGTTGCGTGACGACGAGGCAGAAGTCGAGCGCGGAGCCGCGCACGACGTCGATGGCGGCGGGATCGCCCCACGTCCAGCGGTCGCCGCCGGGGGCGTCGAGCTCGACGCGGACGTCTCCCCCCGGCACCGGGTGACCGTGAACGGCGTAGCTCCAGCCACGAGTGCTGACGCCGATGTGCGCGACGTGGCGCAGACGGTCCGTCGGGATCCGTGCCGCACCGAGCGCGTCGGCGACGTCCTGTCCGTGAGCCCAGGTCTCCATCAGCCGGGCGGTGACGAACGAGCGGGCGCTCATCGGCGGGCCGTACCACTCGACCCGCGACTTCGCGTCGAGCGACCGTGCGGCGGCCACGAGAGCGGCCCGACCGGCGCGCCACAGGTCCAGCAGCTCGGTGGGCGGCACGGCCCGGCCGAGTTCGACCGACGGGTCAGCGGGCAGACCGGCCACCAGCGCATCACGGGACGCCCTGAACGCTGGCGGATCTGTCAGCGCCAGCAACGCGGTGCCGTCGAAGTAGGTCAGGTGGCTGATCTGGTCGCGGATCGCCCAGCCGGCCGCTGGCGTGTCTCGGCACCAGTCCTGCGGGGGCAGCGGCGCGACGAGACGGTCGAGATCGTCGTGCTCGGCGACGAGGTCGTCACACAGCTCGTCCATCAGCGCATCGTGGCAGAGGCCACGCGTGCGTGCAGCGCCATCAGCCGCCAACCGGAGCGCGGGAGCCCGCACCCTTCCCGCGTCCGGGGCGGGGTCTGCGTCAGCGAGCGGTGGACTTCGCGGCGCGCTTGGCCGGCGCCTTACGGGCCGCGGACTTGCGGGCCGTCGACTTCCTCGCCGTCGACTTCTTCGCCGCGGACTTGCGGGCCGTCGACTTCCTCGCCGCGGACTTGCGGGCCGTCGACTTCCTCGCCGTCGACTTCTTCGCTGCCGACTTCCGCGCCGGCGACCGCTTGGCGGTCGACTTCTTCGCCGCGGACTTGCGGGCCGTCGACTTCTTCGCCGTCGACTTCCTGGCGGTGGACTTCTTGATGGGTGGCACCGTTCCTCCGTTTCCGTGTGTGCGCTACTGGTTGAGGTGGGACTTGAGTGCGGAGCTCTGGCTGAATTTCATCGCCGTCGACGCGGGAACGTTGACGGTCGCGCCGGTCTGCGGGTTACGTCCGGTCCGGGCCTTGCGCCGCACCGTGGAGAACGAACCGAAGCCCGGCCACGCAACCTTCTCACCGTCCTTCGTCTTGGCGATCAGCACATCGAAGAACGCGCCGAGCGTGCGTTCCGTCTCGGCCTTACCCAGACCTGCCTTCGCCGAGACTTCATCGATCAGCTCGGCCTTGGTCGTCATCTCTCTTCGTACCTCCTGCGCGTGACGTGCGTTTCGCGCACCATCAGACAGTGTGCGCACGCGTCGCGCAAGCATTTCTTTCCTTGCGTTTGCAACAACCCTTCCAGGCCGAACCATTGCGTTTGCAACAACAGGCGCGTGACCCCGTTGTCTACTGGAGCGCGGATGCGATGCGCGACGCGATGGCCGCCATCTCCGCGTCGTCCGCGTAGCGCGTGCGCGGCCAGAAGAAGCCGCGCAGACCGTCCTTGCGCCGACGGGGGACGACGTGGACGTGGAGGTGCGGGACGCTCTGGCTGACGGTGTTGTTCATCGCCACGAACGTGCCGTGCGCCTCCATCCCGTCCTGCACCGCCCGGGCGATGCGCTGCACACGCTGGAAGAGCGGGGCGATGGCGGCCGGCGCCAGGTCGGTGAGGGTCGGCACGTGACCGTGCGTGGCGACGAGGACGTGGCCGGGGAACACCGGGCGCCGGTCGAGGAAGGCGATCGCGACGTCGTCGCGCAGGACCTCGTGCGCGGGCTCGTCGCCGCGGACGATCGCGCAGAACACGCAGGACTCCGGCATCAACCTGGAATCCAACCACGCCCACCGCCTCCTGACCGGGACCGGCGGGACCGCCATCCACCATCGGTGCTGCCGCAGCGGTTAGGACTACGCGGGATCCGTTTCCCCGACTCCAGGAGCCCTGTGACCGATCTCGTCGCCACCACGTCCCCCTCGACAGCGACCGCGGACGGAGGTGACAGCGACGGGAGCGCCGGGGTGCGTCTCGTGCTCGACACGTCGGTGCTGGTGGCCGACCCGTCGTGCCTCAGCGCGTACCCGGGTGCGCATCTGGTCGTCCCGCTCACGGTGATCGAGGAGCTCGACAGCCTGAAGGGCCGCCTCGACGACGTCGGGCGCTCGGCGCGTGCCGCGCTGCGTGCGCTCGAGGAGCTGCGCGTGGCGGCGGGCGGCTCGCTGGCCACACCGGCGCCGAGAGTGCACGACGCGGGCGGCGGCACGGTCCAGATCGAGATCAACGGCATCCAGCGCCACCTGCTCGTCGAGCACGGCCTCGACCCGTCGTCGCCCGACAACCGGATCATCGGCGCGGCGCTCGGCCAGCGCGACGTGGCGCAGACCACGATCATCTCCAACGACGCCGCGCTGCGGATCAAGGCCGCCCATCTCGGTCTCGCGGCCTCCGAGCACTTGCGCGGCGCCCGCAGCATCGAGGTCCGCGCCAGGGGCTGGGCCGCGCTCGACGCGCCCCGCGGCGCGATCGACGCGCTGTACGGCCGAGGCCGGGTCGCTGCCGCAGACGTCGACGGGGGAACAGCGCTCCCGGAGAACTCGTTCGCCGTGCTGCGCGCCGGCTCGCAGTCGGCGCTCGCACGGTGTGCTGGAACCGACCTGACCCTGCTGGCGAACGCCGTTCCCGAGGCATGGGGGCTGCGGCCGCGCTCGAAGGAGCAGCGGTTCGCGCTCGAACTGCTGCTCGATCCCGCCGTGAGCGTCGTCGCGCTCGACGGTCGCGCCGGCACCGGCAAGACGGTCCTCGCCGTCGCCGCCGGACTCGAGCAGGTCGTGGAGCACGCGCGCTACGAGCGCCTCGCCGTGTACCGACCACTCGTGCCGGTCGGGCGGGCGGAGGTCGGCTTCTTGCCAGGCGGTCTCGACGAGAAGCTCGATCCGTGGATGTCCGCCATCCACGACGCGATCGTCGCCCTGACCGACCGGCACTCCAGCCGCGACGCCCGCGCGCTGATCGACGAGCTCGGCACTCGCGGCCAGCTCTCCCTCGAGTCGGTCACGTTCCTCCGCGGCCGGTCCCTGCACCGCCAGTTCACGGTCGTCGACGAGGCGCAGAACCTGGAGCCGACGACGCTGAAGACGATCCTCACCCGCATCGGAGAGGGGACGAAGGTCGTGCTCACCGGCGACACGAGCCAGATCGACGCGCCCTACCTGTCCGACTCGAACAACGCCCTCGCCGTACTCATCCAGGCCTTCAGCGGGCGGAGCTGCTTCGGCAACGTCACCCTGACGGCCTGCGAGCGGGGAGAGGTCGCCAGCCTCGCCGCGGAGTTGCTGTGAGCGAGCGAAGCGAGCTCCATGTCACGGTGCGTTGTCCGCCGCGCAGCGGCGGACGG
>DASZOG010000136.1:0-10505 GCA_035550895.1 Acidimicrobiales bacterium
ATGGAGAAGGGTTGGACGCCGTTCTTCGATCACCTGCGGCTGTATCTGACGTACTTCCCTGGCCAGCGGGTCACGTCGCTCTCCACCGACGCCGACGTCTCCGGCGCTCCGGTCGCAGTCTCCGCCGCGATCCGCGACGAGCTCGGCATCGCCGAGGTCGGTCAGGCGGTCGACGTACGCGGCATGCGCGGTGAGGTCGAGCGTCTCGGGGAGACGGACGTCCTCGTCCGGTTGACCGAGCCGATCCCGGGCATGCTCGCCCTGTTCACGTTCGACAAGGGAGACGGCGTCACGTCAGCGCGCGTCGAGGGCTACCTGTTCTCGTCCGATGCGCCGAATTTCGTCGAGCGCGAGCGCCCGGCTTGGCAGGATTGGCTGAAGAACCTCGTCCCAGCCGTCTGACAGATTCGTCTGCCAGGAACGATGAGTTCTGGGCGGTCACGCCGTCCGACCAATCGCGCATTCACCTCCGCATCCACTTCCGAGGAGTATTCATGACCATGCCGCAGCGCGGCGACCTTGCCATCGAGACCGAGGGCCTGGTGAAGGTGTTCGGCGAGACCAGGGCCGTCGACGGCATCGACCTCGCGGTCCAGCCGGGAACGGTGTTCGGCGTTCTCGGTCCGAACGGGGCCGGGAAGACGACGACGATCCGGATGCTCGCCACCCTGCTCCGCCCTGACGCCGGCTCGGCGCGGGTGCTCGGCCACGACGTCGTCGCCGAGGCCGACGCGGTGCGGGCCAGCGTCAGCCTCACCGGCCAGTTCGCGTCGGTCGACGAGGAGCTCACCGGACGGGAGAACCTCGTGCTCCTCGGGCGGCTGCTCGGTCTCGACCGGTCCCATGCCGGTGACAGGTCGGTGGAACTGCTCGACGCGTTCGGGCTCCTCGACGCTGCCGACCGGCTCGTGAAGGAGTACTCGGGGGGCATGCGCCGCCGGCTCGACATCGCGTCGAGCATCGTGATCACCCCGCCGATCCTGTTCCTCGACGAGCCGACCACCGGTCTCGACCCGCGCAGCCGCAACCAGGTGTGGGACATCGTGCGCGCGCTCGTGGCGTCCGGCACGACGGTGCTCCTCACCACGCAGTACCTGGACGAAGCGGACCAGCTCGCCGATCGGATCGCGATCATCGACCACGGCAAGGTCATCGCCGAGGGCACGTCTGGCGAGCTGAAGGCGTCGGTCGGCGCCGGCTCGCTCCACGTCCGGGTTCGTGACCCGGAGCAACGGCCGGCGGCCGAGCGAGTGCTCAGCGCGCAGCTGGCGACGGCGGTGCAACTCGAGTCGGACCCCGTCGCGCTCTCGGCGCGCACCACGGACCCGGAGCGCGTCGCAGCCGCGCTCGCCGAGCTGGCGCGGGCCGGCGTGACGGTCGACGAGTTCGCGCTCGGCCAGCCGAGCCTCGACGAGGTGTTCCTCGCTCTGACAGGTCACCCCGCGGAGGACGAGACGATCACGCGTGAGCCTCAGGAGAGTGCAGCATGACGACGACCATGGCCGATGCCGGCTTCGTACCGGCGTCCTTGCGCAGCGCCCTCTCCAACCGGTCCCGGCCGCATCCGGCCACCGCGGTGTCGGCGTCGCTGACGTTCGCGTGGCGGGCGATGCTGAAGATCAAGCACGTCCCCATGCAGCTGTTCGACGTGACGGCCTTCCCGATCATGTTCGTGCTGCTCTACACGTACCTGTTCGGCGGAGCGCTGGCCGGCTCGCCGCGGGAGTACCTGCAGGACCTGCTGCCCGGCATCCTCGTGATGACCGTGGCCTGGATCACGATGTACACCGGGCAGGCGCTGAACACCGACATCTCCAAGGGGGTGTTCGACCGGTTCCGCTCGTTGCCGATCTGGCGGCCGGCGGTGCTCGTCGGGATGCTGCTCGCCGACGCGGTGCGCTACCTGATCGCCTCGGTCGTGATGATCACGGTCGGGGTCGTGCTCGGCTTCCGCCCCGACGGCGGCGTGGTCGGGGTGCTGCTCGCCGTGGGCCTGATGCTCGTGTTCTCGTTCAGTCTCTCGTGGGTGTGGACAGCCGTCGGCCTGCACGCGCCGACACCGGAGTCGGTGCTGCAGATCAGCATGACCGTGCTGTTCCCGCTGACGTTCGCCAGCAACGTGTTCGTCGATCCCGACACGATGCCGGGCTGGGTGCAGGCGTTCGTCAACGTCAACCCGATCACGCACCTGTCGACCGCCGCCCGCGGGCTGATGCACGGCGACGTCGACGGCAGCTCGGTGCTGTGGGTGCTGGTGTGGAGCGTGGCGCTCGTCGCCATCTTCGGCCCGCTGACGATGCGGCTCTACAACCGGGAGCGCTGATCCAGCGCCCGTGCTGCGTCAGGCGGCGCGGGCCACGACATCCGCCACGTCGACGAACCACTCCGCCGCGCACCAGGCGCGGTAGGTGTCCGCGCCGAGCGCGGCGATGAGCGGTGCCGTCTGTGAGTCGTGAGCACGCAGCGCAGCGAGCTTGCGCTCGAGCAGCTCGCCGGCGCAGTCCAGCTCGACGGCCAGTGCCGCCCGAGGCGTGCACGGCCGCGGTCCGTCGTCCATCCACATCCCGATCTCGTCGTTGAGCGATCCCCACTCGAGGTGGAACTCGGGGGTCACGGTGGCCTGGAGCAAGCGACCCTGCCGCCCTGCCGCCTGCCACGCCGCCGCCGTCCACGCCGACACGGCCCGATGGTCCGGATGCCCGGTCATACCGTCGGGGCCGAAGGTGACCACCGTGTCCGGCCGGACCTCGCGCAGGAATGCGCCGATCCGGCGGGCCCCGGCGTCCAGCGGGACGGCCGCGCACTCACCGTCCGGCAGCCCGAGCCAGTGGTGCTCGTGCACACCGAGCACCGCCATGCTCGCGGCCATCTCCTCGCGCCGCAGCGGACCCAGGCGGT
Source organism: Acidimicrobiales bacterium (assembly GCA_035550895.1). GTDB lineage: Bacteria > Actinomycetota > Acidimicrobiia > Acidimicrobiales > Ilumatobacteraceae > DASZOG01. Next base: position 2,899 of record DASZOG010000136.1, read on the forward strand.
GCGGCGCCCAGGTCTCCGGGTCGGACGTTCCGAGCTCGCCGAGCGTGGCGGTGACGACGACGACCCGTTGGCCGTTGTCCCGCGCCAGCGCCATCAGCCCTGCGGAGAGGTAGGCCTCGTCGTCGGGGTGCGCCCACACGCCGAGGATCGTGCCCAGATCGGCAACTGCGTCGTACACCGTCGCTCCTTCCCGTCCCTCAGCTCGCCGCGGCGAGCGTGGTCGCATCGTCGAGACCGGCGAGCACCTCGACCTCCGCCGCCATCGCCGAGCTGAGCTGCAGGAGCAGTGTCCTCACCTGGTCGAGGTCCCATGCGTACGACCCGATCGCGTCACTGATCGTGAACAGTTCGCCGGACAGCCGGTCGCGCGTCGCCGCGTACTCCGCGAGCGAGGTCGCTTCGTCCGCGCCGGCCGCGGCCCGGGTGACGGCCCGGGCGAGCAGGTCGGCGTCGCGCAGGGCGTCGGTGATCCCGTGCGCGCTGATCGGGTCCTTGAAGTAGCCGGCGTCGCCGACGAGCGCCCAGCCTGCGCCCCAGGTGCGGCGGACGTGGCCTGCGGCGCCCGGGAAGCGCACGAGGTGGGTGGGTGCGGGGCCGTGGGCGAAGCGCTCGAGCAGCTCCGGCGCGGCGTCGCCGAGGAGGTCGAGGTAGCCGGAGAATGGGTCGTCCGTGACGAGCTGGCGGCGGAAGCGCTCCCGAGTGGTGCCGACGAACACGCACGTCTGGCCGTCGTTCGTCGGGATCGCGCCCGCGCTCACACCCGGGCGGTAGAACCACTCGTATCCCTCCCACTCGCTGGAGGGCCAGTAGGCGTACGCGGCAGCGCCGGCGGACGCACCACGACGGATCGCGGGTGCGCCGACCCAGCGGGCGACATTCGACGCCCGGCCGTCCGCACCGATCGTGATCCGGGCGCGGGCGGACAGCTGGCGGCCCGACTCGTCGGTGGCGCGGACGCCGTGGACCCGGCCCGCCTCGTCACGGACGAGGCCGGTGACCGTCACGCCGTGGCGGACGTCTGCGCCGGCGGCGGCGGCCGCGCGACTCAGGAGCGGGTCGAGGACGGTGCGCCGTGGGGCGTAGAGCGCCTCGACGCCGTACGACGGCTTGATCGTGATCGGGGTCCGCTCGTCCCCGATGGTGAAGATCGTTCGCCGCACCGGTGGCGTGCCGGCAGCGACGAGCTCGTCGAGCAGGCCCCAGCGGTGGAGCTGGAGGACACCGCCGCGCATCAGCGCATGAGTGGACACCGTGTCGGACCCGATCGGCGCGCGATCGAGGATCAGCACCTTCAGGCCGGCGCGGGCGAGGAGCATGCCGGTGGCTGCTCCGGCGACGCGGGCACCGACGACGATCGCGTCGTAGCGTTGGTTCCGAGCTGTGCTGCGCATCGTCCGAGCTCCGTTCACGACGCCAGCCGCGCCGGCTGGCGGCCGCGGCAGATGAGTTCGGCGACGTACGCCGCGTCGTGGCGGACGCCGTCGATGAAGTTCGAGTCCCGGCGGTGCTGGAAGCGCTGCCCGAGGACGTACAGGCCGGGGACAGGTGTCAGGCCGCGCCGCTGGTGGATCTCGCCGGCGCGGTCGAGGACCGGCACGTGCAACCAGGGGTACGGACGGGTGAAGCCGGTCGCCCAGACGACGGTGGACACGTCACGACTACGCAGGTCGAGCTGGCGCGGTTCGTTCCCGTGGGTGATCGACGCGATCGGCGCCGCGGGGAGCACCTCGTTCTCCAGCCCGGACGTCGCGATGTACCGGTCGATGTCGCCGAGGATCCGCTGCAGCCGATCGCCCGCGTCGGCGGTCGTGGCCGGCAGGTCGTCCGCGAACCGGGCCCGTGCGCCGTCGATGCCCACGAGCCGGCCGGCGAGCGTCACCCCGCGGGCCTGCAGCGTGGGCAGGTCGACGTCGCGGTGGTCGGAGCGGCCGACGAGCTGGAGGCTGCCCTCGCGCCGTGCCCGCTCGACGTCCGACACCTTGTCGATCGTCTTGGCGAACGTGCCGAGCTGGTCCATCCACCACCAGATGTCGAGGCCACGGTAGCGGCGGGGTACGCGGCTGTGGCGGCCGACGGCGAGCACGACATCGCGCCCGGCGGCCGCGAGCTCGTCGGCGATCTGCACGCCCGAGGCGGACGCCCCGACGACGACCACGGCGCCGGCGGGAAGTTGGCCAGGGCTGCGGTAGCTGCTCGGCGTGACCTGGGTGAAGGTGGTGGCCAGCCGGTTGGCCAAGGTAGGGATCCGCGGCTGGTCGCACCAGCCCGTGGCGAGCACGACCCGCTCGGCTCGCCACGAGCTGTCCTCCGTGTGGACGACGAAACCCTCGTCGGTGCGGCGCAGGGCCGTGACCGGTGAGTCCTCGATGACGGGCGCGCCGAATGATGCGGCGTACCGCTCGAAGTACTCGACGAGCTCCCCGGCGCGCATGAACCCGTGCGGGTCGTCGCCCGTGTAGCTCCAGCCGGGGAGCCGGGTGGCCCAGTTCGGGGTCAGCAGGCGCAGGGAGTCCCATCGCTCCGAACGCCAGCGCTCCCCGAGGCGGCCGCGGTCGAGCACGACGTGGTCGACCGCCGCGTCGGTCAGGCAGCGGCTCATGGCGAGCCCGGCCTGGCCGGCGCCGATGACGAGGGTGTCGACGGAACTCATGATCAGCCGGCGGCGACCTCGCCGGCGTCCACGTCGCCAGCGTCCACGTCGATGGTCACCGGCACTCCGTTGGTGACGATGTCGAAGACGGCCGAACGCTTCCGCGACTGCTCGACGACCTTGCGCAGCTTCTCCGGGTCGTCGCCCCTCAGCTTGAAGCTGACCCTGATCTGCTCGTAGCCGTTGCGGACCCCGTCCGAGAGGCCGAGGATGCCGAGGAGGTCGATGTCGCCTTCGACGGTGGATTCGACCTCGGTCAGGTTCACGCCGCGGGCGGCGGCGATGTTCGCCAGGCCGGCGGTGAGGCAGGCGGCGAGCGCGTGCAGCACGTACTCCACCGGTGTCGGGGCGTTGTCGTTCCCGACGAGGACCGTCGGGTGGTCGGCATCGAAGGTCCACGGCTGCTGGTGGGTCATCTCCTGCATCGCGCCGTAGAAGCCGTGGATCGTGGACTGGTTGTGCGTGCCGCTGATCCACCGGTTCTTCGCCCGGAACTGGAACTTGGCGATGTCGGGGTTGCCGCGCACCGCGTCGAGGGTGGCGAAGAGTGTCGTGGTGTCGACGCCGTTGCGGACGCCGGTCTCCATCGTGGTCATGTCGGATGTCCTCCTTGGAGGTTCGCTCGGTGTTTGCTTGCTGGTCGACGGACCGTACGGACGGGGGCTTCCTCGATCCTTCCCCCGGACCTTCCCGGGGGCGCGGCCGCCGCAGATCGACGGTACGGACGGCGTGATGGCGGCGCTTGGAGGCGAGGTGGAGGTCTTCTGGAGACGCGCCGGGCGGCGCATCCGGCGATCTCCAGGCCGTCTCCAAGCGGCGCGCCCGACTACGGCGCACACTCGACGTGCCGGCTTCCCCCGGGAAGGTCCGGGGAAGGCGGCCCGTGCACTCTCCGTGCGTACCGATTCGAGGAACTGATGACCACGACGACGCTGCCGGCAATCGACGTTCACGACGACGTTCACGACCACGTTCACGACGACGTTGATGACGACGTGCGCGCCGAGGTCCGTGCCGGGGTGCTGGCGACGCTGCCGTTGATCGTGGCGTACGCGCCGTTCGCCTTCGTCGTCGGTTCGGCGGTCGGCGCCCACCACGAGCCGTTGGCGGCGTGGGCCGGCGCCTGGTTGATCTTCGGCGGGAGCGCGCACCTCGCCGCCCTGCACACGCTCGACCACGGCGGCGTGATCCTCGCCGTGTTCACCGCGCTGCTCGTGAACCTGCGCCTGCTGATCTACAGCGCCTCGCTGGCGCGCCACTGGCGGGACCAACCGCGATGGTTCCGCCTGGCCGGCGCGGCGCTGATCATCGACCCGACGTGGATGCTCGCCGACGAGCGGGCCAAGCGCCCGGGAACTGCTCGCGCCCGCCGCGCGCACCATCTCGCCGTCGGCCTGACGATGGCCGCCGCCTGGTCGGTGCTCATCGCGACCGGGGCGATCGCCGGCGGTTTGCTCGGCGGCGCCGGGCTGGAGGTCGCCGTGCCGCTGTGCCTTGTGACCATGGTCGCCCCCCGGCTGCGCGGCCGTGACCTGATCACCGTCGCCGCTGTCGCCGCTGCGATCGCGGTCGTCGCCCGGGGCTGGCCGCCCGGGACGGGCATGCTCGCCGCGATCATCGGCGGGTGCCTCGCCGGCGAGCTGTCGGAGGGCGCACCGCGATGACGACATGGATCGTGGTCCTCGCCGTTGGGCTCGGGAGCTTCCTGTTCCGCGCGGTGCCGCTGTCGCTCGCCGGCCGCCTCGACGAGTCGGAGCGGTTCGACCGATTGATCCGCAGAGCTGGTGTGGCCACCCTCACCGCGCTGCTCGTCACGTCCGCCGATCACGGCGCGCAGGCGGGTAACGACGTCGCACTCGCCGCGGCGCTCGCCGTGGGGTTCGTCCTCGGTCTGCGAGGCGGTTCGATGCTGCGCGTCGTGCTTGCCGGGAGCGCGACCTACGCCATCGGCGTCGGTGTGCTGGCCGTGCTGCCATGATCGGGCCCCGATGACGGTCGAGGTGACGCTGCTCGGTGGGTTCGGCGTCGCCGTCGACGGCGCGAGCACACCCGCGTCCGGCTGGACGCGCCGCCACGCTGCTGCGCTCGTGAAGTTGCTCGCGCTGGCGCCCGGGCGGCGGCTGCACCGTGAGCAGGTGCTCGACCTGCTCTGGCCGGACGACCGGCTCGATGAGGCGGGACCGAAGCTGCACAAGGCGGCGCACTTCTGCCGCAAGGCGACGGGCCGATCCGATGCTGTCGTGCTGCGCGGGGAGTCGGTGCGGCTCTTCCCCGACACGGAGGTCACCGTCGATGCGGTGGAGTTCGACGATCTGTCCCGCAGGGCGCTGGCCGAGAACGACGCCGACCTCGCCCGCGACGCGCTCACCCGTTACGCCGGAGAGCTGCTTCCACAGGATCGGTACGAGGACTGGGCGGCGGAGCGGCGCGAGTCGCTCCGCCTGCGCCACCTGGACCTCCTCCGCCTCCTCGGACGTTGGGACGAGGTGGCTGAGCTCGATCCCGGCGACGAGCGGGCACACGTCGAGCTGATGCGCCAGTACGAGCTCGAAGGCGATCGGCACGCCGCACTGCGCCAGTTCGAGCGGATGGACCGCGCCCTGCGCACCGAGCTCGGCGTGCGCCCCGGCGCGGAGGCGTGCGCGATCCGGGACCGGCTGCTCGCCGAGACGGAGCCCGCGCCGCAGACACGAGAGCTCGACCTCATCGGCCGCGATGCCGAGCTCGCCGCGCTGGAGCAGGCGCTCACCGACGCCGGCGCGCGGCGGGCGCGCACGATCGTGATCAGGGGGCCGGCCGGCATGGGCAAGTCGACGCTGGTCGATCGAGCCGGCAGGACGGCAGCCGAACGCGGCTGGCGGGTGGCGTACGGGCTCGCCGCGCCGGTGGAAGGCGCGTGGCCATACGCCCCGGTCCTGGACGCGGTCGCCGACCTGTGCCGTCGCCACGCGACCTTGCTCGACGGCCTGGCCGACAGCTACCGCGAGGAGATCGACCGGGCGCTCGCCGGGTCGCACGCCTGGAGCGGCCAGACCGGTCACCAGCGGTTGTTCGTCGCCGTCGCCGAGCTGTTCCGCTTGGCGGCCGCGACGAACGGCCTGCTCCTGGCGCTGGATGACCTGCACGACGCCGACGAGGCCTCGCTGCGCCTCGTCCACTACCTGTGCCGGTCGACGCTCGACGAGCGCGTGGTGATCCTCGTCGCGCATCGACCGGTGCCGCCTGGCTCGCCTCCGGCGGAGACCCTCGCCAGCCTGGTCGGCCGCCACGGCGCGCTCGAGATCGAGCTCGGCCCGCTCGGCGAGGAGGAGACGCGCACCCTCATCGGACGCTTCGTCGCCGACCCGGACGATGCGCTGGTCGACCAGGTCATGGCCCTCGCCGGGGGTGTGCCGTTCGCGGTCGCCGAGCTGGCGCGGCGCGCGGCCGAGGAGCCGAACTGGGTGCGGCTGCTCGACGCGAAGATGATCGGTGGGATCCCACCGGCGACCCGGGAGATCCTGCAGCGCGTCGCCGTCGTGGGCATGGTGTTCGACACCGACGAGTTCGTCGCCCTCTCCGGGCTGGACGACGCAGCGGCCTACGACCACCTCGACGTCGCGCTCGCCGGGCGGTTGATCGAGCACACCGACGCCGGCTACCGCTTCCGGCACGGCCTCGTCCGGGACACGCTGCTGGAGGATCTCCTGCCCCACCGGAGGCGCCGCATCCATCTCGACGCGGCTGCGCGCCTCGAGCACCTAGGCGCGTCCCCGGCGCGCGTCGGCCACCATCTCGTCGAGGGTGGCGAGTCGCGCCGCGCCGTGCCGTACCTCCTCTCGGCGGCCAAGACCGCCGCCGCCGTCGGGGCGTACCAGGAGGCGCTGCGGCTGATCGACACGGTGCGCGCCGACGCGACCGGCGACGAGCGGGCGCAGCTCCTGGCGCTGCGCGCCGACCTGTTGATGGCGGTCGGCGACCCGACGGTCACGTCGGCCTACCGCGACGCGCTCGAGGCGGCAGCGCCGGCGGGACGGCGCCTGCTGCGCGCCAGGATGGCGCGCGCCGCGGTGATGTCCGGCGACCTGGAGACGGCGCAGGCGGCGATGGACGGTGTCGAGGCCGACGGGGGTCCCGACGACGGGGAGATCCTCCTCGCGCAGGGCCAGGTGGCGTACTTCGCCTCCGATCTCGATCGCGCCTGGGCGATCGCCGAGGAGGCGCGCCGCCGGGTCTTCGCTGGTGAGCAGAACTGGCAGGTGCTCGACCTCGTCGCGCTGCAGGGGCTGCTTGCCCACAACCGAGGGGAGTGGTTCGACCGGATGCGCGTCGAGCTGCGCCGCAGCCGCGACTCGCCCGCGATCGCCAACGCTGTGTTCGACGCCTACCTCTGCCCCGCGGAGTACCTGCTCTATGGCTCGACGCCGTACGCGGAGGTGATCCATCTCGCCACTGGTCTGCGGTCCACGGCCCAACGCAGCGGCGCGTTGCGCGCCGTCGCGTTCGCCACGGCGCTGATCGGCGAGGCGGCCCTTCTGCAGGGCGACCTGGACACCGCAGAGCGCGAGCTCACCGAAGCGCTCGACCTGCACCACGACCTCGGCTCGGCCGCAGGCGAGGCCCACGCGCTGCAACGTCTGGCCGAGGTGCGCCTCGCTCGAGGCGATGCCGCCGAGGCGACGCGTTTGCTCCAACGCGCGTTGCCCCTCGCCCGCTGGTCGATGATGTCGCTGCACCTCATGCAGCGGATCTACGGGACGATGATCGCGGCGGCCCCCGATCCGGACACGGCGCGCGCCGTCGTCGACCGCGCCGAGTCGACGATGGGGATCGACGACGCGTGCGAGTTCTGCGTGATCATGTTCTCGGTGCCGGCGACGATCGCCTGCGCGGCGAGCGGCGACCTCGACCACGCCCATCATCACCTACGGATCGCGCGGCGCTCGGCGAAGCTGTGGGAGGGCACCGCGTGGCAGGC
>DASZOG010000137.1:0-16919 GCA_035550895.1 Acidimicrobiales bacterium
CTCGCCCGCGAGCTCGACGTGCCGATCCTCGCCCTGTCGCAGCTTTCGCGGAACCTGGAGAGCCGCAGCGACAAGCGCCCGATGCTCGCGGACCTGCGCGAGTCGGGTGCGCTCGAACAGGACGCGGACGTCGTCATGTTCATCTACCGGGACGAGGTGTACAACGAGGACTCGCCGGAGCGGGGTGCGGCCGAAGTGCTCGTGGCGAAGCACCGCAACGGCCCGATCGGTTCCCGCCGGCTCGTGTACCGCAACCAGTTCACCCGCTTCGACAACGCAGCCCGCGTCCTCTAGCAACGCCTCCCTGTGGCGGAAGAACGGCGAAAACCGGCGGAATCCGCGACAACAGGCTGGACGAAGAGAGGCTGTTCGGTGTACTTTACGAGTCTCCCATGGCGCTGATCTGTCACTGCCGTGGCGTCACGGAGCGCCGCATCGTCAAGGCGGTGCAGCGCGGCGCAGCCACGCCGTGGGAGGTCGCCGTCGAGTGCGGGGCCGGCAGCGGCTGCGGCGGGTGCGTTTCGGCCATCGAAGACCTGATCGACCAGCACGCCCGGCCGGCCGTCGTCGTTTGTGGCCATATGCTCGGCGCCCATGCAGGGTGATCCGGCCGTCGTCGAGCTCCTGAACGACGTCCTGACGGGCGAGCTGACGGCGATCAACCAGTACTTCGTGCACGCCGAGATGTGTGACAACTGGGGTTACGAGCGCCTCGCAGAGCACGTCCGGAAGGAGTCCATCGAGGAGATGAAGCACGCCGAGGAGCTCATCGAGCGCGTGCTGTACCTCGAGGGAATCCCGAACATGCAGCGGCTCGGGCCGGTCCGCGTCGGCGAGACGGTGAAGGAGCAGTTCCAGCTCGACCTGGCGCTGGAGAACGAGGCGCTCGCCCGGCTGAACACGGGCATCGCCACGTGCGTCGACAAGGCGGACAACGGGACCCGCGAGTTGCTCGAGCGGATCCTCGTCTCCGAGGAGGAGCACGTCGACTGGCTCGAGACCCAGCTCGAGGCCATGCACCAGGTGGGCGAGGAGCGCTACCTGTCCCAGCAGCTCAACTGACGGAGCGGCGTCACGGTGAACCCGTTCGGCGACGATCTGCTCCCGTGGCTCCTGCTGGCGCTCGGGGGAGCGCTGTTCGTCGGCAACGTGCTCGCCGTGATCCGTCCGCCCGAGCGTCCCGCGGCCGAGAGCGACCTGCGCCGGGCGCCGATCACCCGCAGCCTGCTCATGGCGGCAGTTGGCCTCGTCGCGGCGGTGTGGGCGCTCGCTTCCCTCGTCACCTGACACCTGGACCCGCGGCTTGCGCCGCCCGGTCTGGCCGGGGGGAGGAGCGGGGTACGTCATCGGTTCCCCGACCAGAGGAGGATCGATGGGTGGTGACGCCGACAAGGCCAAGGGCCGGCTGAAGCAAGCGGCTGGTGACCTGACCGACGACGACGAGATGCGCCGCGAAGGCAAGATCGACGAAGCAGCCGGGAAGGCGAAGGACGTCGTCGACAAGGCCAAGGACAAGATCACGGGCGACGACTGATCGCCGGTACACGGGGCGGCTCGGCATCACGCCGGGCCGCCCCGTTGCGCGTCCGGCGCAGTGTCGCCGGCGGTGACGGGACCATGCGCGCTGCGGCGGCAGCGCTCTCCGGAACGGAAACCGCGCTGCCCGTCCCCACCGAGACGCTGAACACCGCGCCGCCGACAGCGCGCTGTCGCGTCTGGCTCGTGCGCTCGGTGGGTATCGGAGAGGGTGGCCGACGACAGCGGTCGGCGGCAAGGAGGACTTTGACCGATGTTGTTTTTGTTGTGGTTGCTCGCGGTGGTGCTCGTCGTGGGCGGAATCGTGTATCTGGTACGCGGCGAGTGGCTGGTGGGCTTGGCGCTGATCGTCGTCGGCTTCCTCGTTGGGCCGGGTGGCGCCAGCATCTTCACCTGACCTGTTGCCGGTCTCGATCGGGGACGTCCTCTGCGGGGGCCGTCCCCGATTCGCGTCCGGAGGCGTGCGCCGGCCCTACCGCGTATCGGGCCGGATGGGGCAGGGTATGAGGGGTCGAAACGAGGTGTAGTGAATGCCGGGCGCGCGAGGAGAACTCAGCGAGACGGTGCCCCACGTCGTCGTGGAACGACCTGCGGAGCGGACCGAGCTCGGCTGCGAGCTCGTCGTGGTCGCCAACCGCACGCCGCTGCGGCGAGTCGACGAGGAATGGCGTGCCTCGAGTGGTGGGCTCGTCGCCGCCGTGTGGCCCGTGGCGACCCGCCGCCATGGTGCGTGGGTCGCCACCGTCGAGCCGGGTCAGACAGCGGACCTCCCTGATGGTCCGGTCGACGGCGTGTCGATCGTCGGGGTCGATCTGTCCGCCGAGGAGTTCGACGGCTTCTACAACGGGTTCTCCAACGCGACCCTGTGGCCGCTCTACCACGACGCGATCCGCCCGGCGGAGATCGACCACCAGTGGTGGCGGGCGTACCGCGCCGTCAATCGCCGGGTCGCGGACGCTGCGGCCGGTGCTGCGCCGCGCGGCGCGACCGTGTGGGTCCACGACTACCAGCTGCAACTCGTCCCGGGGCTCATGCGCAAGCGCCGGCCCGACGTCCGCATCGGGTTCTTCCTGCACATCCCGTTCCCGCCTCCGGAGCTGTTCCGCCAGCTGCCGTGGCGCTCGCTGCTGCTCGAAGGGCTTCTCGGTGCCGACCTCGTCGGGTTCCACACACGGACCGACGTGGAGAACTTCCTGCGCGCCGTCGACCGCCACGCCGGTGGCCAGGTCAAGGGATCGAGCGTCCGCTTCGAGGATCGGCAGGTCGAGGTCGGCGCGTTCCCGATCTCGGTCGACAGTGTCGACATCGCGACGCGCGCCGCCTCCGACGACACGGAGGACGAGCTCCGCCGCCTCCGCGCGCGTCTCGGCAACCGCCGGGTCATCGTCGGCGTCGACCGCCTCGACTACACGAAGGGCATCGACCGGCGGCTCCGAGCGTTCGCGGATCTGCTCGCCTCGGGGCGCGCCGACCCCGACGACGTCCTGCTGATCCAGATCGCCGTGCCCACGCGCGACAACGTGCCGGGGTACAACGAGCTCCGCCAGGAGGTCGAGCGGTTCGTCGGCGAGGTCAACGGGCGGCACGGCAAGGTCGGGCGGCCAGCGGTCGAATACCTGCACCGCTCGATCGCTTCGACGCAGCTCCTCGCCCTCTACCGCTTGGCGGATGTGATGGCGGTGACGCCGTTGCGGGACGGGATGAACCTCGTCGCCAAGGAGTTCGTCGCCGCGCGCACCGATGGTGACGGCGTGCTGATCCTCAGCGAGTTCGCCGGCGCGGCGCACGAGTTGCGCGAGGCGGTGCCGGTCAACCCCTACGACCACGACGCGCTGGTCCAGGCCCTGGACACTGCGCTCGGGCTCCCGGAAGCGGAGCGGCGGGCGCGCATGGCCCGGATGCGCGAAGTGGTGCTGACCCACACGGTGCACGACTGGGCCGCGTCCTTCCTCGCCCGCCTGGAGGAGGCGCCCCGCGCCACCAAGGCCTGACGGGGCATGACCACCTGACGGGCACTCGTGCCCGTCAGGCAACCTTCGCTCGGTTCCCGCCGACTCGGGGAGCGACCGAGCGCGGTCACCTGACGGGGCACTAGGTTCCGAACTGGTGGTGCATCGAGCTCGGTCCGTGAAGGAGCCTGGGTGAACGAACGGGCAGACGACGGCCTCCAGGTCGTAGCCGCGAGTGACGGGCTCGAGGCGCGTGGGGAGATCGATCTGGACAGCGCCGACCGGCTGACGGAAGCCGTCGTCGGTGCGCCGGGCCGCGTCGTGCTCTCGCTGGAGGGCGTGACCTTCATCGACTCGTCGGGTCTGCGCGGGCTCATCCAGGCGCAGCGCACGCTGCAGGGGCGCGGTGACGACCTCGTACTCCGGCGCCCGTCACCGGTCGTTCACCGCCTGCTGGAGATCACGGGCCTCCTCGACGAGTTCACGATCGAGGCATGACCAGGACACGAACGAGGCACTGACAACTCCATGAACGAGACCGACGGCGAGATCCTCCTGACGCTGCCCGCTCAGCCGCGGATGGTCCGCGTCGCCCGCCTCACGGCGAGCGCCGTGGCGTCGTTCGCCGACCTGACCGTCGACGACATCGACGACCTGAAGATCGCCGTCGACGAGGCGTGTGTCGTGCTCCTCGAGCACGGTGACGGCGGACCGGTCGAGCTCGCCTTCCGGTTCGCACCCGGGTCGGTGCAGGTGCGCGGCCGCACCGCCGGGACCGAGGCGGACCTCGGCGCCGAGGAGGTCCAGCTGGCGACGCGCATCCTCGAGGTCGTCGCCGAGGACTTCGCCGTCGAGTCCGACGACGGCCAGATCTCCTTCCGCCTGCAGAAGAGCGCCGTAGCCGATGGCGGCTGACGGCCTCGACGAGCGGTTCGAGGCCTATGCCACGACCCGCGACCCGCGCCTGCGCGACGAGTTGGTCGTGGCCCACCAGTGGATCGCCATCCAGGTCGCGCGCCGCTTCCGGGACCGGGGCGAGCCACTCGATGACCTGATCCAGGTCGCCAGCCTCGGCCTCGTGAAGGCGGTCGAGCGCTTCGACGTCGGGCACGGCAGCTCGTTCGTCAGCTTCGCCATGCCGACCGTGCTCGGCGAGGTCCGCCGCCACTTCCGTGACGCGACGTGGGGCACGCGGGTGCCACGCCGCGCAAAGGAGCTCAGCCTGGCGTTGGGCAAGGCGTCGGCCGTACTCGAGCAGCAGCTCGGCCGGTCGCCGAGGATCGGCGAACTGGCGGAGCATCTCGATGTGAGCGAGGACGCCGTGCTGGAGGCGTTCGAGGCCCAGGCCGCCTACCGTGCCGCGCCGCTCGTGACGCGCGCCGAGGAGGGCGGCACGGCCGCCCTCGACCCCGTCGGGGAGGGCGAGGCCGAGCTGAACACCGCCGTCGACCGGCAGGCCTTGCGCCAGCTGCTGGCGACGTTGCCGGCTCGGGAGCGGCACATCCTCTATCTCCGGTACTTCGAGAACATGTCCCAGTCGGAGATCGCCTCAGTCGTGGGCACGAGCCAGGTCCACGTCAGTCGCCTCCTGCGGGCCAGCCTGGAGAGGCTCCGGGAGAGCGTCGGCGCCCGGACCGACGGCTGAGCGGCCTGATCCGGCGGGGCCGATCCCGGTCAGCCGGTCGCCGAGGACCGCACGTCGTCGACGAACCAGGCGGCAGCGTCCGGCGGGAGTCGCCCGGCCGCGCCGAGGTCGACGCTGGCCAGCAGGAATCGTCGCCTGCCGGCGAGCGCCTCGAGGTCCAGCGGTCGGGTGCCGGTGTTGACCACGCAGACGAACCCGGGCTCCCGGCGGAAGGCGAGCACCGTCTCGTCCGCGTCGATCCAGGTGAGCTCGCCGTCGCCGAGCGCGGGCAGCGCGTGGCGGTAGCGGAGCGCGTCGCGGTACAGCGAGAGCATCGACCCCGGAGCCTCCGTCTGCTGTTCGACGGAGAGCTCGGCCCACGACTCCGGCTGGGGTAGCCATGCGTTCGGCGACGGCCCGAAGCCGTACGACGGGCGGCGTCCTGACCACGGGAGCGGGACCCGGCACCCGTCGCGGCCGCGTCGCTTGCCCCCGGTGCGGGCGAAGATCGGATCTTGCAGCACGGCGTCGGGCAGGTCCTCGACCTGGGGCAGGCCGAGCTCCTCGCCCTGATAGACGTAGGCGCCTCCGGGCAGCGCCAGCATGAGCAAGGCGGCGGCGCGCGCCCGCTGCGTGCCGAGCGGGCCGCCGCCGTAGCGGGTCACGTGGCGGACGACGTCGTGGTTCGAGAGCACCCACGTCGGCGGGGCGCCGACCGCCCCGAGCATGGCGATCGTGTGATCGATCACGGACCGCAGCGCGGGAGCGTTCCACGGGGCGAGCAGGAAGCTGAAGTTGAACGACGTGTGCAGCTCGTCCGGGCGGACGTAACGGGCGAGCCGCTCGGCGGCCTGGACCCAGACCTCGCCGACGAACATCACGCCGCCGGGGTGCTCGTCCGTCACCCGCCGCCACCGGCGGTACACCTCGTGCACCGCGTCCTGGTCCCAGTACGGGTGGCCGGCCTGGGCCGGTCCGGCGACCGCGAACCGATCGTCGAGGTCGGGGAGGCCGGGAGCCTTGGCCAGGCCGTGGGCGACGTCGATGCGGAACCCGTCGACTCCGCGGTCCAGCCAGAAGCGGAGGATCGCGTCGAACTCGGCGAGCACCTCGCCGTTCGTCCAGTCGAGATCGGGTTGCTCCGGCGCGAAGAGATGGAGGTACCACTGCCCTGGCCGTCCGTCGGCCTCCACCACACGGGTCCACGCCGGACCTCCGAACACGCTCTGCCAGTCGTTGGGCGGCTCCTCACCGTTCCGCCCGCGTCCGTCGCGGAACAGGTACCGGGCCCGCGCTGCACTCCGGGGAGCGGCGGCGAGCGCGGCGCGGAACCAGGGATGCGCGCTGGAGGTGTGGTTCGGGACGAGGTCGACGATGATCCGCAAGCCCAGATCGTGGGCCTCCTCGAGGAGGTCGTCGAAGTCCGCCAGGGTGCCGAACTCGGGAGCGACATCGCGGTAGTCGGACACGTCGTAGCCCGCGTCCACCTGCGGTGACGGGTAGAACGGCGTCAGCCACACCGCGTCCACGCCGAGTTCGCGCAGGTGCGGCAGGCGGGAGCGGATGCCGGGCAGGTCGCCGAGCCCGTCGCCGTCGGCGTCGGCGAAGCTGCGGACGTACACCTCGTAGATCACGGCGTCGCGCCACCACAGCGCGTTGCCCTCGTCGAGCGCCATCAGCTGCTCGGACCCTGGATGACGGGCAGTTCCCGCGTGGTGACGTCGACGATGCCGATCGTCGCTGCCGACTCGCTCGGTGCGGCGCGCCGGGCGAGTGCGTCGAGCGCCGGTCCGTCGCCGACGTCGGCGCCGGCCTCCTCGCTGAGCAGCCACCGGACCTCGAGCAGGTCGCAGTAGGCCTGCACCGGATCGCCCACGCCGCCGACGGCCCGGACGGCGCGCTCCATCCCGGGGGAGAAGACGTCGGTGAGCCACGACCGGGCGGCCTCCTCGTCGGTGACCGTCGCTTGCCGCTGCTCCGCGAGGCGCCGGTGGTGGGCCTCGAGATCGTTGAGGAGGATCGTCGCCTGGCCCTCACCGACCTCCAGTCCGGTCAGCTCGCGCAACCGTCCCGCATGGAACGTGCGTCCGCCGACGGCGACCCTCATGCGCAGGCTCACGTCGTCGGCGGCGTCACCGGCGGGCTCGAGCTGCACCTCGTCGACGGCGAACCCGCGGTCGTTCAGCCGGCGCAGCCGGGCCTGGACCTGGTCGCGCTCGTGCAGCTCGACGACCGGCGCCTCGTGGAGCAGTTCCCACACGACGTGGTAGCGGTTGACCACCCCTTCGGCCTCGGCGATCAGCTGGTCGTAGACGTCCTCGGGCTCGTCGAGGCGGGCCGCCACGTCCAGCAGGCCGCCGGCGATGTTCTCCACCATGATCTGCAGGTCGAGGTCGCGCTGGCCGTCGCTGAGGACGGTGTGGATCTCCGCGGTCTCCGCGTCGACCAGCCAGGCCTGCAGCTCCTGACCGTCGCGGCGGAACAACGTGTTCGCCAGCGAGCAGTCTCCCCAGTAGACGCCGTTGCGATGCAGGTCGACGAGCAGCGTCGCGATCGCCTCGAGCAACCGCTCGCGGTGGCGGCGCATCGACGTCGGGACGCGCATCAGCAGCCGCCGGTACTGCCACGACCGCTCCAGGAAGTGCGTGACGAGGATCGCCGTATCGGGGAACGGCTGGATCACGAGACCTGCGGCGCGGACCGCGCTCAGCGCACGCCGCTCCAGCTCGCGCAGCACCTCGTACTCCTTGATCGCGACGGGCAGCGGCATCTCCTTCAGCGCCCAGAGTCGATCGTCGGCCTCGACGAAGCGGACGAGGTGCCGGCTCGGGCCGACCGGGATGTCGCGCACGGCGACCTCCGTCGCGTCCCACGCGCCGAGCCGCTCGCGCCACGGCAGGGCGAGCAGCTCCGGGGAGGGCACGCGGAAGCGCAGGTCGAGCCGGGGGATCGTCATGCCAAGCGTCCAGCGTAGGGAGCGGCGCCGGCAGACACGCTCGCACGATGTGCAGGGGGCCGGCCGTCCGCCAGAATGCGAGGACCACGCGGACCTGATTCGGAGGAGGCAACCCGATGCGTGACGCGCTGTTGACCCCCGGACCGGCACCCGCTGAGGGACGGCGGGACTACAGCCTGACCGGCGTGGAAGCAGAGCGGGCGGTGCGTGCCGGGCTCGCCGACGCCCAGTGGTACCGGCCACCGATCGACGCCGAGCGCCTCCAGGACCTGATGGCGCGGACGAACGGGCGGGCGGCGCGAGACGTCGTGCTGTGGCTCGTGCTCCTGGTCGCCGCCGGTGTGCTGGCCTTCCTGGCGCTCGGATCCTGGTGGGCGATCCCCGCGTTCGCCATCTACGGCTTCCTCTACGGCGGCGCCGCCGACGCGCGCTGGCACGAATGCGGACACGGAACAGCGTTCCGCACGCCGTGGATCAACGACGCCGTCTACTACGTCGCGTCGTTCATGCTGTTCCGCGAGCCGACGCTCTGGCGCTGGTCGCACTTCCGCCACCACTCGGACACGATCATCGTCGGGCGCGACCCGGAGATCCTCTTCATGCGCCCGTTCCGGCTCCGGGCGCTGATCCCGAACCTGCTCCAGCTGCAGAACGGCCCGCAGATGCTGTGGCGGATGGTCCGCCACGCGGCAGGGTCGATCGACACCGAGGCGCGCGACTTCGTTCCGCCGGACGAGCAGCGCCGCCTGGTGTGGGAGGCGCGCGCCTTCGTCGCCATCCTGCTCGGGGTCGTCGTGTGGTCGGTCAGCACCCGGTCGATCGTGCCGCTGCTGTTCATCGGCCTGCCGACGTTCTACGGCGCGCCGCTCCTCTACTTCTTCGCCGTCACGCAGCACGCCGGCCTGCGCGAGGACGTGCTCGACCACCGGCTGAACACGCGCACCGTGTACATGAACCCTGTGCTGCGGTTCCTGTACCTGAACATGAACTACCACGTCGAGCACCACCTCTTCCCGAGCGTGCCGTACCGCAACCTGCCGGCTCTCCACGCCGAGCTGAAGGACCACCTGCCCCCTCCCAAGCCGAACGTGCTCGCCGCGTACCGCGAAGTGATCGGCGCGTTGCGCCACCAGCGGGTCGACCCGGCGTGGGAGGTGCCCGATCTGCAGGTGCCAGACGACCGGGCGACGGCCGGGTATGCCAAGGGCGCGGCGACCGTGGCAATCGCCGAGACGGTCGCCGAGGGACACACCGATCTCGGCTCGGTGGACGCCGTCGAGCCGGGCGGCATCCTGCGCGTCGACGTCCACGGCGCGACGTACGTGCTGTGCCGGCCGAGCGCCGACGTCTATGCGCTGGTCGACGGCTTCTGCACCCACGGCCAGGCCCACCTCGCCGACGGCCTGTTGATCGACGGGTGCATCGAGTGCCCGAAGCACAACGGCCGGTTCGACGTGGTCACCGGCGAGCCGGTCCGTCGCCCGGCGCGGGTGCCGCTCGGGACGTATCACGTCGAGGTCGTCGGCGGCCGACTCGTCGCCGACCTCCGCCCGGCCGACACCGCCGGGTGACTCCGGTGGCAGGCTGAGCCGACCCGCTCGTCTCGCTCGCCGCAGGAGGTCTCCCGTGCTGTTCCGCCGATTCCCCGCTCTGGACACGGACGTCAGCGCGCTCGGCTTCGGCGCGATGGGCTTCGCCGGGTGGTTCGGCGACGTGTCCGACGCCGAGTGCGAGCGGGCGTTGCACACCGCGCTCGAGCTCGGCGTGAACTTCGTCGACACGGCGCGCGCCTACGGCGAGTCGGAGCGCCGCGTCGGGCAGGCGTTGCGCAGCTGGAGGGGGCCGGCGCCGGTCGTGGCGACGAAGGTCGAGGCGCTCGGCCCGGTGTGGCAGTTCGCCATCCCGCTCCCCGTCGAGGAGGCGTTCCCCCGCGGCCACGTCACGTCGTGCACGGAGGAGAGCCTGCACCAGCTCGGTGTCGACGTGATCGACCTTCAGCAGCTGCACATCTACTGGCCGACGTGGGGGCTCGACGGCTACTGGATGGAGGAGCTCCAGGAGCTGAAGCACGCGGGCAAGGTCCGCAGCATCGGTGTCTCGGTGCCCGACCATCGCGCCGACATGGCGGTGGCGCTCGTGCAGAGCGGCCTCGTCGACTCCGTGCAGACGATCATCAACGTCTTCGACTCGCAGCCGCTCGACGTCCTCGTGCCGATCTGCGCGCAGCACGACGTCGCCGTCATCGCCCGCTGCATCCTCGACGAAGGCGGGCTGACCGGATTCCTCACCGAGGAGACCGAGTTCCCGGAAGGCGACTACCGGCACACCTACTTCGACGCGACGATCGAACGGCGCTGGTACATCCACAAGGTCGACCAGCTCCGCCGGTACGTCCCGGAACACGCCAGCTCGCTCGCCGCGCTGGCCATCAAGTTCGTCTGCCGCCAGCCTGGCGTGACGACCGCGATCTCGTCGATGCACGTCGAGGAGTACGCCCGGATGAATGCCGCCGCACTCGACGAGGCGCCGCTCTCCGAGGACATCTTCCACCGCCTGCTGACTTCGCATCGGTTCATCAAGAACATGAACCACAGCGGCCACTGGGACGTCGCCTGACCGGCAGACCGCTGGACGATGGGCCTGGCACGGAGGCGCCAGACGTCGCACACTGGTGGTGAGGATCCGACGAACCGGGAGGACCCGATGCGCCGTCAGGTCATACAGGTGCCCGAGCTGGTCCCGAAGCTGTCCCGCGGCAAGCACCGCAGCCCGCGAGCCGGGGCGTGCTTCATGGAGCTGGCGTCCTACCTCGCCGGGGAGCGATGGAGCGACAGCCCGGCCTGTACCCACCCGCTGCTGGCCGCGCTCGCGCGACTGGTCAACGACTACACCACTGACGCCGGTCGCGGCCGCTTGGTCGAGCTCGTTCCGTCGGTGATCGGGTTGACCAGCGACGACCCGCACGTCGATGCCGAGATCGCGCTGCGCGCGGCCACGACGGCGCTGCCGATCGCCTCCGCCGAGCGCCAGCGGGTCCTCGCCGTCTCGGTGCTCGCCGCGGAGCGGATCCTGGACGAGCTCGACGCTCGCCAGGCGGGAACGCTCGGGCCGCCCAGCGAGTGGGCGCTCGCCCAGGTGCCGCACGCGCAGCAGTGGGCGCGGCGGTACGCCGAAGGGATGCGCGCCACGCCGAAGGGCTTCCGCCGCCACGGTGGCCCGGCGACGGTGCGCAACGCCGTGGTCGGCATCGCCCAAGCCTGCGTCCCCGACCCGGACACGATCCTGCACGACCTCCTCGCCGAAGCGATCACCGACTGCACCGCCTACCGCCGGCCCACCGAGTCGCCGGCGCGGATCTCTACCGGGACCGCAGAGGTGCCGGCGAGACGATCCGGGGGTTGACGGCTCGTCTCGCAGGCACCTCGTCGACCCACCGGGGCAGGAACGTCTGGGCCGAGCTCCGCTCCACCGCCTGACGATCCGAGTCGGTCATGGCCGGTGGGCGGCGACGACGTGAACCTCGAAGGGCGCCTCCAACGCGCCGTCGGCGGTCGTGAACGGGGCCAGAACCTCCCGCGCGCCTTCGAAGATCCGGTCGCGCACCTCGGGGGTGATCCGCTCGCCCAGGGGCGTGCTGTCCACCTCGGTGTTCACCAGGGCGTCCACCGATGGGAACCTCGCGCTGCCGACGTGGGTAGCTGTGGTTGGCGACCGTAGGTCAGCCTGCTCGAACGCGCTCGTGACATCGGCGAGATCGCCGCAGGCGAAGTAGGTGCTCAACAGCGACCGCGCCTCGGCGCCGGCGTGCCGCACCGCCATCTCGACGAAGGGACCGTAGGCGGGTTGGGCGTCGAGCCCGCTCGGGACCAGCACGGCGACCGTGCCGCCGGGCGCGGCGACGCGGGCCATCTCCCGCAGCGCCTGCACCCGGTCGGGACAGAACATCAGGGCCATCTGGCAGAGCACGGTGTCGAAGGAAGCGTCGTCGAAGGGGAGTGACGCGGCGTCACCCTGGCGCCAGTCGATCTCGGGGCGCACCCGGCGGGCGACGGTGAGCATCGCTTCGTTGAGGTCGACGCCGACGACGTTGCCGGGCCCGACGCGATCGGCGGCCGTGCGCGCGGCGATCCCGGTGCCACAGGCGACATCGAGGACCCGCTGGCCGGCGATGACACCGGCAGCGTTGCAGAGGAGCGGCGCCCACTGCGCGAAGAACGCGGGAACGAAGGCAGCCTCGTAGGCCTCCGCCGCCTCGATCGGGATCTGGAACGACTCGGATGGTTCGGTGCTCGTCATGGCCCGATGTTCCGCCCCCTCCAGCCGTGAAGCATCGGGCAGCTGACCCATTCGCCGTCCGGTTCCCCTCAGGAGCTTGGAGGTGTAGCGCCTGTTGATTCCTGCAGGACGACGGTGGCGTGGGCAGCGGCCTCCGCCCGGTTGCGCAGACCCAGCTTGCTGAGGATGTTGCTGACGTGGTGGGACGCCGTCTTGCGGCTGACGTGGAGCCGCTCGGCGATCTCCGGGTTCGACAACCCGGCACCGAGGAGCCGGAGTACGTCCCGCTCGCGCATCGTGAGCACGCCGGCCCGCTTGAGTCCGGTGCGGGGAACGATGCCGAGGGCGCGGAGGAACGAGGCTGCGCGATCGGCGTCGATCGCCGCGCCGAGGTCTTCGAAGGCGGTCAACGCCCGGCGGGCATGGTCGATGGCGGTGTCGGGTTCATCGGTGACCAGAGCACGCGCCAGCGCGAACCGGGTGCGCGCGGATTCCAGCGGGAGCCCCAAGGAGGACCACACCTGGAGCGCAGTCTCCAGCTGCGCGACGCCGCGCAGCTCGCCGTTGGCGAGCAGGAGGCGACCGCGGGCGCCGGCGGCCAGAGCGTCGAGATGCCGGCTCCTTGCCGCGTCGGCCGTGGCCTCCAGCCGTTCCACCGCGCCGGTGGCAGCCTCGATCCGACCGGCGGTGATGTAGGCGTCGACGAGCAGGTCGAGGGCGCCGGCCAGGTGCCAGCGGTGATCCTCGAGGTGACGGAGCCGTTCTTCGAGAAGGCGGCCCGCGCCCGGCGCGTCACCTCTGGCCAGGGACAGCGCCGCCGTCAGGACCGACGCTTCCGCCTCCGCCTCGACGCCCGCGCGTGCGTTGGCCAACAACTGCTCGGCATCTTCCAAGCGGCCCTGCCGTACACGGAGCCCGGCGAGCCGGGCCAGCGCCCGGCGGTGTAGGCCCGGGGAGGCGCCCGCCGTGATCCGCACCCCCGCCCGCAGTTCTCGGTCGGCCTCCTCCCACCGCCCCGTGGCGGTCAGCACGCTGCCGTAGTAGATGCGGCACTCCGCATACAGGAACGGGCAGCCGTACCTGGCGACGAAGTCGTCGGCGACCTGGCACCATTGGGCGGCGCGTTCGACGTCGCTGGCCAGCTCGCATGCGTGCAACATGTCGCAGCACGCGTAGACGACCGTGTCCAGCGTCGAGCGCTCACCCG
Organism: Acidimicrobiales bacterium; assembly: GCA_035550895.1. Lineage (GTDB taxonomy): Bacteria > Actinomycetota > Acidimicrobiia > Acidimicrobiales > Ilumatobacteraceae > DASZOG01. The sequence goes on from DASZOG010000137.1 coordinate 13,548, forward strand.
CGAGCGAGGCCGCCATCGCCTCGTCGATCATGCCGAACCCCGCCTCGATGTGACCCTTGCCGACCCGGATCAGGCCGAGTTGCGCCATCGCGACCAGCTCGAGATCGACATCACCCGCCGCCCGGGCGATTTCGGCGGCGCGCTCGGTGAGCTCTTCGGCGGCATCCAGGTCCGTCAACCGGTAGGCGCGGGCGACCCACACCCATCCATGCAGTGGTCCGGGCGCGAACGGCTCGAGCAGTCGTTCCGCCCGGTTGATCCACCCGTTGGCTGCCGCATAGTTGGCGAAGTTCGCCTTGTACGTGATCGCCAACCACACCGCGGACTGGGCCGCACGTTGCGCGTCACCGGACTCCCGGAACAGGGTGTAGGCCCTGCCGCACTGCTCGACGCAGGCGTGGTTCTCGCCCAGCCACCACAGGGCCATCGCCAGGCCGAAGCACTCCTCGGCCGTCTCCTCGCCCGCCAGCGCCGCTTCGAACGCGGCACGGGCCTCAGCCCACCGGCCTTCGGCGAGGGCACGAGCAGCGTCAGTGGTCGGCTCCACGGCCACGCCGACCATTGTCCCGCGCATCGCGGATGCAGATTGGAGCGGGCGACGGGAATCGAACCCGCGTTCTCAGCTTGGGAAGCTGATGTTCTGCCGCTGAACTACACCCGCGTGCGGGACGGGAGGCTAGCGCGGAGGGCGCCAGTAGGGTGCTCGCATGATCGGATGGGTCGCAGACATCGACGAGGCCACCCTGGCGAACGAGAACTTCCGCACCGTGCTGTTCACGGGCGGGCACACCCAGCTGACCGTGATGCGGCTGCGCGCCGGCGAGGAGATCGGTCGTGAATCGCACCCCCATCTCGACCAGTTCATCCGCGTCGAGCAGGGCACGGCCCGGATCGAGTTCGGCCGCACGAAGGACGCGATCGACGAGACACACGACGTCGGGGACGACTGGGCGGCGATCATCCCGGCGGGCACGTGGCACAACGTCGTCAACACCGGTGACGGCGACCTCAAGCTGTACTCGCTCTACTCCCCGCCCGAGCACCCCGACGGCACGGTCCACAAGACCAAGGCCGACGCCGACGCGGACGAACACGACCACGACTGAGCTCGGGCCGGCGTGATCCTGTCCGACCGCTCGATCCGCGAGGAGCTCGCTTCCGGACGGATCGTCATCGATCCCCTCGACGACGCCAACATCCAGCCATCGTCGGTCGACCTCCGTCTGGATCGGCTGTTCCGGGTCTTCCGCAACCACACCGCGTCGATCATCGACGTCAAGCAGGACATGGAGGATCTGACCGAGCTGGTCCAGATCGACGCCGAAGGGGTGTTCGTGTTGCACCCCGGCGAATTCGTGCTCGGCGCCACGCTGGAGCGGATCGGCATGCCCAACGATCTCGTCTCCCGGATCGAGGGGAAGAGCTCGCTGGCCCGGCTCGGCCTGCTGATCCACTCCACCGCCGGGTTCATCGATCCCGGATTCGACGGGCACATCACGTTGGAGCTGGCGAACGTGGCGACGCTGCCGATCACGCTGTACCCGGGGATGAAGATCGGCCAGATCTCGTTCGTCCAGATGACGACACCGGCGGACAAGCCGTACGGCAGTGACGGGGTGGGCTCGAAGTACCAGGGCCAGCGCGGCCCCACCCCGAGCCGCTACTACCGCAACTTCGGCGACGGCTGACCAACTTCGGGAGGGATGGGTCGAATATCCACCCGAATCTCCCGCAGTTCGCGCCGCGATCGCCGGCGGCCGGGTCAGTCGGCGAGCGTCGCTGGCGAGGCAGGCGCAGCGGCTGCGTTCGCCCCGTGGACCTCGCCACGCTCGATCGCCTCGAGCAGGTGCATGGCGATGTCGCCGACCTTGACCTGGTCCTCCTCGACGCCCTGCCCCTTCACGCCGTCGTCGAGCATGATGTAGCAGAACGGGCACGCGGTCGCGACACGCGTCGCGCCGGTCGACAGCGCCTCCTGCGCCCTTTCGTCGTTGACCTTCTTGCCGACGGACTCCTCCATCCACATCCGCGCCCCGCCGGCGCCGCAGCACATGCCGCGGGTGCCGTTGCGCGGCATCTCCACCACGTCGATGCCCTTGATCGAGCCGACCACCTTGCGCGGCGCGAGGTAGACGTCGTTGTGCCGCCCGAGGTAGCAGGAGTCGTGGTACGTCAGCCGCTCCTCGAGCGACGCGCTCGACACGTCGAGCCGCCCGGCGGCGATGAGCTCCTCGAGGAACTGGCTGTGGTGGACGACCTCGTAGTTCCCGCCGTACTGCGGGTACTCGTTCTTGAGCGTGTTGAAGCAGTGCGGGCACTGGGTGATGATCTTCCGCACCCCCATCCCGTTCAGCGTCTCGATGTTCGGCATGGCGAGCATCTGGAACAGGTACTCGTTGCCGCTCCGTCGCGCCGGGTCGCCGGTGCACATCTCGCTCGGGCCGAGGATCGCCACGTCGATCCCTGCCCTGTCGAGCAGCTTGACCATCGCCTGGGTGACCTTCTTGTTCTTGTCGTCGAAGCTGCCCGCGCAGCCGACCCAGTAGAGGTACTCGTGCTCCAACGGCGCGCCCGGCTCGACGACGGGAACGTCGACGTCGAGCCCGCGGGCCCAGTCGGCGCGGTCCCCTTGGCTCATGCCCCACGGGTTGCCCTGGTTCTCCATCGCCCGGTACGCGGTGCCGAGCTCGGTGGGGAAGTTCGACTCCATCAGCGACAGGTAGCGGCGCATGTCGAGGATCTTGTCGAGGATCTCGATGTTCACCGGGCAGATCTCGTCGCATGCCTTGCACGACGTGCAGGCCCAGATCTCCTCCGGGGTGATCCGCTCGAACACGCTCGTCGACGAGATCGTGATCTCGCCGTCGATGCCGATCGGCGGCGAGACGGGAGCCGGCGACGCCGTCGCGGCCATCACCTCGCCGACCTTCAACACGATCTCGCGCGGGTCGAGCGGCTTGCCCGTGGCGTGCGCCGGGCACACGCTCGTGCACCGGCCGCACATCGTGCAGGCGTCGGTGTCGAGCAGCTGCTTCCACGAGAAGTCCTCGACCACGGACGCGCCGAACGTCTCGAGTGACGTCTCGGCCAGGTTCGGCAGCGGCTTCATCGCGCCCTTCGGGCGGTCACGTGCGCGCAGGTACATGTTCAGCGGCGACGTGAACATGTGGCGCAGCATCGTGATGGGGAGGATCACCAGGAACGCGGCGAAGGCGACGACGTGGGTGATCCACGATGTCTGGTGCCAGCCGTTGAGAGAACCGCCGCCGTCGACGAGCGCGGACAACGGGTAGCCGATGAACGACCACTTCTCGAACGCCGGCCGGCCCTCGATGGCGATGCGGAACATCTCGGTCGTGAACCCTGTGACGC
>DASZOG010000138.1:0-5625 GCA_035550895.1 Acidimicrobiales bacterium
TGCGCCGTTGTGAGCCCGGTGGGCGGCGTCGTCGTCTCGAGTACGCGGCTCACGGTGCGCGCAGCGTACCGATGCTCTCGACCCGCGGGGCGGCCGAGCGGGGAGGCCGCGCGGGGAGGCTTAGCGGGGCGCCTCGTCCTCGTCGTCGACCGGCGGCTCGCGCTGCTGGTCGAGCCAGTCCGCGTCGGGCGCGTCGAGCGGTACGTCGGCCGCAGGGATGAGGGACTCGTCGGTGGGCGGCTCCGCCTCGTCCTCCCCGGGCTCCGGCGGCGGCTCCTCGGCACGCGCCTCGGGATCGGCGAGCTCTTCGGGGTCGACGTCCGGGTCCATCGCTCCTTCTCGTTCTTCGGCGCCGGCGCCTGCGGGTGGAGAGTGGAAGGCGGCGCCGGCGCCGGTTGACCGTATGCCCGGTCAACCGGCGATTCAAACCTGGTCAACCGGCGATTCAAACCTGCGGCACGACTCGGCGGACTGGCGCCGGCGCTTCGGTGCGGCGAAGCGAACCGGTGCCAGTCCACTGACTGGGGTACCCGCGCCGATTCCGCGCCAACCTCGCCAGCCGTACGCGTGTCTGTGCGGAGGAGGGCGCGGGTACCGGCGAGCAGTGTCCACCACGGAGCCGCGCTCACCCGCGAATGCACAGCAAGCGGCACCGCAGGTGATGGTCTTCGGCCCGTCGCCGTTCGTATCGGTGACCGTCGAGCGCGTGGTCAGCGGCGGAGAAGGCGACGAGATCCACTTCCACGCCGCGGGCCAAGGCGTGTGGGTGGCGCGTGCCGCGGCGCGCCTCGGAGCGCGGTCCACGCTCGTCACCGCCGCAGGTGGCGAGCACGGAACGATCCTGCGCGCGCTGCTGCAGGGCGAGCCGTTCGGCACCATCGCAGTCGACGTCGCCGGCGAGGGCGCGGCCTACATCGACGACCGTCGCGCCGGGGACCGCCGCCGCGTCGCCGAGCGGCCGGCCGACGTGCTCAGCCGGCACGAGCTCGACGACCTGTACGGCGCGGCGCTGAGCGTCGGGCTCGGCGTCGATTCGGTCGTGCTCTGCGGCACCGGGGAGTCGCCGCGCCTGCCGAGCGATCTCTACCGGCGGATCGCGCACGACCTCCGCGAGCACGGCGTGCGCGTCGTGGCGGACCTCGCCGGCGGGTTCGCGCTCGCTGCGGCGCGCGGCGGCCTGGACGTCTTGAAGGTCAGCGTCAGCGAGGCTGCCGAGCTCGGGATCGGTCCGGTCGACACGCCGGCCGATCTCGCCCGCCTCGCGCAGCGGCTGCGCGCGCTGGGAGCCGAGCGCGTCGTCGTGTCCCGCGGCGACGCTCCGGCGCTGGCGGTGGACGAGCGCGACGTCCTCGAGCTCGAGGCGCCGCAGTTCGAGGAGGCCGACCACCGTGGGGCCGGCGACTCGATGACCGCCGCGCTGGCCGTCGGTCTCGCCGCGGGGAATCCGTGGACCGCGGTGGTCGGCCGGGCTGTCGCGGCCGGGGCGGCCAACGTCACCCGTCACGGGCTCGGCACGTCCTCCGCGGCCGAGGTGGACGTGCTCGAGCCGCGCGTCCGTGTCGCCCGACTCGAGGTCTGACATGCGCGTGCTGATCACGAACGACGACGGTGTGCACAGCGCTGGGATCGTCGCGCTGGCCCGAGCGGCGCGATCGCTGGGCGAGGTCGTCGTCGCCGCGCCGAGGCGCAACGTCAGTGGTGCGGGCACCTCCCTGCTCGGACTTGGAGACGGCGGGACCATCGCCGTCGAGGAACGGATCGACCCGACCCTCGAAGGGGTCACGCTGCGCGGCCTCGAGGCCCACCCGGCGCTGATCGTGCTGCTCGCCCGCTACGGGGCGTTCGGCGACCCGCCGGACATGGTCCTCTCCGGGATCAACACCGGCCCGAACACGGGCCAGGCGGTGCTCCACTCCGGCACCGTCGGCGCCGCGCTGACGGCTGCCTCGTTGGGCATGGCCGCTGCCGCGTTCTCCACGCTGGCGTCCGAGGTCCCTCCCGCCGAGACACTGCACGAGGTGGTGCAGCAGGCCACCGACCTGGCACTGGCGCATCGCGGGTGTGTGGTCAACATCAACTTCCCGGCGACCTCCCCGTGGCACGAGCTGCGCCGGGCGGAGCTGGCGAGCACCGGCGCCGTCGAGGTCAAGGCGGCGTTGAGCGGATCGACGCTGCGCGTCTCGGTGTCGCCGCTCGACGGCACCGCCGAGGGCGAGTCGGATACGGCCCTGCTCGCGGCCGGCTTCGCGACGTTGACGGTCATCGAACCGCTCGCCGTGCACCACGCCGCAGCGAGCTGAACTCCGGGCAGCGCAAAGGCTCGGCGCAGCCGACGATGGGTACGGAGCGCCCATGACGCAGTTCGGGTACACACTGGCCAGCGAAGAGCACCCGCCGAACGACCTCGTCCGTCACGCGCGGCGGGCGGAGGAGCTCGGCTTCGACTTCCTGTCCATCTCCGATCACTTCCATCCGTGGATCTCCGAGCAGGGCCAGAGTCCGTTCGTCTGGTCGACGATCGGCGGGGTCGCCTCGGTCACCGAGCGGATCGAACTCGGCGTCGGCGTCGCCTGCCCGTTGATCCGCATCCATCCGGCGATCGTCGCCCAGGCCGCGGCCACGAGCGCGGTCATGCTCGAGGGTCGGTTCTTCCTCGGCGTGGGGACGGGCGAACTGCTGAACGAGCACGTCGTCGGCGCGCGGTGGCCAGCGATCGAGATCCGCCAGGAGATGCTGCGCGAAGCCGTCGACATCATCCGCCGCCTGTGCACCGGCGACGACGTCGACCACCACGGCCGTTACTACGAGGTCGAGAACGCGCGCCTCTTCACGCATCCCGAAGACGTGCCGCCGATTATCGTGTCCGCGTTCGGTCCGGCCGCGGTGGAGATGGCGGCAGAGATCGGCGACGGCCTGTGGAGCACGTCGCCGGATCCCGAGTTGTTGCAGCAGTACGGTGACGCCGGTGGCAAGGGACCGCGGATCGGTCAGGTGACGCTGTGCTGGGCCGACAACCGCGAGGACGCGATCCGCACCGCGCACCGCGTGTGGCCGACGAGCGGGATCCCCGGCCAGCTGAGCCAGGAGCTACCGACACCGACGACCTTCGAGCAGGCCGCGCAGCTGGTCACGCCGGAGGCGATCGCGCAGAAGCTGCCCTGCGGCCCCGGGGTAGAGCCCGTCCTCGAAGCGATCCGCGCCTACGAGCAGGCCGGCTTCGACCGCCTGCACCTGCACCAGATCGGGCCGGACCAGGACGGGTTCTTCCGCTTCTGGGAGAAGGAGTTGCAGCCCGCGTTGGCCGACGGCAGCTGACGATCCCGGCAGGGCCGTGATGGACCTGTCCATCGGCGAGCTCCTCGGCCGTCTCGGCCTGGCCGCCCTGCTCGGGGCGGTGATCGGCTTCGAGCGCGAGGTCCAGAACCATCCCGCCGGGGCGCGCACGCATGCACTCGTCGCGCTCGGCTCGGCGCTGTTCACGATCGCCGGCGCGTACGGCTTCTCCGGCGCCGGCGACACGCTCGATCCGTCGCGCGTCGCGGGGCAGGTCGCCACCGGCGTCGGCTTCATCGGCGCCGGCGCCATCCTGCGCATCGGGCTCAACGTCCGCGGCCTGACCACGGCGGCGACCCTGTGGCTGGCCGCCGCACTGGGCGTGGCGATGGGCGCCGGTGCGTATCCGGCGGCGCTGATCGCCGCCGCCGCCACGATCGTGCTCCTCCTCGGACTGCAACTGCTCCGGCCGCTGATGGAGCGCCCCGGGAAGCGCGCCCTGGAGATCGTCTACGAGCCCGGGCACGGCACGCTCGGTCCGATCGTGCGCGCGCTCGAGGAGGTGAGCACGTTCGTCGGCCGTGTCCACATCGCCGACGAGTACGACCCGCTGGCCAAGCGCGAGTTGCGCACCGCGCGCCTCGAGGTCCAGGTGCGCGACCCGGTCACGCTGGCTTCGGTGCTCGAGGACCTGCGGTCGCGTCCGGAGGTTCGCGACGTGAGCATCGACCCGCCGATCAACGGCTCCCGCTGACGTCCAGCAGCCGGGGGCGGCGGCCGCTAGCGGCCGGGGGCCGTGGCCTCGGGGCGGGAGTTGTCGTCCTGTTCCGACTCCGATTCGAGCGTGATGAATGAGAACATCCCGTTCGGCTCGACGATCGCGAAGCGGACCTTCGACAGATCGTCGATCCCCTTCGTGCGCGCCGCCTCCTTCAGCTCCTCGATCGGCAGCCGCTCGTGCTCCAGCGCATCGTCGAGCGGCTGACCGTCGCGCACGACGACGGTTGGCTGGCCCTCGATCATCCGCCGCACGCCGCCGAAGCGCCGCGAGAGCGCGCTCACGGCCAGCACGATCGTTCCCATCGTCGCCAGCACGATCAACGCGCCGGTGAACGACATGTCCTCCTGGGTGACCGCCTGCTGGACGACGTCGCCGATGACGACGATCAACAGCAGGTCGAACGGGCCGAGCGCCGAGAGCTCGCGCTTGCCCGTGGCCCGCACGAGTAGCCAGAGCAGCACGTAGATCGCGGCGGCGCGGGCGACGAGCTCCATCAGGGAAGCACCCAGGTGTGATACGCGACCTCACCCTGCACGTCTCCCAGGTCGACGACCGTGCGCCCATCCTCACCCCACTGCACGCCGGGCTCGATTCGCGCGTCGAACGTCACGACGAGTGTGTCGCCAGGTGGCGGGTCGAACTCCCAGATCACGTCGTCGCGGTCGCTCGTCGCGGACGCCGGATCCGGATCGAGTCCGTTCTCGTCGAACATCGCCAGATAGCTGGAATCGGTGCGGATCGTGATCGGCGCGTCGAACCCGCCAGGCCGGTGCACCGTCACCGTCCACGGCGTCGCCAGTCCCGGCCGGGTGATCAGGCCGTAGCGGACCTCGACCGTTGTGCCATCACTCAACCGCGACGTCGCCGTGGATGTCTTCACCCCGAGGAGGTTGAACGCCGCGACCACGACGACTGCGGCGAACAGCACTGCGGCGATGCCCCCGCCGCGTCGCCAGCGCCGCCGTGCCTTGTCCACCCCCAGCTCCGAGGGCAGGGTGCTGAGCACGCCGCCCGTGTACCCACCGGACGGACCTGTCAGACGCGGGTTTGGCCGAGTTTGGCGGGTGTCGGCGCCGGGAACGTCCGCGCCATGTCGAGCACGATCGAGGAGCTGGCCCACCGCGTGGTGCCCGGGGCGCGGATCGGGGACCGAGCGGCGGCGGACCGCACTCTGCGCCGGTACAACGTGATCGGGGTGTTCCGCGACGTCACCGACGCGCGCAGCGCGATCGCCCGCGTCGAGGACGTCGCCGGCGACGGCATGCACGTTCAGTACGTCGGCTTCGAGACGAGCACGCGTGAGGACACCCAGCGCGGAGCGGTCGATCCCGAAGGCGTCACCGGTCAGGCCGCCCGGGGGATCGCCGTCGGCCACGTGATCGGCGGTGCTGTCGGCGTGCTGGTCATCGGCGGGCTGGTCTTGCTGCTCACGGGAGATGCCGGCATCACGCTGGCGGCGGCGTTGGGCGCCGCACTGATCATCGGCGTGATCGGCGCGCTGGTAGTGAACTTCTCGAAGTTCGGCGCGAGCGACGCGTGGCGGCAGACGTTCCAGCCGGACGACCCACCGG
>DASZOG010000139.1:0-7013 GCA_035550895.1 Acidimicrobiales bacterium
CCCCCCCCCCCCCCCCCCCCCCCCCCCCCCCGGCCCGGTTCTGCGGTCGCTGACGGCGCGGAAGGCGTGCAACCGGCCGGTCGGATCACCCGGCCCCGTGGCCGATGGCCCCGGCCGATTCGCCGGTGTGCCGCACCACCAGCAGGGCGATGTCGTCCTCGGCCACGTCGTCGACGAGCCCGCCGATGAGCGCGTCGACGACCGCGTCGCCCTTCGTGTCGCCGCCCAGCTCCCGGAGCTGTGCGACCGCCAGGTCGATGCCCTTCCCGACGGGGCGGTCCCGGCGCTCCACCAGGCCGTCGGTGTACATCACGAGCGTCGCGCCCGGGGGGAACGGCGCGGTGTCCGCGATCCGGCGCGTCCCCGGGATCCCGATGATCGGCGAGTGCGCCGAGTCCAGACGGCGGATCTCGCCGTCGGGCAGGCGCAACAGCGGTGGCGGGTGGCCGGCGGTCGAGAAGGTCACCGTCTCGCGCTCGATGTCGGCCACGACGAGCGCCACGGTCGCCAGCAGGAGGCCGGACCGCTGGCGGAGCACGGCGCCCAGCTCGTGGAACACGTCCCGCAGCGCCACGCCCGAGTGGACCAGCGCGCTCACCATCCCGCGGATCAGCGCCATGTCGGCTGCCGCGGCGACCCCGTGACCCGTGACGTCGCCGACCGCGAGCGCCATCCGGGTCTCGCCGAGCAGCAGTCCCTCGTACCAGTCGCCGCCCACGGCGAGGTTCGTCGAGGCGGGCAGGTAGCGGGCGGACGTCTCGATCCCGGGCAGCGACGGGAGGTCGCCGAGCAGGCGCCGCTGCATCGTCACCACGAGCTCGTGGTCCGCGTCGTAGCGCTCGGCCCGCTCGACGGTCTCGACGCACAGCACGGACACCGCCCGCAGCGCCGCCTCGAGCTTGGGATGGAACGTCGTGACGTCGGTCCAGCCGAAGCCGATCGCACCCAGGATGCTGCCGTCCGAGCGGTAGAGGGGCAGGGATGCGCTCGCCTCGATGCCGGCCGCGATCGTGTCCTCGACGATGTCGGGGAACTGTGCGCGGTAGGCCTCGATGTCGGCGAGCAGCACGGCGCGGCCCTCGCGGACCGCCGCTGCGATCGGGAACGGCGCGTCGAGGGCCACGTCGGTGTAGCGATCCGCGATGTCCTGGTGCAGCGAGGTGTCGTGGAACAGCTGCAGCGACGACCCGGAGTCGTCCAGCAGGGCGAGGTTGGCGTAGTCGGCGCCGACGCACGCCGCGGCGCGCAGGGCGACGAACTGGGCGACCTGCGCGCTGGTCGCGGGCAGGGGAAGCGCCTCCGGCAACCGCTCCGGTACCGGTGCCCCGGCCAACGGCGCCACGACGTCGACCCGACGATCATCCGGCATGCACGCTCTCTCCTGCCTCCGTTCCCGCCCCCTGCGCCCGGGGCGACACGACGCCGTAAACGGCGAGCGCCTCGGCGGCGGTACGGGCGCGCCCCCGTTCCTGCGCTTCGGCCAGGCTCGCCGAGTCGAGTTGCGTGCGCAGCGACGGATCGAGCACCGTGCGGTACAGGACGTAGTGGGCCGTGCTGTTGAAGCCGCTGTGGAAGGCGGTGCCGACGAGCTCGGCCGCAGACTCGGGTCGGCCGGCACAGATCTCGGCGTACGCCAGGACGAGCAGGCAATCGGCGTCGGCGTCGTAGCCCTCCCGATCGGCGAGCGCCAGGCTGCGGGCCAGGCCGGTCGAGACGTCGAAGCCGTCGACGACGTCGCACAGGGCGGTCGAGAAGGACGTGATCCACGTCTCGACGATGCCGGTGCGATCGAGGTAGTCCTGCTGGAGCGCCATCCAGTGCCTCGCCGCGGCGGCGTCCCGCTCGGCCAGCGCCAGCATCCAGCCCGCCCAGTGGAGGATGAAGCGGTCGTAGCCGTCCTCCGACGCCACGCGATCGAGCCGTGTCACCGCGGCACGGACCTCGTCGTGGCGCCCGGCCGCCAGGTCGGCGACCGCCGCGAACGTCTCGGCCAGGGTGATCAGACGCACGTCGCCCGACCGCTGGGCCAGGTCGAGCGCCGCGCCTAGGCGGTCCCTCGCCTGGTCCGGGTCGGTGAGGTGCGCCAGGGCCTGGTAGTGGCCCGCCAGGCTCGCCGCGGCGGCGTCGTCCGTGCCCTCGGCGAGGCCTCCGGCCGACGACGCGGCCTGGAACAGCTGGCGGAAGTCGCCGCGCCCCAGGCCCACGTCGGCGCGGAGGATGTCCAGCCACAGCTGGTCCCGCGGCGACAGGTCGAGCGCGTGCAGCTCGGCGATCCAGGCGTCCCCCTCGACGCAGCCGATGGCGTTGCGCCACAGGAACGACGCACCGACGGCGATCTCGACACCGTCGTCGACGTCGCCCTGACGCAGGCTCAGCCGGAAGGCCTGCCGGGCATCCTCGAGGTGGGCCCGGAACGAGGCCGCGAGTCGCGCCGAGAGCCACCTGTCCAACCGCGAGGCCGACCCGACCCGCTCCCGCACGTGACGGCGGTGGCGCTCGAAGTCGGCCGCCGCCTCGCCGGCATCGTCCAACCGCTCGCGGGCGAAGACGCGGATCGTCTCGAGGAGCCGGTAGCGCCCCGAGCCGGGCTGGCGGACGACCAGGCTCTTGTCGACGAGCCCGCCGAACACGGCCACAGCGTCCGCGCCGGGAAGGTCCGGTGCCGAGGCCTCGACCGCACCGACGTCGAACGCCGACGGGAACACGCTCAGGTGCCGGAGCAGGCGCTGCTCGGTCTCGTCGAGCAGCTGGTAGCTCCAGTCGATCGCCGTCTCCATCGTGGTGTGTCGCGGCGAGTCGCCCGAGGCCCGCCCGGACAGCAGGGCGAGGCGGTCGTCGAGGCGCCGCACCAGCTCCACCAGATCGAACCGGCGCAGCTGCCCCGCGGCCAGCTCGAGCGCGAGCGGCACGTCGTCGAGCCGGCGGCAGAGCTCGATCACCGCGGGGTCTGCGGCATCCCACCGCACGCGCGGCTCGGCGGCCCGGGCGCGCTCGACGAACAGCTCGGGCGCCGCCTCGTGCAACGGCCCGAGCGGCCACACGTGCTCGCCGGCGACGCCCAGCGGCTCGCGGCTGGTGGCCAGCACGTGGGACGCGTCGCCGCTCACGAGCATGCGGTCCACCAGCTCGGCCGAGCGCGCCAGGACGTGCTCGCAGTTGTCGAGCACGAGCAGGACCGGACGGTTCGCCAGGTGCTCGGCGACGCGCCCGATCGTCTCCGCGGCGGCGCCCTCCAGCCCCGCGGCCTCGGCCACCGCCCTGGTGAGGTCGGCCTGAGGTTGCACCGGCGAGAGGTCGACGAACACGGCGCCGTCGGCGTGCTCGGCCTGCACGCGGTCGGCCACGGACACCCCGACGGTGGTCTTGCCGATGCCGCCCGAACCGGTGACCGTCACCAGCCGGGCGTGTCGGACGAGGTCGACGACGCTGGCGATGTCGCCGTCCCGGCCGATGGGCACGTTGCGCAGCCGCGGCAGGGTCCGCCGCTCCCGGGCGGCGTCGCTGAGCACCTCGGCGACGAACCGGTAGCCCCGGCCGTGGATCGTCTTGATGACCCGCTGGGCCTGCCCGTCGTCGTCGACGGCGCGCCGGGCGGCCTTGACCCGTGACGTGAGCGCCGACTCCGACACGAACCGGTCGCCCCAGATCGCGTCGAGCAGCTCCTCCTTGGGGACGACCCGGTCCCGGTGGACGATCAGGTGGTGCAGCAGCCCGAACACCTGCGGCTCGACGTGGACGGGCCCCTCGGGCCCCACGAGCGTGAACTGCTTGTCGTCCAGCTGGAGCTCGCCGAACCGGAAGCGCACCCGGCCATCGTGGCACAGCCTGCTCGGCCGAGTGCCGGACCAGGGGCGCGGCAGGGCGCCCGTCCCCGGGGTGCGACCAGGTCGCGTGCGGGGGCGGGCGCCGTGTCGGTGGCGCTCAGGCGGGGGGTCGCCGACGGCTGCCGAACCACGTGCGCGGCCGTCGGGGGGCGAGCCGGTGAGCGCGCGCCTCCTGCGCGAGCTCACGGCGACGCTCTGCCGCGAGGGCCTCGACGAAGAGCGGGTGCATCGTTCCTCCTCTCGTGGGTGTCGTGCCGGCCGGTCAGGGCGGCGGCGAACGGGTCGGGCTCAGCTGGCGAGCCGGGCCGGCGGGTGCGGGTCGACGTCGGGCCGCCTGGCCGGCGGGGCATCGGTGACGGCGGCCGGTGCGCCGAACCGGTCGACGAGGCCCTCCTGGTGGGCCCACACGACGGCCGGCCCGTCGACGACGACCACCTCGACCTCGGTCGTCGTGACGACGGTCGCGGCGTGGCGCTCGCGGCGGATCACCTCGTCCCCGCCGATCTGGGCGCCCGCCCGCAGCACGGCCGTCGCCCCGCTCCCGCGCAGCACGGCAGCCTGCCCGGCGACGATGACGACCAGCTCGCGGGCCGTCCGTCCGGCGTGGACGAGCGTCCGGCCGGGGGGCAGGCGCAGGCGGTCGGCATGGAGCGCCAGATCGGCGAGCCGCCTCGGATGGTTGTGCCGGAGCGCGGGGACGGCGAGGACCACCTCGATGTCCGGGGTCCTGCGGCGCCTGCGGAGCCGGCGCTGGTTGTGGGGAGCGGAGTGCATGCAGGCATCATCCGAGACGTCCGCGCCCCGGGCTTGGAGAGGGCATGGAGACGACATGGCGATTTCGAGCCGCCCGTGCTTTCCCGGGGTGGGCCGGCGACGTACCGTCGAACCCCGCAAGCCACATGCGGAGGAGTCGACCCGGGGAGCCGGCCGTGCTCAAGCGTGAGATCGTCCTACCTCCGGAGCACCTCTACCCTCCGGACGAGTGGCGGATCGTGGAGGTCCGGTGGACGCCCAGGTACTCCGAGCGCGCCGAGACCGTCTTCGCCCTCGCCAACGGGTACGTCGGGGTCAGGGGCACGATCGACGAGGGCCACCCTGCCCTGGGGCCGGGCACGTACGTCAGCGGCTTCCACGAGACGTGGCCGATCACCTACGCCGAGGAGGCCCATGGCCTGGCGCGGGTCGGGCAGTCGCTGGTGCGGGTTCCCGATGCCACCGCCATCGAGCTGTTCGTCGACGACGAGCCCCTGTTCCTGCCGACCGCCCGCATGCGCGAGTACCGGCGCGTCCTCGACATGCGCGAGGGCACGTTGCGCCGCGACCTGAGGTGGTCGACCGCCAGCGGCAAGCACGTGACCGTCCGTTCGTGCCGGCTGGTGTCGTTCGAGCACCGGCACGTCCTCGCCCTGTCGTACGAGGTCGTCGTCGACGAGCCGGCGCCGGTGGCGTTGGTGTCGCACGTCGTCAACCTCCTGGCCGACGACGAGGACGACGGGGACGACGAGCGCCCGGCGAGCGGAAGCCCCGACCCGCGGCTGGGCCGGCGCTTCGGCCGTCGCGTCCTCGAGCCCCGCACCGCCAGCGACGACGACGGGCGCATCGTGCTCGGCTACGAGACCGCCAGCAGCCGGATGAAGCTGGCCGTGGGCGTCGAGCACGCCGTCGAGACGGCGACGCCGTTCCACCTCGACACCACGGTGGGGCCCGACGTCGGCGACGTGGTCCTCACGGTCGCGGCGCAGCCGGGTGTCCCGATCCGGCTGGTCAAGTACGTCACGTACCAGACCTCCCGCCGCGCACCGCCGGACGATCTCGCCCGGCGGTGCCACCGGACGCTGGACCGGGTGGTGGCCGGCGGCTTCGGCGCGCTGCTCGACGCCCAGCGGCGCAACCTCGACCGGTTCTGGAGCCGGGCCGACATCGTGGCGGTCGATCGCCGCCAACCGGTGCGCTTCCAGCAGGCGGTTCGCTGGAACTTGTTCCAGCTCGCGCAGGCGTCGTGGCGCACCGAGGGGGCGAGCATCCCGGCCAAGGGCCTGACGAGCGGGGCCTACGACGGGCACTACTTCTGGGACACGGAGCTGTACGTGCTGCCGTTCCTCGCCTACACCCAGCCCCGCATCGCCAGGAACCTGTTGCGCTTCCGGCACAACATGCTGCCCAAGGCGAGGGAGCGGGCCGCGGCGCTCGAGCTGCGGGGCGCGCTGTTCCCGTGGCGCACGATCAACGGCGAGGAGTCGTCCGCGTACTACGAGGCGGGGACGGCGCAGTTCCACCTGAACGCCGGCATCGCCTACGCGATCGGCCACTACGTCGCCGTGCGGGGCGATACCGGGTTCCTCGAGGAGGTCGGGGCCGAGGTCCTGGTCGAGACCGCGCGCATGTGGGAGGACCTCGGCTTCTACGGCCACGACGGCGCCTTCCACATCCACGGCGTGACCGGGCCCGACGAGTACACGACGGTGGTGAACGACAACGCGTTCACGAACCTGATGGCGGCCCACAACCTCCGCTACGCGGCCGAGGTCGTCCGCTGGCTCGAGTCCGAGCGGCCGGAGACCTACGGTGCCCTCGCCTTCGAGCTGGACCTCCATCACGCCGAGATCGACGCCTGGGAGCGGGCCGCGGCGGCGATGTACGTCCCCTACGACGAGGAGCGGGGCATCACGCCGCAGGACGCCTCGTTCCTCGACCGCGAGGTCTGGGACCTCGAGGGAACGCCGCCGGACAAGTTCCCGCTGCTGCTGCACTTCCATCCGCTCGTCATCTACCGGCACCAGGTGCTGAAGCAGGCCGACGTCGTCATGGCCATGTTCCTGCTGGGCGACGAGTTCACGGCCGAGCAGAAGCGCCGGAACTTCGACTACTACGACCCGCTGACCACGGGCGATTCGTCGCTGTCGGCCAGCATCCAGAGCATCGTGGCGTCGCAGCTCGGCGACACCAGGCGGGCCGCGCGCTACCTGGACCACGCCCTGCTGATCGACCTCGCCGACCTGGCCGGGACCGTCGCCGACGGCGTCCACATCGCCTCGGCGGCGGGCGCGTGGATGGCGCTGGTGTTCGGCTTGGGCGGGGTGACCGCCACCGACGGCGACCTGGCGATCGACCCTCACCTGCCGAGCCACATCGTCGAGCTCGCCTTCCCGTTGCGGTTCCGCGACCGCCAGCTCCGGCTGACCCTCACCC
>DASZOG010000140.1:0-14292 GCA_035550895.1 Acidimicrobiales bacterium
CGGCGAGCTCGCCGTCGAGCGCGGCGAGCACGGCGGCGCGCCCGGCGAACGGGGCGGCGCCTGTTGGCGATCGGCCCGCACCGGCCTGCTCGGACGGCGGCGGGATCTCCCCCGGGACCCACTCATCGCGCAGGATCGCCGCGTGGAGGTGCTCGGTCTCGGCGGTCGGCGAGACACCGAGGTCCTCCGCCAGCCGCTCGCGGCAACTCGCGTACACGGCGAGGGCCGAGGCCGGGCGTCCGGCGTGAGCGTGGGCGGCCATCACGGCGCGCAACGCGCGCTCGTCGTACGGGTCGTGATCGAGCGCAGCTGCGGCGAGCTCGGCGCCGCCGGCTGCGTCTCCTGCGGAGAGCGCGGCCTCGGCGCCGATCAGCCGTGCCCGGGCGACGGTGCGTTCGACGACGCGGCGCGCCTGCTCCGCCCACTCGCCGTCCTCGTCGGGGAGGAACCGGCCGGCGGCGAGGTGCACCGCCGCAGCGGCGGCCGCGCGCGCTCCGGTGATGCCGCCGGCCGCGAGCCGGTTCGCCGCCTCGGTCGTACGCGCCTCGAGCTCGTCGACGTCGAGCCACGCGTAGTGCAGCGCGTAACCGGCGTCGGTCCGCGTGATGCACTCCGACCCGAGGGTGGCCCGCAGCCGGCTGACGAGGACCTGGACCTGCTCGACCGGGTGCGCCGGGAGCGCTCCGGGCCACAGGATCTCGGTCAGCGCGTCGATGGTGACGCGATGCCCGCGGGCCACCGCGAGAGCCTTCAGCAGCGTGCGCGCCTTGCGGCTGCCGATGTCGTGCGCGGGGATGCCGTCGACGTCCAATCCCCCGAACAGGCGGATGCGCACCACTGCCAGCATGCCGCATCCGCGCCGCTGCAACCGGCGCTGCAAGGCCGCTGCAGTGCCGGACGGGCAGCGTTGGCATCAGCGGTTCGGAGCCGCATCGGGGAAGGAGATCCACGGTGACTGCAGAGCAGAAGACGTTCGACCGGGCGGACGAGACGCGCACGTTTCCGCGAGGCAAGGTCGACCTGGTGAAGATCGGCGGCAGCGAGATCGGTCGGCTGACGCTCGAGCCGGGCTGGCGGTGGTCCGATCACGTGAAGCCGATCGCGGGCACGGACCTGTGCGAGGCTCCGCACTTCCAGTACCACGTCTCCGGGACGCTGCACGTGGTGATGGCGGACGGCAGCGAGTTCGACGCCCGTGCGGGCGACGTGACCGCCCTGCCCCACGGCCACGACGCGTGGGTCGTCGGCGACGAGCCCGCCGTCGTGGTCGACTGGTGGGGCGCGAGCAACTACGCCAAGGACTGATGCCGGGGGGCGATGTCCAAGTCGAAGAGCTCGCGGAAGCGGTCGTAGTAGGCGTCGTCGTCGGCGACGGCGCCGAGCTCGACCCAGTCCTCGTCGCTGATCCGCCGGCGCCCCTCCGTCAGCTCGGTGCCGCCCCACGACACCGGGTAGCGCAGCCGCGGGCTGTCGGTCGTGACGGCGTCGTGGATCACGCGGGCCACCTCGAACGGGTCGGTCGCCTGGGCGAGCCCGGCGGCGTAGAACTGGAACATCCGCCGGTAATGGCTGTCGTAGGCGCCGGTCGCGTTCGGGGCGTCGACGTTCTTCGGGAAGATCGCCGACTTCGTCACGCCGGGCTCGATGATGGCCACACGGATGCCGAACGGGGCGACCTCCTGCGCGAGCGCCTCGCTCCAGCCTTCCAGCGCCCACTTCGAGGCGACGTACGGCGACTGCGCGAGCGCGGCGATGCGGCCGGCGATCGACGTGATGTTCACGATCGCGCCGCTCGCCCGCTCGCGCATCGCCGGGAGCACGAGCTGGGTGCAACGCACGGCGCCGCAGAGGTTGACGTTCATCACGTCGAGGTACAGCGCGGGCGGGCACTCCTCGGCTACAGCGTTGCCGCCGACCCCGGCGTTGTTCACCAACACGTCGACGGGTCCGGCGTCGTCGACGATCTCGGCGAAGCCGCGGCGGACGGACTCGTCGTCGGCGACGTCGAGCTCCACGAGGCGCACGTCGACGCCGGCCTCCTCGGCCATGGCGACCGCCTTCGCCGCCCGCTCGACGCTGCGCACCGTGCCGAAGACCCGGTGGCCCTGCTGCGCGAGGTGGATGGCGGTGGCGCGGCCGATGCCGCTGTTGGCTCCGGTGACGACCGAGACGGTGGACATGCTCGGACGTTACGTGCCGGATGTCCTGCGGGCCGCAGTGCTGGACGCCCTCGTTCAGCTGGTCCCGGTGCGCCGGTCGATCATCCTCGCGGCGGCCGCGAGCAGCAGGACGGAGAACGCGGCCAGCACGAGCCATTCGAGGAGGACGGAGCCGGAGAACGCTCCGCCGTGCTCTGCGAGGAACGCGGGGCCACCGGCGGCACGCGCGCCGCTCAGGCGCCCCGGGAGGTCGAGTTGCGCACCGAGGCCCTCGAACGCCCAGCGGTCGAGCGTGACGAGGCTGAGGAGCTCGCCGGGCAGCGCCATCGACCGTACGGCCAGCACGCCACCGGAGAAGAGGACGGCCGGGAAGCAGAGCATCGGCAGAGCGAGGGTCGCCTGGGCCGGATCCCCGACAGCCGCCGACGCGAGCAGCCCGAGCGCGAGCGCGGCGAGCGCGTCGAGCATCAACGTCACCGTCAGACCGACGTAGGTCGCCGCGCTGGCATCCGGCAGGCGGTCGAGGGCGCGCAACACGACGAGCATGAACACGTTCACCCCGAGCAGCACGGGGAGCAGCACCGCCACCTTGGCCAGCAGGTACGGCCCGACGCGCAGGTGCACGAAGCGCTCTCGGCGGAGTATCGGCAGCTCGGTGACGACTTGCAGGAGGCCATAGGTCAGCCCGAAGAAGAAGCCGGCGAACGCCATCCAGTACGTGATCATCATCGCCGAGCTCGGGTGTGGGTCGACCGGATTGAACGCGCCCGGGTCGAAGAGCGTGGCGAACATGGCGATGACGAGAATCGGTGAGCCGAGCATGATCGCCAGCGTCAGCCGGCTGCTGCGGAGGAGATCCACATTGCGCCGGCTGAGCACCGCCCATTGCCGGAGCGGACCGAGTGCGCGCGGTGCGCCGTCGCCTTGGCGTACCGCCGGAACGGCAGGCGTGGGTGGCGTCTCCATGCGGCGCGCCGGCTCCTCGTTCGCTCGACGTGCCGGTGTGACGGATGCGCCGCCGGCAACCCGGTCGTAGATGTCGGCGAAGGCGCCCACCCCGAACGCCCCCAGCGCCTCGTCCGGAGCGCCGTCGAAGGCGAGGCGCCCTCCGGGAGCGAGGAACAGGACGCGATCGCAATGTCGGAGGTCGTCGGTGCCGTGCGTCGTCAACACGACGGTGCTGCCCTGGTCGGCGAGGCGGCGCAACGTCCGCATCAGGCCCGCCGCGGTCGCCGGGTCGAGTCCGGACGTCGGTTCGTCCAGGAAGAACGCCCGCGGTGCAGTCACCAGCTCGACGCCGATGCACACCCGCTTGCGCTGACCGCCGCTCAGCGCGGCGACGCGCACGCCGGCGCGGTGCTCGAGGTCGAGCGTCGCCAGCGTCGACGCGACCGCCGCGTCGATGGCGTCGATGGAGGTTCCTTCGGGCAGGCGCAACCGCGCCGCATATCGCAGCGTCGCCTCGACCGTGAGGTCGCGGTGGATGATGTCGTCCTGGGGGACGTAGCCGAGCGCGGTGCGGAATGCGGCCCGATGCTCGTCGGCGTCGACTCCGTCGAACGCGACACACCCCTCCGCCGCGGGCCGGATGCCGGCGACGGCGTCGAGCAGCGTCGACTTGCCGGCGCCGCTGCCGCCGACGATGGCGACGAGCTCCCCCGGGGACACGCTGAACGTGATGCCGTCCAGCACGCGGTGGGCGCGCCCGGCGACGTGGCCGAGACCGGATACGTCGATGCGTAACCCGTGCCGCGTGTCGGCGATGCGGGTGTCCTCGGGCTGGATGGCGATGGCAGTGGGCATGGTGGCCTCGCAGGGTCCGTTCGTGCGCAGGACCGTACGGAGGCGGCCTTCCCCGGTCCTTCCCGCAGCGGGGAAGGCGTACGTCCGGATCGCCCGGGCGGTTCGGGGCCGTGCTGGCGGCGCGGTGCGGCGGGCTCGGTACGGCACCCGACCGTCGCCGCTCACTACCGTGCCGTCGATGCGTGCTGTGCTGTGCAAGGAGTTCGGACCACCCGAGTCGCTCGTCGTCGAGGACATCGACCCGCCGGAGGCCGGTCCGGGACAGGTGGTCATCGACGTCCATGCCTGCGCGGTGAACTTCCCGGACGTCCTGATCATCCAGAACCTGTACCAGTTCAAGCCACCGCTGCCGTTCTCCCCGGGGGCAGAGGTGGCCGGTGTGGTGCGCGCCGCGGCCGACGACGTCGAGGGCGTGCGCGTCGGCGACCGCGTTTTCGCCTCGCCCGGGTGGGGCGGGCTCGCCGAGCAGGTTGCCGTCGCCGCGACGTCGTGCGTGCGCGTGCCGGAGGGGATCGATCTCGTGCCGGCGTCGGCGTTCCTCTATGCGTACGGGACGTCGCACCACGCGCTGAAGGACCGTGCCGCGCTGCAGGCCGGGGAGACGCTGCTCGTCCTCGGGGCGGCCGGCGGCGTCGGCCTCGCCGCCGTCGAGTTGGGTGCGCAGATGGGAGCGGCCGTCATCGCTGCCGCGTCCACCGACGAGAAGCTGGCGCTGTGCCGCGAGCGCGGCGCGGCGATGACGATCAACTACAGCACCGAGGATCTGAAGACACGTGTGCGCGAACTGACGGACGGGCGCGGCGTCGACATCGTGTACGACGCCGTGGGCGGGCCGTACAGCGAACCGGCCCTGCGCTCGACCGCCTGGGACGGGCGGTACCTGGTCGTCGGGTTCGCCGCCGGGGAGATCCCCCGCATCCCGCTGAACCTGCCGTTGCTCAAGCAGTGCTCGATCGTCGGCGTGTTCTGGGGAGCGTTCGTCGGGCGTGAGCCCGAACGGCACCGGCGCAACGTCGAGGAACTGCTCGAGCTGTGGCGCAGCGGCGCGATCCGGCCGCACGTCTCCGCGACGTACCCGTTGGAGCGAGCCGGCGAGGCGATCCGCGAGCTGGCCGACCGGAAGGCGCAGGGCAAGGTCGTCGTCACCGTCGTGTGACCCGACCGGCTCGACGCGCGGGACACGACGCGGCTGCTGCTACGCCGCGGCGCGTGCCGGGCAGAGTGGCATCCGGGCGACGAGCAACCCGTCCTCGAAGTGCAGCTTGGCGCCGAACGAGCGCATCAGTGCCGCCGAGGCCCGGTTCTCGCCGGACATCACGGCGTGCACGCGGCAGACCCCGATCGCCGACGCGATGTCGAGCAGGCGGTCGACCACAGCGCGCCCGAGTCCCTGCCGGCGTAGATCGTCGGAGACGGCGTACGCGATCTCGGCGCTGCTCGGGTCACGCTGATCGACGACGAGGACTGCGTCCGCGACGACCACCTCGCCGTCGCGGGCAATGACCGCGTGGTGCCGGGGATCGGCGATCACACGGAACAGCGCGTCCGTCACTCGCGGCACCGGCTGCAGGAAGCGCTGATAGCGCGAGTCGTTGCTCAGGTTGTCGTAGAACGCGCGCCGCGCCTCGTCGTCCTCCGGCGTGGCGAGTTGTATCGCGACCCGGGTGCCGTCGGTCAGCTCGATCCACTGTGGCGGCCATCGGCCGTGACGGCGGCCACTCCGCGCGGAGGCCGGGTTCGTGCGATCGGGTGGTGACGGGACAGCCTCGAGGATGGACACGGCGATGCTCCTTCCGGTCGCCGGATCGTGCGCCCCGGCGCTGACGGTTCGCTTGCAGAACGGGTACAGCATCGGCGGACTCTCGTCAGCGCACGTTGCGTCGGTCACACGTGCGATCCTCGGTGAGGTCGACCGCTCTCCATGATGTTTGCGGCCCCGTCCGTCGCTGTGGACCGCGGCGGACCGCGTCGGGCGCATCATGGTGACGACGAAAGGAGTTGCACATGCCCGGACAGGCACCTCCACTGACCGACGAGCGCGCGCTGTTGGTGGCGTTTCTCGCCCAGCAACGCGACGGCATCCGCCATGCCGCGTACGGCCTCACCGACGAGCAGGCGCGCGCCACACCGACAGCGGGCACGTTGAGCATCGGCGGGCTGATCAAGCACGTGACCGACATGGAGCGAACGTGGGTGGACCTCATCCACCAGCGCTCGTCGGCGCGGACGCCGGAGGACGGCGCCGCGGCCTATGCCGACAACTTCCGGTTGGCGGAGGGCGAATCCTTGGACGATGCGTTGGCCCGGTACGAGGTCGTCGCCCGAGAGACGGATGAGGTGGTGGGCGCGTCGGATCTGGATGCTCCGGTCCCGGTGCCGAAGGGCGTTCCGTGGTTCCCGGACGACGTCGACGCGTGGACCGTGCGATGGGTCGTGCTCCACCTGATCGAGGAGGTCGCCCGGCACGCTGGCCACGCCGACATCGTCCGGGAGTCGATCGACGGTGCGACCATGTTCGAGCTGATGGCCGCCGCCGAGGGCTGGCCGGAGACCGAGTGGCTCAAGCCGTGGCGGTCAGACCGCACCGGATGAGTTCAGCGGCGCGACGAACGACTCGACGCGGCAGATGTCGTCGCCGCGGAACGTGAACACCGTGCAGAACGCGAACCGGAAGGTGTCCCCGGCCCGCGCTCGGCTCGTCACCTGACGCCGGAAGCAGCCCGTCGGTGGAACGCCTCCGCGGCGTTGCCTAGCCTTGGCGCACTGCTGGGAGGCGACGTGCGAGCGACTGAGCGAGCGGCCCGATGAGCAACACCACGGTCCAGGTGTCGCTCACCCTGCGTGACATGCTGCGGGCCGATCGGTTGCCGACGACCTGGTGCCCGGGCTGCGGTCTGGGGATCGTGATGAACGCGATCCTCCAGGCCGTGCGGCATCACGGGCTCCTCAACGACCGGTGCACGATGGTGTCCGGCATCGGCTGCACCGGGCGGATGTCGGGCTACGTCGACATGAACACCCTCCACACCACCCACGGCCGCGCCCCTGCGTTCGCCACCGGCATCAAGCTCGCCCAGCCGGACATGACGGTGATCACCGTGATGGGTGACGGCGACGCCATGGCCATCGGCGGCAACCACCTCGTCCACGCCATGAGGCGCAACATCGGCATGCTCGCGGTCGTCGTCAACAACAACGTCTACGGCCTCACCGGTGGCCAGTCCTCGCCGACCACCCCACTGGGCGGCCACTCCACGACGGCAGCAACGGGTTCGTTCGAGCGACCGATGAACCTCGAGGCGCTCGCCGCTGCGGCCGGCGCAGCGTTCTACGCCCGATCGACGGTGCATCACACCTCCTCGCTCGTGAAGTGCTTCGAGAAGGGCCTCGCCGTCGACGGGTTCGCGCTCGTCGAGGTGCTCAGCAACTGCCACACGCTCTACGGCCGGATGAACGGCACACCTGAAGCGGCCGACATGATGCTCCCCATGGATGCCGCCACCCGTCGCACGACGCCGATCCTCGAGCGGCGCGCGGCGCGGCCCGTGCACGTCACGCGGCAAGGGGTCACCGCGGGATCTGCGCTCGCGCACGAGGCGCGCGTGCGCACCGACGCACGGGTGCGGCGGGGGGTCGTCTGGCAGCGGGCGGGGTCCCGCGATCTGAGCCATCGCCTTCGCGAGACCCTCGATCCGGCCGGGGGCGACGGATGGAGGTGATCACCCCCGGCATCTACGGCATCCGGGTTCACGTTGCGCTCTGCAAGTCCTGCGGCCTGTGCACCGCCTACTGCCCTCAACAGGTCCTTGCCCCCGATGCCGACGGCATCCCCCGGACTCCCGGTCTCGACCGCTGCATCGGCTGCAAGTTGTGCGAGTGGCATTGCCCGGACTTCGCCATCGAGATCGTCGCGCCTGGATCGGAGTTCGAGGATGTCGCCACCCTCCTTCCTGACGGGTAACCAGGCCATTGCCGAGGGGGCGATCGCGGCGGGCTGCCGGTTCTACGCCGGCTACCCGATCACGCCGTCGTCCGAAATCGCGGAGGTGCTGAGCGGTCGGCTGCCCGAGGTGGGCGGCGTCTTCGTCCAGATGGAGGACGAGATCGCCTCGATCGGCGCCGTCGTCGGCGCGTCGCTCGGCGGGCTGAAGGCGGCGACTGCGACGTCGGGGCCCGGCTTCTCGCTCATGCAGGAGAACATCGGATTCGCCGTCGCCACTGAGATCCCGTGCGTGATCGTGGACGT
Organism: Acidimicrobiales bacterium; assembly: GCA_035550895.1. Classification (GTDB taxonomy): domain Bacteria; phylum Actinomycetota; class Acidimicrobiia; order Acidimicrobiales; family Ilumatobacteraceae; genus DASZOG01. Next base: position 8,209 of record DASZOG010000140.1, read on the forward strand.
CCAGCGCGTCGGTCCCTCGACCGGCCTGCCCACGAAAGTCGCGCAGGGCGACATCATGCAGGCCCGCTGGGGCACGCACGGCGACCACCCGATCATCGCCATCTACCCCAGCAGCGTGCAGGAGTGCTTCGATCTCACCGTGAGGGCCTTCGATCTCGCCGAGCGGTTCCGCACGCCGGTCATGCTGCTGTCCGATGCGGTCGTCGCCGGCCTCCGGGAGCAGGTGGAGGTGCGCACGATCTCACGCCCGGCCGTTCGATCCGGTCCAGGCGTCGAACCTGCGGTGTACCGGCCGTTCGACTACTCGGGCGACCGTCCCCCTCCGCTGGCGCCGTTCGGAACCGGCTACCGGTACCACGTGACCGGCCTGATCCACGACGAGCGAGGAGCGCCGACCGAGGATCCCGCACTGGTCGCGAGGTGGTGGCAGTACATGCGTCGCAAGCTGGACGCCCATCTCGACGAGATCCTCGACTGGGAAGAGCGCTCGCTGGAGGATGCCGACACCGTCGTGGTCGCCTATGGCTGCACGGCCCGAGCGGCTGCCCATGCCGTTGACCTCGCCCGCGACGAGGGTGTCCCGGCCGGGCTCCTCACGCTGCGGACGATCTGGCCGTTCCCCGATGCTGTCATCGACCGACTCGCTGACCGCGCCAGCAGGTTCGTGGTCGCCGAGCTGAACCTGGGCCAGGTGCGGGCCGAGGTCGAGCGGGTGGTTCGAGGTCGCGCCGAGGTGGCCGGCCTGCACCGGACCGACGGCCTGCAGCTCTCGCCGGTCCAGATCGTGGCCGAGCTCAGCAGCAAGAGGCCGGTGGCGTGACCACGACGCCCGTCCGCGACCACGTCTGGTCGGTGCTGCACGACGCGTTCGAGCACGTCGCCGCCCGACACGGGGAACCGGTGGTGCTGTCGAGCCTCGCGCACGGGCTCGGGCCCGGGCACCCCCACACGCGGTACGGGTTCGTCCTCGGCCCGCCCGGCCGACTCGTCGCGATGGCTGTCGGCTTGAGAGCAGCCCTCCCGAGGAGCCCGTTGGTCCTCGTCGGGGCCACCGATGCCTTCACGATCGGCACGAACCATCTCATCCACGCCGCTCGCCGCAACATCGGCATGACGCTGGTGCTCCTGCGCGCCGACGTGTTCGACGCTGGTGAGTCGGTGATGCTCGACCGGGCGGAGCCGGCACGCGCCTCCGTCGCCGCGGACATCGCGCCACGGCCGAGCCCGCTCGCGTGGGCAGCCGCGCTCGGCGCCACGTTCGTGGCCCGGGCCTCCCTGCGCGCCCCCGCAGAGCTCGCCGACCTGCTCGACGAGGCTGTCACCGCGGGAGGCTTCTCGGTCGTCGGCGTGACCAATGACGCTTCGCTACCAACCGGTGTGCAGAGCCGCCAGGAATGGCCCGAGTTCTTCGGCACGTACCGGGCTTGGAGCGACTCCCTCCCGCGGACGAGGACGCGGCGACCCGGGCCTGGGGCGCCCCGACCACCGGACGATGCGCCCGCTCGGGTCGAGGTGCGCATCGCCGGCGTGGGCGGCCAGGGAATCAAGCTCGGTGGAACGGTGCTCAGCGAGGCGGCCGGCGCGCAGGGGCTGTGGGCCACCCAGATCGGCGACTACGGAGCGGCCACACGGGGCGGCGCGTCGAGCGTCGACGTCGTGTTCGGCTCGAGGCCCATCACGTACCCGGGGGCGGACCACCCGGACGTGCGGGTCGACCTGAGCCAGGCCGCGGCCGACGTTGCCGACGTGGCGGCGCAGGTCCTCGTCGCCGACGACCGGCTCACCGCCGCTGACAGCGCGCTCGTGCTGCCGCTCGTCGCCATTGCCCGCGAGCGCACGGGCGGGCAGCTGAGCGCTGGCATCGTGTCGCTCGGGGCCATTGCCGCCATCACCGGCTGGCCGTCGATCGATGCGCTCGCCGGCGTGGCTTCCCGCAAGGTGCCGGAACGGGTCGCAGCGGCCAATGTGGCGGCGATGCGCGAAGCGTACGACCTGACCGGCCGGATCCTCGAGGGGCGCCGGTGAGCACACAGGTCGTGATCGTGGGCGGCGGCTGGTCGGGATGCGCGGCGGCGATCGCCGCCCGCAGCGCTGGCGCGGACCGCGTCGTCGTGATCGAGCGGACGGACGAGTTGCTGGGCACGGGGCTCGTCGGTGGCATCATGCGCAACAACGGCCGGTACACAGCGACCGAGGAGATGATCGCGCTCGGTGGCGGTGACCTGTTCGAGGTATGCGACGCCCACAGCCGTCATCGGAGCATCTCGTTCCCCGGTCATGAGCACGCCTGGCTCTACGACGTCAACACCATCGCCCAGGCCGTGCGCGAGGCACTGCTGGTCCGCGACATCGAGATCTGGCTGCAGAGCCGAGTGAACGCCATCGAGGGCTCGACCGCCGCCATCGAAGCGGTGGTGCTCGACAACGGCTACGTCATCGAGGGCGACGTGTTCGTCGAGGCCACCGGTACCGCGGGCGCGCAGAGCTTCTGCACGGACCACGGCAACGGCTGCGTGATGTGCGTCATCCGGTGCCCGACCTTCGGACCGCGGGTGAGCATCGCCGGGCTGGCGGGTGTCGCCGAGGTGCAGGGTCGCAAGGCCGACGGAACGATCGGCGCCATGAGCGGGAGCTGCAAGCTCAACAAGCAGACGATCGAGCCCAGCCTGGTGGAAGAGCTCGAGCGAACCGGGGTGCTGATCGTGCCGCTCCCTGCGCACCTCGTGACCCTCGAGAAGTTGGCCGGCAAGGCGTGCCAGCAGTACGCGCTGGCCGACTTCGCCACGAACGTGATCGTGCTCGACACCGGCCAGGCGAAACTGATGACGTCCTATGTGCCGCTGCACGAGCTCCGCCAGATCCCCGGCTTCGAGCGAGTGCGCTACGAGGACCCGTACGCCGGCACCGTGGGCAACTCGATGCGGTACTCGGCCATGGCGCCCCGCGCCGACGACCTGCAGGTGACCGGGGGGCCGGCCAACCTGCTCTGCTGCGGCGAGAAGGCGGGCCTCCTCGTCGGCCACACGGAGGCGATCGCCACTGGCACGCTGGCCGGACACAACGCCGTGCGCATCCACGCCGGGCTCGGCACGCTCACGCTGCCGCAATCGCTAGCAGTGGGCGATGCGATCACGCACGTGCGCCGCTCCATGGCGACCGCCGACGGGCTCACCAAGAAGTACACCTTCTCCGGCTCCGTGTACTTCGAGCGGATGAAGCAGCTCGGCCTGTACACCACGGACCATGCAGCGATCGCCGACCGGGTGCGGGCGACCGGCCTCAGCAACGTGCTCGCCCACAAGGTGACGTGATGGCCTACATGGTGACCGCCGAATGCGTGTGCTGCTCCGCCTGCGAGTTCGAGTGCCCAGTGCGGGCCATCACGCAAGGACCGAGCCAGTACCTGATCGACCCCGCCGTGTGCGTGGAGTGCGAGGGCTACTTCCCCGTGCCTCGCTGCAGATGGGTGTGCCCGGTGGATGCTTGCGTTCCGGCGCGCGTCGACTACCTCGCCCGGTCGACCAGCCTCAGCGCCCGCGGCAGTGCGCCCCTCGTGGTCGCCCAGGGGGACCCCGCGGGCAGGCCGGTCGCGATCGGCTCGTGACGTGGACGGCGCGCTCGATCCCGAGGAGATCGACCGACTGCGGGTTCGGCTCACGCGACTCGAGCAGCAGCAGGTCTGGGTCGCCAACAAGGAGACCTTGCGGCGGGTGCAACGCGAGGCCATGGAGATCCGTTGGCGCCTCGGGCTCGTGGACGACGACGAGCTCGCCGCCCTGGACGACTTCACCGAAGGCTTCGATTTCGAGGGCTGACCCTTCATCGTCCTGGGTTCCGGACCACGATCGCGACGAGGCTGAGCGCCAGCGCCAACGTCGAGACGACGACGACGAAGGCAATCCACGCCACAAGCGGCGGCCAGCCTCACCGCCATTCGGCCGCTGAACTGGAGATGCTCGAGGAGGCCCGTGCTCGGCAGGGACTCCTGACCCTGGCCGAACAGCGCCGACGCGCACACGACGAACCGCGACAGTCAATGAAGCGGCGCAGGGTTTGCCGAACATCGACCCCGATGTGTCGGCGCTCTCGCGCGCTGTCCGAACGGGGGCGTCATGACGATGATGAGTCGAGTCCTCTCTCCCGTTCCGCGCGGTCCTGTCGCGAAACCCGTAATGCGTCCTCTTCGGGGGACGCCGAGCGCTCGCGGCCGGCTGCTGACCGACGCAGAAGTCGCCGTGGTGGCGGCGAACATGCCGTCGGGGCGGGCGAGCACGACGAGCGTTCGCTCCGTCCGCCCGATGGAGATGGCACGTCCGGAGCATGCGGTTCTTGGGGCTCTGGGTACGCGCCTCGGGGCTCGTTTGAGGACACGGCCGGGCTCGCGTCACCTCCGGTCGAGTTCGTTTGCCCAGGTAGCCTGCAGCGCGGCCCTCGTAGCTCAGGGGATAGAGCGTCGGTTTCCTAAACCGTGCGTCGCAGGTTCGAATCCTGCCGGGGGCGCTGCAAAATAGCAGGTCAAACACCAGCCAGTCGTACGGTACGGCCTTCTGGTCAGGTGTCGCGCAACTTCGAGAAGTCGTACGGTACGCTTTCGGCGTTCGTTTCCGTACAACTTCAGGCAGGCGCATGCCCGGTCGACCGAGCCGACAGCAGATCTACCGACGCCTCGACGAGGCCATTGTCGAGCTCCGCGGCCGCATGGGCGGGCTACCGGACCCCGTCGAGGCCGACGACATCTGGACCGCCATCTGGTACCAGGAGGCGCACAACTCGACGGCCATCGAAGGCAACACCCTCGTCCTCCGACAGGTCGAGGTACTCCTGCGCGAAGGGCGGGCGGTCGGCGACAAGGAGCTCAAGGAGTACATGGAGGTCCGGGGATACGCCGACGCGGCGCGCTGGGTATACAGCCACGCCCTCGAGCCGGGCGGGTGGACGGACACGTCACTCCTCACCCTCACAGATGTCAGGCACGTCCACAAGCTGGCGCTCGGCCCGGTGTGGGACGTCGCACCGCATCCGAACGCGACCGAGCGGGAGGCACCCGGCAGCTTCCGCGAGCACGAAATCGCGCCCTTCCCGGGCGGCATGACGCCCTGCTCGTGGACAGAAGTGCCGGCCGCGATGCGCGACTGGACGCGCTCGTTGTCGCACCTGCGCGACGCGGACCCGCCGATCGAAGCCCTCGCGATCGCGCACGCCGAGTTCGAGCGCATCCACCCATTCCTCGACGGCAACGGACGCACCGGCCGACTTCTCCTGAACCTGTTGCTGCTCCGGCTCGGCTACGCGCCCGCCATCATCTACCTCCGCGACCGCACGCGGTATCTGCGAGCGCTGCGCTCGGGCGACGCGGGCGATCCCGGCCTCCTCGGCGAGCTGCTCGCCCGTGCCGTGCTCGACAATCTCTATCGGTTCATCGTTCCAGCGGTCGCTGGCCCGAAGCGGCTCGTGCCGCTGACCGCGCTCGCGGACAAGGACCTCTCCGAAGGTGCACTGCGGGTTGCGGCGAATCGCGGCCGGCTCCGAGCACAGAAGGGCGACGACGGGCAGTGGCGCAGCACCCGAGCGTGGGTCGACGAGTACAAGTCGAAGCGCCATCGCCGGGAACCGTGACCCGCGAGGTGGCTGCCGGCTGACCCGATCGTCGAGCAGCCGCACTTCGTGACGTGGGAGGCCGGTTCTGTCGATCGCGCCCTGCGCGTCCTCGTCCCCGTCAGCGTCTACCCGCCCGGCGGCACCGGCAGGACGCCGCCGCCGGCTGACTTCCTCGGCTACTTGCTCGCACAACGCGAGCACGGCGCGGAGTTCTCCGACATCACCGAGACCACAGTCGATGGACGACCGGCGACCATTGTCACCGCGACCGTGGCCGACCACCTCGATGGCTCACTCGGCTGCCCGGACGAACAGCTGCCGGCACCAGACTGCTTCGGCCTCCAACCCGAGCTGATCCTGCGCATCGCCGTGATCGACACCGGTGAACAGACACTGCTTGCCTGGGTTCGCGACACCCGAGGGGACGGCAGCACCGCGCCGGAGTACGAGTCGTTCATGGAGATGCTCGCCACGCTCCGCTTCGAC
>DASZOG010000141.1:0-14510 GCA_035550895.1 Acidimicrobiales bacterium
TCATCCGATCCTCGTCACCGACGCGGTGGCGCCCATCCCGCCGCATCGTACGAGCGCCTGGGGCGGCGCCGCTGAGAGCACCAGTCACTCGAGGTGGCGGTTGAGGAGCATGGCGTCGCCGAAGGAGAGGAAGCGGTAGCCATCGGCGAGCGCGAGCTCGTAGAGGTGGCGCCAGCGGGGGCCGACGAACGCGTCGATCATCAACAGCAGCGACGTGCGCGGCAGGTGGAAGTTCGTCAGCAGCACATCGACCACCTGCCACTCGTAGGGGCGGTGGATGAACAGCCGCGTTCGCCCCGACAGCTCGCCGGCGGCGGCGGACTCGAGCGCCCGCGCCGTCGTCGTCCCGACGGCGACGACGCGCTCCGCTGACCGGCAGGCGTCGAGCACGTCCGGTGCGACGGCGTAACGCTCGCTGTGGATCCGGTGCCACACCGGGTCGTCCTCCGTGATCGGTTGGAACGTGTCCAGGCCCACGACGAGCTCCACCCGGGCGACCTCGATCGAGGACTTCGCCAGCCCGTCCAGCACCGCCGGCGTCAGGTGCAGTCCTGCAGTCGGCGCGGCAGCAGAGCCGGGCTCGGCGGCGTACACGGTCTGGTATCGCTCAGGATCGGCGAGGGGCGTGGTGATGTACGGCGGGAGCGGCATCTCCCCGCGCGCCGCCAGCGTCCTCAACGGGTCGGGCTCCCCGAGCACGGTCACCTGGAACGTGTCACCGGCTTCCGTGCGATGACCGACCTCGATCACGGCTGACCCGTCCGCCGCGAAGAGCACCTCACCGGCGCGCAGCCGCCGTGCCGGGCGGACGAGCGCCTCCCACACGCGCCGCGTACCGTCGAGCGGCTCGAGGAGCAGCACCTCGGCCGCGCCGCCGGTATCCCGCCGCAAGTGCACGCGTGCCGGGATGACCCGCGAGTCGTTGACCACGACGAGATCCCCTGGCTGCACCAGCAACGGCAGGTCGCGCACCGGGCGGTGCAGCGGCTCGGCAGTGGATCCCCGGTCGACGAGGAGGCGCGCCGCGTCCCGCGGCTCGAGCGGCGTCTGCGCGATCGCCTCAGCCGGCAGCTCGTAGTCGAAGTCGGCCAGCCGCACGCGCGACGAGGCTACGAGCGCGGCGGGGCACGATGGGAGAATGACCGAGCGCAGCGAGGTCCCGCAGGCACGGTTCGTTGTCGCCGCGCAGCGGCGACACGGTCACTCGTCCACCCGTAGGGTGGACCAGTGACCAGCACTCGCACCGACCGTGTCACCGTCGACGACGGTGACTTCGCCGCCCACCTCTGGATGCCCGACGCGGGGACCGGCCCCGGCCTCGTGTTGCTCCAGGAGATCTTCGGCGTCGGCGTGTTCGTCCGTGGCGTCGCCGAGAAGCTGGCCGCGCTGGGCTACGTCGTCGCCGCGCCGGACCTGTTCTGGCGCTTCGCCCCGAACTTCGAGGCCACCCATGACGAGGCGGGGCTGGCCGACGCGTTCGAGAAGCTGCAGCAACTCGACGTCCCGCTGGCGATCGGCGACTCGATCCGCACACTCGAGCACGTCGCCGAGCTCGACGAGGTCCAGGGACGCCCGGGCGTGATCGGCTACTGCCTCGGCGGGACGCTGGCGTGGGGCGTGGCCGGGCAGGATGACCCGGCAGTCTGCGTCAGCTACTACGGGTCGGGCATCCCGGACATGCTCGACCTGGTCGAGAAGGTCAGCTGCCCGACGCTGTTCCACTTCGGCGACATCGACCACTACCTGCCGATGGAGGGCGTCGCGGCGCTGATCGAGGCGATCAGCGGCAGAGCCGGGTTCACGATCAACATCGAGCACGCCGGCCACGCGTTCGAGAACTTCGACGCACCGCTGTTCTACGACGCGGCGGCGGCGGAGGCGTCGTGGGCGAAGACCGTCGCCTTCCTCGGAACGCACCTGCCGACCGCGCCGGCTGCGACCGCCCCCTGATCAGGCGTCGTCGAACAGCATCGGCGTCGGAGGAGAGCTCGCCGGCGGCGAGAGGCCGACGTGGTGCCAGGCGGCCGGCATCGCCACCCGCCCCCGCGGGGTGCGGGCGACGAGCCCCTGCTGGATGAGGAACGGCTCGTAGACGTCCTCGACGGTCTCCGGCTGCTCGCCGACGCTGATCGCCAGCGTCGACAAGCCGACCGGCCCGCCGCCGAACTGGCGGCAGATCGCGCCGAGCACCGCCCTGTCGACCTTGTCGAGGCCGAGCTCGTCGACGCCGAACAGGGCCAGGCCGTCGCGGGCGATCGCCACGTCGATGTGGCCGTCGGCGCGGACCTCGGAGAAGTCGCGCACCCGGCGCAGGAGCCGGTTGGCGATGCGCGGCGTGCCCCGGCTGCGGCGGGCGATCTCCCACGCCCCCTGCGGTTCGATCTCCACCCCGAGGATGCCTGCGGCGCGCACGACGATCGCCTCGAGCTCCTCCGGGGTGTAGTAGTCGAGCCGCGCCACGAGCCCGAACCGGTCGCGCAGCGGGCCGGTGATCATGCCGGTGCGGGTGGTGGCGCCGACGAGCGTGAACCGCGGCAGGGTGAGGCGGATCGACGACGCCGCCGGCCCCTTCCCGACGACGATGTCGAGCTGGAAGTCCTCCATCGCCGGGTAGAGGATCTCCTCCACCGTGCGCGACAGGCGGTGGATCTCGTCGATGAACAGCACGTCGCCGTCGTCGAGCTTCGTCAGGATCGCGGCGAGGTCGCCCGCCCGCTCGAGCGCCGGTCCGGATGTGACGTGCAGCTGCACGGCCATCTCGGCGGCGACGATCCCGGCCAGCGTGGTCTTGCCCAGCCCGGGCGGGCCGGCGAGGAGGAGGTGGTCGGCGGCTTGGCGGCGCCGGCGCGCCGCCTCGAGCACGATCGACAGATGCTCCTTCAGCTCGCCCTGGCCGACGAACTCGGCGAGGTGCCGCGGCCGCAGGCCGACCTCCTCTGCCTGCTCCCGCTCGGATGCCGGTGCGGGGTCGAGGAACTCGTCACGCACGGCGCGCTCCGAGCACCTTCAGCGCGTCGCGCAGCAGCGCGGACGCGTCGTCGCCGGCAGACACGTCGCGCAGCGCGTCACGGATCTCGTCCGGCGCGTAGCCGAGGGTGGCCAGCGCGTCGCGCACGTCGGCGAGCGGGTTCGCCACCGCGGTCCCGTTCACGGCGGTGACGACGTCGACCGCCGCCACGTCGAGCCGGCTGCGCAGTTCGACGAGCAGGCGCTCGGCCGTCTTCTTCCCCACTCCCGGGACGAGGCACAGCGCGGCCAGGTCGGCGCCGGCGACGACGTCGCGCAGCGCGGCCGGGCTGTGCACCGAGAGGATCGCCAGCGCCAGCGCCGGCCCGACGCCGTGCGCGCCGATCAACGCCTCGAACGCATCGCGCTCGTCGCGGGTCAGGAAGCCGTAGAGCGTCTGCGCGTCCTCCCGGATGTGGTGGTGGACGTAGAGGAACACGGTCGTGGTCGGCTCGAGCTCGCCGAGCGTGCGCGGCGTGACCTGGACGCGGTAGCCGACGCCGGCCACCTCGACGAGGGCCTCGCCGCTCGCCGCGCGGTCGAGCACCGTGCCGCGCAACGATCCGATCAACTGCCGCTCCTCCCCGTCAGACCTGCGCCTCGGACAACCGGCGGGCGAGCGGCGCGCGGGCGAGGTGGCACAACGCGAGCGCGGCCGCGTCGGCGGCGTCGGCCGGTCGCGGCGGCGCCGCCAGCCCGAGGCGGACTTGCACCATCCGCTGGACCTGCTCCTTCGGCGCCCCGCCCCACCCCGCCACGGCCTCCTTCACCTGGTTCGGCGAGTACTGGACGACCTCGCACCCGGCGCTCGCCGCCTCGGCGAGCGCGAGCCCGCTCGCCTGGCCGACGCTCATCGCCGTGCGCACGTTGACCTGGAAGAAGACGTGCTCGACGGCGACGACGTCGGGCCGGAGGTCGTCGATCAGGCGGGCGAGCTCGTCGCGCAGCTCGGCCAGGCGCTGGGGCGTGCTGTGCTCGCGCGGCGTGCGGACGACGCCGAGCGCCAGCGGGCGCGCCGCACCCGCCGCGCCGGCCTCGAGGCACGCATAGCCGCAGCGCGTGAGGCCGGGGTCGATGCCGAGCACGAGCTGGGACCGCTCCCCTGGCGCGCCGAACACAGGTTCGGACCGTAGCGCCCCGCGCCGGCCGAGGCGCGGATGGTTCAGGTCTCAGACGAGGTCGACCGGGTGGTCGACGGCGCCCAGCTTGTCGGGGTTGAGGACGACGGTGATCCGCCGGACCAGCCCGTCGGCCACCTCGACGGCGAGCGCGAGGAGCGGGGCCTGCCCGACGCGCACCACGACTCCCGGCGCGCCATTGATCATCGCCTGATGCGTCGGCAGACGACCGAGTCGCTTGGCGACGTTGACCATGAACCGCTCGACGCGTTGCGCGCCGACGACGGGCCGGCGCGCGGCACGGTGCTCCGGCCCGCCGTCGCTGAGCAGTACGGCGTCGGGGTGTAGCAGCGCCACCACCGCATCGCGGTCACCGGCCATCACGGCGCTGAGGAAGCGGGACGTGATATCGAGCTGCTCGGCGCCCGCCGTCCGCTGCGGGGAGGCGTCCCGCGCCTCGGTGAGCTTGCGCCGAGCCCGCACGGCGCACTGGCGCGTCGCCGCCTCCGACTTGCCGGTGATCTCCGCCACGGACGAGAACGGCTCCTCGAAGACGTCGGCCAGCAGCAGCACGAGGCGCTCCACGGGGCTCAGCCGCTCGAGCAGGAGCAGGAAGGCGGTGGTCAACGAGTCGGACAGCTCGGCGAGCTCGGCCGGGTCGGGTTCCCGCACGAGAGGTTCGGGCAGCCACGGGCCGACGTACTCGGCCCGGTCACGCTGGCGAGCCCGCAGCCGGTCGAGCCCGATCCGCCCGACGACGGTCGTCAGCCACGCGCCCGGACGCTCGATCGCCCCGTGGTCGGCCCGCTCCCAGCGCAGCCACGCGTCCTGGACGACGTCTTCGGCGTCGCTGACCGAGCCGAGCAGCCGGTAAGCGAGGCCGACGAGCCGCGGCCGTTCGCGCTCGAAGAGCTCGACAGGATCGACGCTCATGCCGCAACCGCGGACATATAGAGGCGGGCGGCGACTGCCGCCGCGGCGCCGCTTGCCGCGGCCGCGTCAGAGAGCAGACCGGTGTCACCCACCCAATCCCCGGCCACGAACAGGCCGGGCCGTCCCGGCACGGCGACGGTCGGCCGGCCCGCCAGCCCGCCGGACGCGGCGCGCGGCATGCCGTGGGCCACCCTCATCCGGTGCAGGTAGCGCTCGAGCACGATGTCACCCTCGCGCACGCCTGCCCGTGCCGCGTGCTGCCGCAGCTGCGAGCGCGCCGCGTCCGGGTCCAGCGCCTCGCCGGGAGTGAGGTAGCGCATCACGGCCACGAGCGTGTGCCCGTCCGGTGCGAGCGCTGCAGGTGGCGCGTGCGTCGAGAGGTACAGCGGCTCCTCGATGCCGAGCAGGATCGGTGGGTCGGCCTCCCGGCGAAGCCCGAGGTCGAGGCATGCCGCCTCGACGGGCGGCCCGGCAGCCTCCACCCACCCGGCCGGATCCTCGCCGAGGAGCCGCGCCGCGACCGCCGGTCCACCTGCGGCGAGCACCACGGTGGACGCAAGGATCTCCGCATCGTTCGTGGTCACCACCCAGTCGGGACCGTCGGCGCGCACGGCCGTGACGCGCCGGCTTTGGCGCACCGTGGCGCCGTTCGTGCGCGCCACGGCCGCCAACCCGTCGACGGCCTCCTGGAACCCACGATCGAGGTACCGCACGCCCTCGCCGGCGAGCCGCAGCTGCTCGACCGCGGCGTCCGCGCTGAGCAGGTCAGGGGCGTTGGCGTACGTCGAGAGGCGGACGAGCATCCGCAGCAGCGCCGCGGCGTCTGCGGGCAGACGCTGCGACGTGATCCAGTCCTCGACCGTCACGTTCGCCAGCGATGCCGCGTCGAACCGTCCCAGTTGGCCCGTCAGGCGGGCGAAGGCGACCTTGCCCCGCGCCCCCAGGACCCGGCTCCGCAGCAGCGACGCGCCACCGATCGGCAGGTGCTCGGTCCGCCCGGCGTGCCATGCACGAGCGCGATCGAGCGCCGGCGGTCCTCCCGGCCGCGAGATGCCCAGGCTCGTGAGGAGCCGCTGGAAGGCCCCGCCGAGGTAGAGGGCATGTGGCCCTTGGTTCAGTCGGAACCCGTCGCGTTCGGTCGTGCGCGCCCGGCCCCCGACGGGACCGGCCTCCACGACCGCGACCGTCGATCCCGCCCGGGCGGCCACGGCCGCCGCGCTGAGGCCGGCCACACCGCCGCCGACCACGGCTACGTCGCGTCGGATCGTCATCCCGTTCCTCCCGTGGTGTCGTCCACACCCCTACGACGACGGCGGGGATCCGTTTGTGACACCCGGGCCGGCACGATCGTGCGCCGGCAACACGACCACGAGCCGGGTCCCGACCGGCCAGTCCGGGTCGATCGTGACGCGGCCACCGTGGCGCTCGACGATCTCGCGGGTGATGGCCAGGCCGAGTCCCGTACCTCCGCTCGCTGCGCTGCGCGCGTCGTCGAGGCGGGTGAAGCGCTCGAAGACACGCTCGCGGTCCTCGGCGGCGATGCCGGGCCCGTCGTCCGCGGCCGTGAGCACGGCCTCGCCGTCCGCTTCGGCGACGGTGAACGTGACCGTGGACGACGCATGGCGGGCGGCGTTGTCGGCGAGGTTGCGCACGGCGCGTGCGAGCTGGTCCCGATCGCCGACCACTTGGGCGGCGGAGACGCCGCGCAGGTCGACGTGGCGCTCTCCAGTGGCACGCAGCCGGTCCGCCTCACGCAGCACGAGGTCGTCGAGGTCGACCGGGTCGCGGCGCTGTGGCAGCGCACCGGCGTCGCCGCGGGCGAGGTGGAGGAGATCATCGAGGAGGCGCTGGAGAGCGATCGTCTCGGCGAGAACGCTGCGGTGCGTCGCCGTGGGATCGCTGCGATGCGGATGGGCGAGGTCGACCTCCAGCTCGGCGCGGATGCGGGTCAACGGGCTGCGCAGCTCGTGGGACGCGTCGGCGACGAACTGCTGCTGCCGGCGCGTCGCCGTCTCGACGCGACCGAGCATCGCGTTCATCGTCGTCGCCAGATCGGCGATCTCGTCCTGGCTCGCCGGAACCGGCACCCGCCGCTCCAACGCCCCGGCGCCGATCCGGTCGACCTCCTCCCGGATCGCCGCCACGGGTCGGAGTGTGCGGCCGACGAGCCACCACACCACACCCCCGAGGAGCACGACGACGGCCGGCACCGTGACCCACAGGACGCGCGACAGAGTCGCCGCGGCCTCATCCACGTCGTCGAGCGCCGCGCCGGCGTGCGCGACACGCCCGTCGTCGCCACGGACGGAGACGACGAGGAACGCGTCGTCGTCGAAGGGCAAGTCGTCGGTCCTCCGGGCCAGGTCGTCCTCGTCCCCCGGTGGCCCCTCGAGGGAAGCGAGCTCCGCCACGTTCACGCTCGCCGCCAGCACGGTCCCGTCCGCGCGGACGATCTGGAAGAACGTGTCGTCGTCCGCCGGATCGCCCTCGGGCGCGTCGTCCATCGCCAGCAGATCGGTGGCCCGCTGGTGCAGTGTGTCCTCCAGGTCCTCGCGCAGCAGCCGGCGCTGCGCGGTCACGAGCGCGATGGCGGCGATTCCGAGTACGACGGCGACGGCGAGCGTCGCCAGCACGGTCACGCGGAAGCGGACGGAGTCGACGAGGCGCCGCCGGCGGCGCGCCGCGTGCGCTGTCGTGCGCGGCGACTCAGTTGCCATCGGCCTGCAGCCGATATCCGGCGCCGCGCACGGTCTCGATCGTCGCTCGGCCGTACGGCTCGTCGATCTTCCGCCGCAACCGGCGGACGTAGACCTCGACGATGTTCGGGTCGCCGTCGAAGTCGTGGGACCAGACACCGGCGAGGATCGCGTCCTTGCTGAGCACCTCTCCGGTGCGGCGGACGAAGAACTCGAGCACGTCGAACTCGCGCGCCGTCAACGCGATCTCGTGCTCGCCGCGCCACACCCGGCGCGATCGCGGCTCGATGCGGAGGTCAGCGACTTGGACCGGCGACGGGTCGCGTGTCGCGGCGCGCCGCAGTATCGCCCGCACGCGAGCCACGAGGACCGGGAACGAGAACGGCTTCGTCAGGTAGTCGTCCGCGCCGGTGTCGAGCGCCTCGGCTTCGTCGAGGTCGCCGTCCTTCGCGGTCAGGACGAGGATCGGCGTCCAGTTGCCGGCCGCGCGCAGCTCGCGGCAGACGACGAATCCGTTGCGCCCCGGCAGCATCAGATCGAGCAGCACCAGGTCGTAGCGGCCCTCGTTCGCCATCCACAGCCCGTCGTCGCCGTCGCTGGCCACGTCGACCGTGAATCCCTCGGCGCCGAGGCCCCGCGCGATCGACGCGGCGATCTTCTCGTCGTCCTCGACCAGCAGCAGCTTCACGGCGGCCCCGGGGTCAGTCTGGCAGGCGCCCGATCATCGACGTTCGTCGCTGAACGAGGGCTGAACGCCGGGCGGGCGCGGTCAGGCTGTGTTCAGCGACGGTCCGGCACCCTGCCAGCCATGGGAGTCCGCACGAGTTCGCCTCCCCGGCCGGGGCCCTGGCCGCGGGCTTGGCTGCCGGCAGGGCCAGTCGCCGCGGGACTCGTCGCCGTGGCGCTCGTGGCCGCGGCCTGCGGAGGCGACGACGGCACGTCGACCGCCGATGCACCGGGCACGTCCGCGGCCGCGGAGCCGGTCGTCGACCCGGGCGACGGCGGCCGGTACGAGGTGGGCGTGAGCCCCGCCGACTTCGTCGAGAGGATCGACAATCCGTATCTCCCGCTCCTCCCCGGCGCCCGCTGGGTGTACGAGGCGGTCGAGGACGGCGAGACGGAACGGACCGAGGTCGTCGTCACCCCGGAGAGCAACGAGGTGTTCGGCGTCTCGGCGGTCGTCGTGCGGGACACGGTGTCGGTCGACGGCGAGGTGGTCGAGGACACCTATGACTGGTTCGCCCAGGATCGCGACGGAAACGTGTGGTACCTCGGCGAGGCGTCCCAGGACTTCGAGGACGGTCAGCCCACCTCGACGGCCGGGTCGTGGGAGGCCGGAGTCGACGGCGCCCTGCCGGGGATCGTCATGCCGGCCGCACCGGCAGTCGGCGATGCATACCGGCAGGAGTACTACGCCGGGGAGGCCGAGGACATGGCCGAGGTGATCGACACGGGCGCGACGGCATCGGTGCCGTCCGGCGAGTTCGATGCGGTCGTCGTGACGGAAGACTGGAACCCGCTCGAGCCGGAAGTGATCGAGCACAAGTACTACGCCGAGGGCGTCGGGCTCGTCCTCGAGGAGAAGGTCGCTGGAGCGGAAGGCCGCTCCGAGCTGATCGAGTTCACACCGGGAACCTGACAGGAGCGTCAACACATGAGACGGAGCATCAAGTTCGCCATCGCTGGGGCCGCGACGGCGCTCGGCATCGCCGCCGCCGGCGCGGGCATCGCCATCGCCGCTGACGGCGACGACGACGACACGCAGCGGCCGATCACCGGCACGGAGCTGGAGCGGGCCGGCGCCGCGGCGCTGGCGGAGACCGGCGGCGGCCGGGTCACCGAGACCGAGGTCGGCGACGAGGAGAGCTACTACGAAGTGGAGGTCACGCTCGACAACGGGACGCAGGTAGACGTGCAGCTCGACGAACAGTTCCGGGTGGTGAGCAGCGACGCCGACAGCGACGGCGAGGGTGACGACGCCGACGACTGATTCCCCAATGCGGCGCCGTGGCCGAATCGCCACGTGACGAAACTCCGCCCGTCCTCGCCTGCTCTCGGCGCGCCGAGTTACACGTTGGTCGCAGACCGCGCCGACGCGGCCGTTGCACGCCCTCTCCCGACCGCCGTACCATGCCGCGGGACAGGCTGATCTACACAGTGGATCATCGCCGGAAGGGGGCGTCAGGTGTCCGACACCGCGCAGTGGGTGTGGCCGGCCGACAACACGGGACTCGAGTTCTACGACCTGAGCATCCCGTGGGGCCACGGCGTGGCCAACTGGCCGTACTTCGAGGACGTGAGGATCGAGCGGGTCCACTACCACGCCAAGTCGCGGGTGCTGACCCAACGAATCACGACGGTGATGCACTCCACGACCCACGTCGACGTGCCGGCCCACGTCATCGAGGACACGCCGTTCCTCGACGAGATCCCACTGCACTGCTTCTTCGGGCCGGGTGTCGTGGTCTCGATCCCGAAGGACAAGTGGGAGGTCGTCACCCCGGACGACCTCGAGGCGGCGCGGCCGGAGATCCAGCCCGGCGACATCGTCATCGTCAACACCGGCTGGCACCAGCACTACGGCGACAACGCCCGCTACTACGCCTACTCGCCTGGGTTCTACAAGGAGGCCGGCGACTGGTTCGTCGAGCGCGGGGTGAAGGCGATCGGCACCGACACCCAGGCCCTCGACCACCCGCTCGCCACGGCGATCGCCCCCCACGGCCCAGGGTGGCCACACGGCCTCCTGCCCTGGGCCTGCGCGGAGTACACGGAGGAGACCGGCCGCGACGTGCTCGACGACTTCCCGCTGTGGGAGCCGTGCCACCGGGCGATCCTCTCGCACGGCATCGTCGGCTTCGAGAACGTCGGCGGCGACATCGACCGCGTCACGGGGAAGCGGGTCACGTTCGCCGCCTTCCCGTGGCGGTGGGTGAAGGGCGACGGCTGCATCGTCCGCCTCGTGGCGATGCTCGACCCCAGCGGCGAGTTCCGCATCGAGCAGGGGTCGGCCCGATGAAAGTCAACCGCCTCGCCGACGTCTCGAAGTATGACCCGCCGAACCACTTCGACTGCACCGCGCTGCGCCTCCAGGGGTGGGACGCGAGCGACGCTGCCCACTTCTGGGTCGGCCTCTCCCACTTCCTCCCCGGGGGCGGCACGACCCACGAGGCGACGCCCTTGGAGAAGGTCTACGTCGTCCTCCGGGGCGAGGTCACCGTCGTGACGGAAGACGGCGAGGAGACGCTGCGCGCACTCGACTCCTGCTACCTCGCCCCTGGCGAGGCGCGCACGGTGACGAACCGAACGAACGACGTCGTGTCGATGCTCGTCGTGATGCCCTATCCCGAGGGCGCACGATGAGCGAGCAGGGCGAGCTCAGCCCCGGCGCGCGACCGCCAGGGAGCTCCGCGGTGGCGTCTGCGGGAGCAGCACCCGTGCGAATCGGGAATGGCGTGGACGCGTTGCCGACGCCGGCCGCCATCTTCGACCTGGCTGGCAAGTCGGCGCTCGTCACGGGCGCGACGGGCGCGTTCGGGCAGGAGGCGGCGCGCGCGCTGGCCGGCGCGGGGGCGCACGTGACGCTCGCCGGTGGGAACGCCGAGAAGCTCGACGCGGTGGCGGCGGCGATCACCGCGGCGGGCGGGAAGGTGGCGACGGTCACCAGGCGCCCGGCGACGGAGGACGACGTCGACGCGATCGTCGGCGCCGCGGTCGAAGCGGGCGGAGGGCTGGACATCCTCGTCGTCGGGTCGGGCACGAACACCCCGGCACCGATCGTCGAGCAGGACGTCGCCGACTGGGATGCGGTGATGGACGCCAACGTGCGCCAATCGTGGCTCCTCTGCCGCGCAGCTGGGCGGGTGATGATCCCGGCAGGCACGCGCGGCAAGGTGATCCTCATGTCGTCCACCCGCGGGCGGCTCGGGCTGGCGAACTACACCGCGTACTGCCCGTCGAAGGCTGCGGTCGACCTGCTGACGAAGGCGCTCGCGGTCGAGTGGGGGCAACACGGGATCAACGTCAACGCGCTGGCACCGACCGTGTTCCGCTCCGACCTCACGGCGTGGATGTACGCCGAGGAGGGGAACGGACCGGCGGTGCGCGAGAACATGCTGCGCCGGATCCCGCTCGGTCGGCTCGGCGAGCCGACCGACTTCCACGGCGCCGTGCTGCTCCTCGCCAGCTCCGCCTCCGACTTCATGACCGGCAGCGTCGTGTACCTCGACGGCGGCTACACCGCCGGATGACCGCCCACACCGAACTCAACCCGGGCGAGCGACCGGGTGCGGCCCGCCCGCCGGCAAGGCCCGGGGGCGCAGGCCCCGAACACACGTGACCGAGCGCAGCGAACGTGCGCCGGGAAGCGGCCCGACAAGGCGCCGCCCAGCGCCGGACGGAGCGGCCGGCAGCACCACGGCGGAGAGCGGCACCGCGGCGGACGCAGCAGCGAAGGGCGCCACGGCGAGAAGCGCCACGGCGTCGGCGGGTGCCGGGGTGGCGGACGCGAACACCGTGCAAGTCGTGGCGCGCGCTGCCGCCATCCTCCGCCAGCTCGGGCAGGCGCCGCGCGGCCGCTCGTTGGCCGAGATCGCCACTGCGGTCGGGCTGCCCCGCTCGACCGTCCACCGCCTGGTGAAGGCGCTCGAGCACGAAGGGCTCGCCGCGCCCGTGTCGGCGTCCGGCGGGTTCCGCCTCGGCCCGGGCCTGCTCCAGCTGGCGAGCGCCAGCCGCGAGTGGCTGATCGCCAACGTCCACCCGCACCTCCTCGCCCTCTCGGACGAACTGGGCGAGACCGTCGACCTGGCAGTGCTGTCCGGCGATCGCGTGACGTTCATCGACCAGGTTGCGCGGCCGCAGCGCCTGCAGGCGGTCTCAGCGATCGGCGTCTCGTTCGCCCTGCACTCCACCGCCAACGGGAAGGCACTCCTCGGCGAGCTCGGCGACGACGAGGTGCGCAAGCTGCTCCCTTCGCGTCTGCCCCGGCTCACGCCGAACACGCTGACCGCCGTCGAGGACCTGCTGACCGAACTCGCCGAGGTCCGGAGATCCGGCTTGGCGTGGGATCGCGAGGAGAACGACGCCGGCATCTGTGCGGTCGGCACGGCGATCCCGAACCCGTTCGGGATCCTCACCGCGGTCACCGTCCCGGTCCCCGCGAGCCGCTTCACCGGCACCGAGACCCGCCTCGGCGATGCGCTCCTCGCTGCCCGTGCCCGCATCGAGGCCGACCTCCACGGCTGACGACCCGAGTTCTCGCTCACCGGGGCATCTCCTGGGTCGAGCGCACGTATCAGGCGGCGGGATCGCGATGTGTCGAAGAAGCGGTTGGATTTCAACCGCTTCTTCGACACGTTGCCTCCCCCGGCGATGAGTCGGGCGCTCGCGCGGCGTCAGCACTGGCGTGGAGCCGTTGTTCGTGCTCGTTCCAGGAGCGGGCGGTGACGCGTGGTACTGGCACCGGCTCGTCCCCTCGCTCGCCGCCCGGGGCGCCGAGGCAGTGGCGGTCGATCTCCCGGCCGCCGACGACGCGGCGGGGTTGTCCGAGTACGCCGACACCGTCGTCAGCACGGTCGCCGAGGTCGCCGGGCGGGCCGAACCCCGCGTTCTCGTCGCCCAATCGATGGCCGGACTCAGCGCGCCACTCGTCTGCGAGCGGATGCCAGTCGCGCTGCTCGTCCTGGTGAACGCGATGGTCCCGCTGCCCGGAGAACCACCGGGCGAGTGGTGGACGAACGTCGGCTTCGAGGCGGCACGCCAGGAGCAAGCGGCGCGAGACGGCCGGCAGTTCTCCGACGACGACGGCGAGGCTCTGCGCGACGTGTTCTTCCACGACGTGCCGGACGAGGTCGTCGCGCAAGCGATGGCACTGGGCGAGCCGCAGCAGTCCAGCATGCCGTTCGAACAGCCGTCGCTCGTCACGCGCTGGCCCGACGTGCCGACCCGCGTCCTGGCCACCCTCGACGACCGGTTCTTCCCCGTCGAGCTCCAGCGGCGCGTCTCGCTCGACCGCTTGGGAATCGTTCCTGACGAGATGCCCGGCGGCCACCTCGTCGCGCTCAGCCGCCCCGACGAGCTCGCCGACCGACTCCTCGCCTACTGGCTCACCGTTGACGCGACACGGCCAGCGGACGATTCGTGACTCTGGGCGCGGAAGTAGCCGGAATCCGCCGAAGACTGCGCCCAGACCGGCGGCCGGGAAAGAACTCGGTGCGATACAGGCGGGCGAAAGGCCCCGCCGACCGCCGGAACCGGTGCGCCGCGCCGTCAGGACATGGGTTCCAGGGGGCCGTCGACCGGGATCTCCGGGAGCTGGGTGTTGGTCACGATGCGGAACTCGACCGGCCACGTCTCCCCGGCGACCCACTGGCCGCCGACGAGCGGGGTCTTCGTCACATGTGGCACGACAGAGTTCCCCCAGTTGACGGTCCCGGCGATCGTGTCCAGGTTCGTCTCCCCGATCGCGTCGCGCAACGCGACCTTGTCCTCGGCACCGCCGGCCCGGATCAGCGAGTCGATGGCCACCTCGAACAGCGAGTGCACGTAGCCCACCGGCTGCGTCCACTGCCGGCCCGTCGACTCCTCGTAGGCGCGGGCGAGATCAGCGGCGGACTGCCCGGTCAGACTCGACGTCGTGGGGTGCTTGTCCGACCACCAGATCTCGGACGACAGTCCCTCCGGGTTCTCGTAGGACTCGACCGCGCCCGGGAACAGCAAGGCCTTGCCGACCGTGACCGCGACCGGCTGCAGGCCCTGC
>DASZOG010000142.1:0-11129 GCA_035550895.1 Acidimicrobiales bacterium
AGCGGCTCGAGATGATCGAGGCGGCACGCAGCCTGCTCGCTGCGTACGCCGATGCAGTCGACGCGCAGGACTTCGACGCGCTGTCCGGGCTGTTCACACCCGATGCCGTGCTGACCGCTGGAGCTCGGCGGATCGCCGGCCGGGACGCGATCGTCGAGTTCTACCGCGCCGTGTTCACCGACGATCCGAGCACCCGGCGCCACTTCATCACGAATGTGCGCGTCACCGACGCGTCGTCCACGGACGTCACGCTCGCGTCGTACTTCCTCTACCTCGCCGGCACCGGTGGCGAGTCGATCCTGGGATGGGGCCGATACGTCCATCGCTGCACGCGCGACGGGCAGGACGTGCGGATGAACACCAAGCAGATCGACATCGGCTTCCGCGGACCGGTCGCCGCGGCGTGGGGCGCCGCGCTGTCGACGTCATGAGCGGCGCATCCTCCCTGCGGCTGTTCAGCGTCGACGACCACATCGTCGAGCACGCCCGGGTGTGGACCGACCGGCTCCCTGCGCGCTACCGCGCGCTCGGTCCGCACGTCGTCGAGGCGGACGGGCGTGAGTACTGGCAGTACGAGGACCAGCGGAGTTCGACGATGGGGCTCAACGCCGTCGTCGGCCGGCCGAGGGATCAGCTCAACCCGGACCCGATCCGCTTCGCCGACATGCGCCTCGGTTGCTACGACCCTGTCGCGCGAGCGGAGGACATGCTCTCCGACGGCATCGGCGCGAGCGTGCTGTTCCCGACGCTGCCGCGCTTCTCCGGCACCCTGTTCCTCACGTTTCGCGAGAAGGCGCTCGCCGATCTCTGCGTGCGTGCCTACAACGACTTCGTCCTCGAGGAGTGGTGCCCTGCCGGTCCCGCGGGCATGTTCGTGCCGACGATCGTCTGCCAGCTGTGGGACCCGCTGCTCGCCGCCGACGAGATCCGTCGTTGCGCAGCCCGAGGCGCACGGGCCCTGTCGTTCCCGGAGAACGGCGTGCCGCTCGGCCTGCCATCGTTCTGGTCCAACCATTGGGACCCCGTGTGGCGCGCCTGCGAAGAGACGCAGACGGTGCTGTGCCTGCACATCGGGACGTCGGGGATGATGGCCGACCCATCTCCCGACGCGCCGAGCCTGCTGCGCTACGCGCTGCTCCAGTGCGGCTCGATCCAGAGCTCCGTGAACCTGATGATGAGCCCGGTCTGCCGCCGGTTCCCTGGTCTGGCGTTCGTCTTCTCCGAGGGCGGCATCGGTTGGGCACCGAACGCGCTCGAGCGTGCTGACCGGATGTGGGAGCGGCACAAGCACTACAGCGGGCTCGACGACGTGCTGCCGTCGGAGATCTTCCGCCGCAACATGTACCTGTGCATGATCGAGGAGCCGGTCGGTCTCGGGCACCGTGCCGACATCGGCGTCGACCGGATCATGTGGGAGTGCGACTACCCGCACACCGACACGGTGTGGCCGGAGAGCCGGGAGTCGGCGTGGGCCGTGTTCGACGCCGCCGGGTGCACGGCCGGCGAGATCGAGGCCATCTCCCACGCGAACGCGGAACGCGTCTTCCGCTGGAAGATGGCCGACCTCGCCGTGGTTGGCTGAGCGCCGGTTCAGGCGCCGGAGCCGGTGCGGGCGATCCCGACCATCTCCGGCGCCGCGCTGGCGAAGCGTGGCGAGCCGCCGTTGATGCTCCGGCCGGCATCGACGACGAGCGTGTGCCCGTTGACGTAGCGCGCCTCGTCGCTGGCGAGGTAGAGCGCGGCGTGGGCGATGTCCATCGCGTCGCTGGCGACGCCGTACCGCTCCTTCGACTGCGCAGCTACCGCCGCCAGGTCGGATGGATCACCGGCGACGACGACAGCGGTCAGCGCGGTCGGGATCGTGCCCGGCGCGATGGCGTTGACGCGGAGTCCACGCGTGCCGACCTCGGCGGCGACGGACTTCGTCAGGCCGATGACCGCCGTCTTCGCTGCCGTGTAGGCGTGCGGCCCGAGGCCACCGATCACGCCGGCGATGCTGGACGTGTTGATGATCGAGCCGGACGCCTGCGGCAGCATGACCTGCACGGCGTGCTTGCAGCCGTAGAAAACAGAGTGCAGGAGGACGTCGATCGTCTGCCGCCAGGCCGCCGCATCGGTTTCCCCGATCGGGCCGACGGCTCCGACGATGCCGGCGTTGTTCATCATCACGTCGAGCTGGCCCCAGGTGTCGACTGCCAGCCGGATCGCCGCGGCGACGTCGTCCTCGTTCGTGACGTCGCAGCGCACGAACCACGCCGCGTCGCCGAGCGCATCGGCGACTTCCTGCCCGCGGTCGACCTGGACGTCGGCGACGACCACCCGCGCGCCTTCGTCGACGAAACGCCGCGCCGTCGCTTCTCCGATGCCACTTGCCGCTCCGGTCACGACTGCGACGCGGCCGGCGAGACGGTCACCCATCATCTGCTGCCCTTCACTCGCTGATCATCCGGGCCATCGTCTCGTGGTAGTGGGCGATCTTGCACTCCCGTTCGGAGAGGATGTTCTCCCGGTACGCGCTGGACCGCTTCGTCCGCGCCAGCTGCTCGTAGATGCCGATGTCCTCGCCGACGACGACCTTCAGGTGGTCCCAGTGCGCCTGCATCCGGGCGCGGTACTCGGCGTAACCGGGATCGCTTTCGTCGCCGGGGTAGACGATCTCCCAGCACAGGAAGCGGGTGCGGTCGACCTCGATCGGGATCGGGTTGAACACCTGGATGTGCTCCGGGTTGCAGTTGAACACCGTGTTCGGGAACACGACGTAGTGGCAGATCGCCCATCGGTGGTGGTCCCAATCCTCGGCGAGCTGGTCGCGGTGCTGGTACCGCGGCACGAAGCACATGTAGTTGTGGTCGTTGACGATGTGGAACGAGGTGTCGCGGGCCGACTTGGTCCACTCCGGGGCGACATGGTGCAGCGCGGCGGTGTGGTAGATCTCGTTGAACCCGTCGACGATCGCCTTGTAGCTGACCGGGACGTCCCACTCCAGCACGTCGAGCAGGACCATGTCCTCCATCCGGTAGCGGCCGAGATCGGTGAGGATGTCGTCGCCGATCCACTGCCGCAGCGGCGGGACCATGTCCGGGCCGGCGAGGTTGACCCACACCCAGCCCCCCCACTCGTCGGCGGCGACTGCCGGGGCGCGGACGTCGGCGAGATGCTCGGGAGCGAAGTCCTGCTTCTCGGGGACGCCGACGAGCTTGCCGGTGGTGTCGTAGACCCAGCCGTGGTACGGGCAGGTGAAGCGCCGCGCCCCACATCCCTGCCACTCGGTGACGAACGAGACGCCGCGGTGCTGGCACACGTTGTGGAACGCCGCCAGGCCCCCGTCGCGCTGGCGGGTGACGACGACGGTCTCGCCGTGGCTCTCGAAGCTGATCCAGTCGCCAGGTGCGGCGATCTGGCTCGAGCGGCCGGCGAGCAGCCAGGTCGTGTTCAGCACCCGCTGGCGTTCGAGCTCGAACTGCATCGGGTCGGTGTACGGCTCGCGACGCATCTTGCGCGGCCCGTAGTCGGGCACGGTGCGCACCGCGGGGCCGAGGCGGACGGGGGCGTCACCACGGGTCGGAACGTGGACCATCCTCTATTTGTAACAACTGTTATATATTGGCGTCAACATGCCGAAGGTCGTCGACGCCGCGCAGCGCCGGTCCGAGATCACCGACGCCGCCTCCCGCCTGATCGCCCGCGCCGGTATCGAGGCGGCGACGATGCGGGAGGTCGCCGCCGAGGCCGGGTGGACGACCGGTGCAGTGATGCACTACTTCGCCGACAAGCGCGAACTGCTGCTGACAACGTTCCAGGAGTCGCTGTCCCGCCGGCGGTCACGCCGGCCGCCAGGCGCGACGACGTCGCCGGCGGAACGGCTCCGGGCGTCGCTCGAGGGTGCGTTGCCGGTCGACGAGGAGCGGCGCCGGCACTGGCTCGTCACGCTCGCCTGCTGCCTACAGGCCAGCGGCGACGCCAAGCTCGCCGCGGCGCAGCGGGACGCCTACCGCGAGTTCCGCGATCACGTCGCCGCGATGGTCCTCGAGTCCGGTGGGGCGCCGGACGGCGAGCAGGTGGCGACGGCCGAGCGGCTGATCGCGCTCGCCGACGGCATCGCCGTCCAAGCGCTGTTCGACCCGGCCGGCTGGCCACCCCGGCGCCAGCTCGCCGCCCTCGACACCGCCCTCGGCGAGGACCGCGTTCACTTCTAGGGAGCGGTGGTGTCGGTCATCTCCTCGTCCTCCATCATCGTGTCCTCGGTCATCGCCGTGTCCTCGGTCATCGCCGTCGTGTCCGTCATCTCTTCCTCGGCGGGCGCCTCGGTCGCCGGGACGTCGGTGTCGTCGTCGTCTCCACAGGCCACGAGGACGAGCGTGCCGCCGGCGAGCGCGAGCGCGGCAAGCGCGGTGCGGGAACGGTGCATCGGTGGTTCCTTTCTGTTTGCGAGGTGTCTGTTCGCGAGTGCCTATGACGCGGTTTCCACGCGCACGCGGCGGGCGTGCCAGCCGGTCGCGCCGTCGGGCTGCGGAGGGCGCATGTCCGAGGTCTGCACGGTGCCGGTCGCGTCGGTGGCGCGGACCCGGAGAACGTGGTCGCCGGGCGTCGCATCCCAGTCGAGGACCCACTGCACCCACGTGTGTTCGCTGGCGACGTCTGCCAGCCGGCAGGTTTCCCACGCGCCGTCGTCGACCTGCACCTCGACGGCGGAGATGCCGCGAGTCGGCGCCCAGGCGACCCCGGCGACCGCGACCCCACCGGCCTCGACGGTCGCGCCGGAGCGAGGGACGTCGATGCGCGACGCCGTCTTGATCGGTCCCTCCTTGGCCCATCCCCGCGGGACCCAGTAGCCGTCGAACCCGTCCCACGTCGTGAGCTCGATCTCGCGCAGCCACTTCGTGGCCGAGACGTAGCCGTACAACCCGGAGACCACGAGGCGGGCCGGGAACCCGTGGCGCAACGGGAGCGGCTCGCCGTTCATCGCGTACGCGACGATCGCCACCCGGCCATCGCCGGCGAGCTCGGTCGGGAAGCCGGCGGTCCACCGGTCGACCGAGCGCCCGACGACCTGGCTCGCCCCGGCTTCGACACCCGCCCGTTCGAGCAGATCGACCAGCGGGACGCCCTGCCAGGCGGCGTTGCCGACGAGGTCACCGCCGACCTCGTTCGACACGCACTGGAGCGTGACGGTCTCCTCGACGCCGTCCATCGCGAGCAGGTCGTCGAAGCTGACCGAGAACGGCCGCTCGACCATGCCCCGCACGTCGAGCCGCCAACTGTCGAGGTCGACCTGCGGGACGGTCAGCGCCGTGTCGATCCGGTAGAAGTCCTCGTTCGGCGTGATGTACGGCGAAAGGCCGGGAATCGCCAGCTCCGGCCGTGGCGACGCGACCGCCCGCGCCGCCGTGGGGAGGACCACCGCCTCGCGCGCCGCCGACGCATTCGCGCCGCGCGCCCGGCGACCGAGCGCGGCCGTCACTGCCGCCCCCACGCCGAGCGTCGCCGAGGCGGTGAGGAACGCACGCCGCGATGGCATCCCCATGACCGCGGCCGCCTGTGAACTCACCCCTTCGCTACGGCTCAGGCGGAGGAGGAGCGCGAGCGTGCCGATCCCGGCGGCGACGGCGAGCCCCGCCGCCAGGAGGCCGGTGACGGTGTCCCCGGCGGGATGGCGGAGGTAGGCCCACAGGCCGACCGCGCCGAACGCGCCGAATCCCGCCGCGCCGAGCCAGAACCGGGTTCGCGCCACCATCCCGAACAGGCCGCCGAGCAGCAGGGAGACGATGACGATCCCGACGACGAGCGCGACCTTGTCGTTCGTCCCGAAGAGCGAGACGGCGAGCGACTTCAGCGACGCGGCGAACCGGTCGATGAACTCCGTTCCCACGGCGGACACGAGCGACGGTCCGCTGTCGC
The DNA here is from genome assembly GCA_035550895.1 of Acidimicrobiales bacterium. Classification (GTDB taxonomy): domain Bacteria; phylum Actinomycetota; class Acidimicrobiia; order Acidimicrobiales; family Ilumatobacteraceae; genus DASZOG01. The sequence goes on from DASZOG010000142.1 coordinate 5,899, forward strand.
GCATCCCCGTGACGAGCTCGCTGACGGCCAACGCCGCCGCGGCGCCGAGCGAACCGGCCATGGCCGCAGCCCACACCGGCGGCTGCGGGGAGGGAACCGCGTCCGCGTCCGGGTCAGCCACGGTTCCATCCTGGCCAACGGATCTCACGCTGTCCGCACGAGGGGCGAAAACTTGTCGAAACTCGCGCCTGGCGTTCTCGTCCATCCCGAAAGCGACCCGTACGCTGGACGATGGTGGAGCCCTCCTCGAGCGTGCTCGTCGTGGACGACGAACCGATGGTGCGCGAGGTCGTCGCCCGCTACCTGTCGCTCGACGGCATGCACGTCCACGAAGCTGCGGACGGTCCGTCCGCCCTCTCCTGGCTCGCGGCTCACCGGCCGGACCTCGTCGTCCTCGACATCATGCTCCCGGGCACCGACGGCCTGGCGATCCTCCGCTGGCTGCGCGCCGACGGCACGGTGCCGGTGATCCTGCTCACCGCCCGGACCGACGAAGCCGATCGCGTTCTCGGGCTGGAGCTCGGCGCCGACGACTACGTCGTCAAGCCCTTCTCTCCGCGCGAGCTCGCCGCACGTGTCCGCACCGTCCTCCGCCGCGCCACGCCGGCCACCGGCCCCGTCGCTGCGGTCCTCGACCACGGCCGCCTGCGCGTCGACCCAGGAAGCCGGGAGGTCACCGTTGACGGCCGTCCCGTCGCGCTGACGCCGAAGGAGTTCGATCTGCTGTACACGCTGGCTGCGTCGCCGCGCCAGGTCTTCTCCCGCCGCCAGCTCCTCGCCCAGGTGTGGGATTCCGCGCCGGAGTACCAGGACCCGGCGACGGTCACCGTCCACGTGGGGCGGTTGCGCCAGAAGCTGGAGACCGATCCGGACCGCCCGCGGTGGATCACGACGACCTGGGGCGTCGGCTACCGGTTCGAGCCGTGAGCGCGGTCCGCTCGGCGGTGCTCGCCGAGACGTCGTGGTTTTCGGCGCTGGCCGACAAGCCGGTGGCGTCGATCCTCGCCTTCGTTGGGCTGGCCGTGGCCGCGATCGGCGCCGGGCTCGGGCTGCGAACGCTCACTCGGCGTGTCCCGTCGCTGCGCAACCAGGTCCTCGCGGTGACGCTTGCCTCGCTCGTGCTCGGCGCGGCGGCAGCGGTCGTGCTGGCCCGGCTGATGGTCCTCGAGCCCGGCGAGTTGCCGGCCGTCGTCGGAGCTCTGGCTGTGACAGCGGTGTTCGCCACGCTGCTCGTCCTGACTGCCTCGTCCCCGCTCGGGCGGGACGTGCGCAGCCTCGAAGCAGCGGTGCGCGCGATCGAGGCCGGCGACCGATCCGTCCGCACCGCCGTCGACCGCGCCGACGAGCTGGGCCACGTCGCCCGCGCCATCGACGAGCTGACCGCCCGCCTCGACACCCTCGAACGCGAGCGGGCGGGCTACGAGGCCGAGCGGACGGCGATGCTGTCGAGTGTCGGCCACGACCTGCGCACCCCGTTGAGCGCGCTGCGCGCCGCGGTCGAGGCGCTCGCCGACGGCGTCGCTCCGGAACCAGAGCGCTACCTGCGCTCGATGCAGCGCGACGTCGAGGCGCTGTCCGCTTTGGTCGACGACCTGTTCCTGCTCGCCAGCATCGAGGCCGGTCGCCTCGACGTCCACGCGCACACGACCGACCTGACCGAGGTCGCCGACGAAGCGGTGGACGCCCTCGCCCCGGTGGCTGCGGCGAGAGGACTGACGCTCCGCCTCGACGCGAGCGAACGGGTCCATGTGTCCGGTAACCCGAGCGCCCTCGGCCGGGTGATCCGGAATCTGCTCGACAACGCGATCCGCCACGCACCACCCGGCTCCGAGATCCGAGTCGTCGTCCGCGGCGAGGAAGGGGCGCTGGTCAGGGTCGTCGACGAGGGACCGGGGTTCCCGGCCGAGTTCGCCGACCACGCCTTCGACCGATTCGCCCGGGCGGATCCGAGCCGGAACCGGTCGACCGGTGGCGCCGGGCTCGGGCTGGCGATCGCGCGCGGCCTGATCGAGGCGCACGGTGGCCGGATCTGGATCGAGCAGCCCCCTGGCGGCCGTGTCGCGTTCGAGCTCCCCGCCGCTTGAGTTGGTCCAGCTCCTAGGCCGACATCGGACTGCAGACCCGACACGGCGTCAGGCCCCGCCCGGCTGCCACAGCGCGCGTCACCCGCGCCAGGTCGTCGCGGCCCTCCACCAGCCGGCAGTCGACGCGGTGGAACGAGTCCTCGCCGGCCACCACGACGTCCATCGGCGGAACAGACGATGACGCGCCGGACGCGGCCGCAGGCGCGGCAGCCGGCGGAGGCAGCACCCCTGCGTCGCCGCCAGCGCCACCGGTGGCCCGGTCGAGCGCGTCACGCAGCTCGGCGATCGACGCCTGCAACGCGACACGGTCGGCCCGGTTGCGGTCCGTCACGATCAATGCCGCGCCGATCACCACCAAGCACAGCCCGGCGATGCCCCCGGAGATGAGGTACGGGAACTGCTCGGAGATCCGGTCGTACGTCGCCGCACCGTTCCACCCGAGGAACACGAAGAACAACCCGACCAGGCAGTAGATGATGCCCAGGACGCCACCGAGCTTGGTCCACCAGCGTGACATCGCGTCACTCCTTCCCGGCGCCGAGGTACGTCTCCCGCAGGTTCGCCTGCTGGATCTCCTCGCCCGCGCCGCTGTAGATGAGGGTGCCCTTCTCCATGATGAACACGCGGTCTGCGTACGGCAGCACGCCCACGTTCTGCTCGACGATGATCACCGTCACGCCGTCCTCGTTGATCCGCTTCACGACCTGGAACACGATCTTGGCCAGCGACGGGCTGAGACCGAGCGAAGCTTCGTCGATCAGCAGCAGCCGCGGCTTCGACATCAGCGCCCGCCCGATGGCGAGCATCTGCTGCTCACCGCCGGACAGCGTTCCCGCGATCTGGTCGGTGCGTTCCTTCAGGCGCGGGAAGTACTCGAAGACGAGCTCGCGCGTCGCCTCCATCGCCCCGCTGTCCTGGCGGTGGACCCAGCCGCCGAGGCGCAGGTTCACGTCGACGGTCATGTCGTGGAAGACGCGTCGGCCCTCCGGCACGAGGGACACGCCCATCCCGACCAGCGCTGCGGGCGATTTGCCGGCGATGTCGACGCCGTCGAAGCGGATCGCGCCGGCGTCGGGCTTGAGCAGTCCGGCGACGGTGCTCACCGTCGTCGTCTTGCCCGCGCCGTTGAGGCCGAACAGCACCGCCGTCTCGCCCTCCTCGACGGCGAAGTCGATGCCCATCAGCACCGGGAAGCCGTAGCCCACCCGGAGCCCTTCCACCTCGAGCAACGCCATCGCCGCAGCCCTACGTCTCCACCAGGGCGTCGAGCTGGGCGCTCACCGCCTGGACCGTCGGGTCCTCGACGTCCTCGCCGAGGTACGCGGCGACGACCTGCGGGTGGTGGCGGACGGCGTCGGGCGTGCCTTCCGCGAGCATCTCCCCGAAGTTCAGGCAGTAGACGTAGTCGCAGATGCGCACGACGAGCGGCACGTGGTGTTCGATCATCGCGATCGACACGCCGAAGTCCCGGCGCAGCCCGAGGAGCATGTCGCCGAGCTCGTGCGCCTCCTCCGGACCCATGCCCGACGTGGGCTCGTCGAGTAGGAGGACGTCAGGGTCGGTGGCGAGGACCGTGGCGATCTCGAGCCGCTTCAGCGTGCCGTACGGCAGGCCGGCGACCTGCGTGTCGAGCAGGTCGCTCAGGCCGAACAGGTCAGCGATCGCCCGCGCGCGTTGCGACAGCACCCGCTCGGCGCGGAAGGTGTGTGGTGTCCCCGCCATGCCCGACACCGTGGCGTACTCCGCCTCGAGGTGCTGCGCCGACAGGAGGTTGTCGCGCACGGTGGACCCCTTGACGAGGCCGACGTTCTGGAACGTGCGCCCAAGGCCCATCGCCGTCCGCTCCTGGACAGGCATGCGGGTGACGTCGTGGCCCTTGAACACGACGCTGCCCCGGTCTGGCGAGTAGAAGCCGGTGATGAGGTTGAACAGCGTCGTCTTGCCGGCGCCGTTCGGTCCGATCACACCGACGATCTCGTACTCGCCGACCTGGATGCTGACGTCGTTCGCCGCCCGCACACCGCCGAAGCGGATCGATACGTGCCGCGCCTCAAGCACGGACATCGGTGATCTGCACCTCCTTCAGGCCGCGATCATGAGGGTCGAAGCGTCGGCCGCGCAGCCAGCCTTGGAGCGGCCGGATCTGCTGCCCGATCCCACCCGGGTAAGCGATGAGCGTCAGCAGCAGGAGCAGCGGGCCGAGCACGTACGGGAAGATCTCCGGCGTCATGTCGCCCGGGAGTCTGTTCTCGAGGAACGAGTCGAGCCCGGGGATCTTGTCGATCAGGTATGGCATCAGGGCGAAGAACGCGGAGCCGATGATCACTCCTGCCCGGCTGCGCAGGCCACCGACGACCGTCATGATCACGAACACGAGCGCGAGCTGGAAGTTCCACGTCTCCGGCGAGACGAACTCGTGGTTGTGCGCATACAGGGCGCCGGCGAGTCCCGCGAAGGCGCCCGACACGACGAACGCGAACAGCGTCAGGATGCGCACGTTGACGCCGAACGTGGAGGCCACCCGGGGGTTCTCGCGGAGGGCGAGCAGCGCGCGCCCGCCCTTCGTCCGCATCAGCCGCCAGTCGAGCCACAGCACCAGCGCGAGGAAGGCCAGGCACAGGTAGTAGTAGCGCCAGTCGCTCGCGAAGCCGTCCGGCTTCGGTGCCTCCTGGCCCTGCCCGCCTCCGGTCAGCTCCTCGATCTGGAAGATGTTCTGCTCGGCCACCAGGCCGTACGACAGCGTCACGAGCGCGAAGTAGAGGCCGCGCACGCGGAGGGACACCGCACCGAGCACGAGCGCCTGGAGGGCGCCCACGATCGCTCCGGCGACGACGCCCACCCAGAACGACTGGCCCTGCTGCGTGACCACGTACGCCGAGGTGAAAGCCCCGATGCCGACGAACGCCTGGTGACCGAGGGAGATCTGGCCGACGTAGCCGAGCAGGACGTTCAAGGACAGTCCGATGATCGCGTAGATCGCCGCGTCCGTCAGCGAGATCATCTCGAAGCCCTCGCGGCTCAGCGGCCAGAGGAGGACGAGGTAGGCGACCGCGGCCCAGACGACGCCCCGGGCCACCCACCCGAGCGGCGAGGGCCGGAACGGCGTGGTGCGCGACTCGGCCCCGGTCTCCGGCGGCACGGCACCGG
>DASZOG010000143.1:0-5174 GCA_035550895.1 Acidimicrobiales bacterium
GGCGCATGTCATGTGCCCAAACCGCGTCAGAAGCCCCGGGGTGGGGCAGCGGGTTGGGGCTGGACCCGGGGTCAGGCACCGGCGATCCAGGCCAGGCCGCGCTCGGTCGCGACGGTGTGGTCCTCGCGGTACTTGAGGACACTGCCGAGCGTCCGTTCGACCGCACCGGCGTCGAGGGCGTCGAGCCCGAGCAGCCGTACCGCCGCCACCCAGTCGATCGCCTCGGCGATGCCGGGCGGCTTCTGCACGTCGAGCGTCCGCACACGGGCCACCGCTGCGGCGACCTGCGTCGCCAATGACGCGGTCGCCGCTGGCACCCGGCGGCGGATGATGTCCGCCGTGCGCTCGACGGACGGGTAGTCGATCCAGTGATACAGGCAGCGCCGCTTGAGCGCGTCGTGCAGGTCCCGCGTGCGGTTCGAGGTGAGGACGACGATCGGCGGGTGCGTCGCGTGGATCGTTCCCAGCTCGGGGACGGTCACCGCCGATTCGGCGAGCAGCTCGAAGAGGAACGCCTCGAACTCGTCGTCGGCGCGGTCGACCTCGTCGACGAGGAGCACCATCGGCCATGGGCCGGCGTGCTCCACGGCCTGCAACAGCGGGCGGGCGACGAGGAACCGGCGGTCGAAGAGGTCCGCCTCGGCGACCTCCCGCCCGCCCGACTCGGCGACGCGGATGGCGAGCAGCTGGCGGGCGTAGTCCCACTCGTACAGTGCCTCGGCGGCGTCGATGCCCTCGTAGCACTGCAGCCGGGCGAGCGGTGTGCCGAGCACCTCGGCCAGCGCCTTGGCGGCCTCGGTCTTCCCGACACCGGCCTCACCTTCGAGCAACAAGGGCTGCGGCAGGCGCACCGCGCAGAACAGCGCCGTGGACAACCCGTCGTCGGCGAGGTACCCGTGCTCGTCGAGGCGCCGGCGCAGCGCGTCGACGTCGGGGACGAGCTGCGCCATGTCGGCGACGTGCGTCACGAGTACGACGCCGGGTCGGCGGCGAACGCGCGCAGGCAGCCGGTGCCGCAGAACCAGACCCGCTGGCCCTCGTGGTCGAGATGCAGCGACGACTCGACCGCGGCCACGGTCATCCCGCACACCGGATCGACCGCCTGCTCCACCGCGGACTCCGACTCGAGAGGACGGCCCGTCGGGCGCGGCCGGCTGGCGAGGATCTCTGCGAGGATCGTCAGCGCCACCTCCTGCGGCGTGCGCGCCCCCAGGTCGAGGCCCGCCGGCGTGCGCACGCGCGACGTCGTCGACGCGCACAGGTCGAGCGTGGCGAGGACCGCCTCGCCCCGCTTGCGGCTGGCGACGAGTCCGACGTACGGCACGCCGGCCCGCAGCGCGGCGCGCAAGGCCTGCTCCTCGTCTCGACCGTGCGAAGCGACGACGACGGCCGCGGCGGCGTCCAGATCGGCCGAGTCGGCGGCCGCCACCGACCACCCGAGCTCCTCCGTCAAGCGGCCGACGGCGCGCCCGATCGGCGTGTCGCCGTGGACGACGACGAGCGGCGCCGGCACGACCGGCTCGAGGAACAACTCCAGCGTTCCACCGGACAGGCACGGGTTGTGGACCGTGATCTTCCCCGGCTGGGCGGCCTCCTCCTCGGGCGTGATCCGCAGCACGAGCGACTCGCCGGAGTCGAGCAGCGTGAGCGCCTGCGCGCGCACCGTCGACTCCGCGCACGTGCCTCCGACGAAGCCCTCCAACGTGCCGTCGGGCAGCACGAGCGCCTCGTCGCCCGGCTTCGCCGACGTCGGCCGCTCGGCCAGCACGACGCGGGCGTGCACGAACGGCACTCGATCCCGCCGCAGCGATGCGGCCCGCTGCTGGACGACGTCGTTCATGTATGTCCGGATGTGTACCCGGGCGTGCGTCCGCTCACGGGCCGATCCTCACACGATCCGACCACGACCGGCCGTCAGGTGATGGCCAGGTCCGTGCGGAACGGGCTGCCCTGGATCGTCCGCCACACTTGCGCCGGCGTGAGCGGCATGTCGGCGTGGCGGACGCCGATCGCATCGAGCACGGCGTTGACGACGGCGGCCGGCGACCCGACTGTCGCCGACTCGCCGACGCCCTTGCACCCCAGCGGGTGGTGCGGCGACGGCGTGACCGTGTTCCCGACCTCCCACGTCGGGCACTCCAGCGACGTCGGCAGCAGGTAGTCCATGAACGAGCCGCCGAGGCAGTTGCCGTCCTCGTCGAACGCGATCGCCTCCATCAGCGCCATGCCGATGCCGTCGGCGAGCCCGCCGTGGATCTGGCCCTCGACGATCATCGGGTTGATCCGCGGCCCGCAGTCGTCGACGGCGATGAACCGGCGCACCTTCACCTGGCCGGTCCCCGGGTCGACGTCGACGACGCAGATGTAGGCGCCGAACGGATAGGTCAGGTTCGGCGGGTTGTACACCGCCGACGCGTCGAGGTGGCCCTCCACGCCGTCGGGCAGCTCGAGGTTCCCGTGGGCGAGGAAGGCGATCTCCTGGATCGTCTTGCCCTGCTCGGGGTCGCCCTTGACGAACCACCGGCCCTGCTCCCACTCGAGGTCCTCAGGCGAGCACTCGAGTGCAGCGGCGGCGATGATCCGGGCCTTGTCCCGGATGCGCCGGGCCACCACCGCCGCTGCAGCGCCCGACACGGGGGTCGAGCGCGATCCGTACGTCCCGAGCCCGAACGGCGTGTTGTCGGTGTCGCCGTGGATCACCTCGATGTCCTCCGGCGGCAGGCCGAGCTCGTGCGACACGATCTGGGCGAACGTCGTCTCGTGGCCCTGGCCCTGCGACTGGACGGAGAGCCGGAGCACGCCCTTGCCGGTCGGGTGGACGCGCAGCTCGCAGCCGTCGGCCATCCCGAGGCCGAGGATGTCCATGTGTTTGCGCGGTCCGGCGCCGACGCCCTCGGTGAAGAAGGAGATGCCGATGCCCATCAGCTCGCCCTTCGCCCGCTTCTCCGCCTGTTCCTTGCGCAGCTCCTCGTAGCCGGCCATCTCCATCGCCAGACGCATCGCCCGCGGATAGTCGCCGGAGTCGTACTCCCATCCGGTCTTCGACATGTACGGGAACTGCTCGGGGCGGAGCAGGTTCTTCAGGCGCAGCTCCGCCGGGTCGGCGTCGAGCTCGTCGGCGAGGCAGTCGACCATCCGCTCGACGAGGTACGCCGCCTCGGTGACGCGGAACGAGCAGGCGTAAGCCACGCCGCCCGGCGCCTTGTTCGTGTACACCCCCGTCACCTTGCAGTGCGCCGCTTCGAGGTCGTAGCTGCCGGTGAAGATGTGGAAGAACCCGGCCGGGAACTTCGTCGGCTGCGCGGTGCCGTTGAACGCGCCATGGTCGGCGATCACGTCGACGCGTAGCCCGAGGATCTTGCCGTCACGGGTGGCGGCGATCTCGCCGTGCATGTGGTAGTCGCGAGCGAACGCGGTCGACATCAGGTTCTCGCTGCGGTCCTCGACCCACTTCACCGGCTTGCCGGTGACGATCGTGCCGACGACGACGAGCACGTAGCCGGGGTAGATGCCGACCTTCCCCCCGAATCCGCCGCCGATGTCCGGCGAGATGATCTGGATCTTGTGCTCGGGGAGCCCGGCGACGAGCGCGTAGACGGTGCGATGTGCGTGAGGGGCCTGGTTCGTGCTCCAGACCGTGAGCTTGCCGGTCACGGTGTCGAGGGAGGCAATGCTGCCGCATGTCTCCATCGGCGCCGGGTGGACGCGCGGGTAGAGCATGTCCTGCGCGACGACCACGTCGGCCTTGGCGAAGACCTCGTCGCACAGCGCCTTGTCGCCCGATTCCCAGTCGAAGATGTGGTTGTCGGTCTTGCCCTCGATGTCGTCGCGGATCACCGCCGCGCCCGGCTCGAGCGCGCGGCGGGCGTCGATCACCGGCGGCAGCGGCTCGTACTCGACGTCGATCAGCTCCAGGGCGTCGCGCGCCGCGTACCGGTCCTCGGCGATGACGAAGGCGACCTCCTGGCCCTGGAAGCGGACCTTGTCCGTGGCCAGCACGGCCTGGACGTCGTGCGACAGCGTCGGCATCCACGCCAGCTTCAGTCCTTCGAGCGTGGCGCCGGTGATGACAGCCTTGACCTTCGGGTGGGCCTCGGCCGCGCTCGTGTCGATGGAGACGATCCGGGCGTGGGCGTACGGGCTGCGCAGGATCGCGCTGTGCAGCATGCCGGGGAGCTGCACGTCGTCGAGGTAGTTCCCCCTGCCGCGCAGGAACCGGGCGTCCTCCTTGCGGAGCATCCGCCCGAAGCCGATCGGGTTGCCGGCGGGGCTGAGCTTGGGCTCGTCGGTGACAGCACTCACTGGTCCACCATCCTTGGGTGACGTCGCGGTCCAAGACCTGCCGGGGATGGTGCACCAGTGAGCCGTCCGCCGCTGCGCGACGGACAATGCACCGTGATATGGAGCTCGCTTCGCTCGCTCATGCTGGCGCTCCTTCCTCGGCCGGCGCCGGGTGGGCGGCGGCCCAGCGGACCGCGCGCACGATGTTCTCGTAGCCGGTGCAGCGGCAGATCTGGCCGCTGATCGCTTCGCGGATGTCGGTCTCGCTCGGGTCCGGGTTGCGGTCGAGCAGCCAGCGGGCGGTGAGCATCATCCCCGGCGTGCAGAAGCCGCACTGCAGGCCGTGCTCGCGCATGAACCCCTCCTGCACCGGGTCGAGCTCGCCGTTGTGGGCCATTCCCTCGACGGTGCGCACCTCCCGCCCGGCGGCCATCGCGGCCAGGACGGTGCAGCTCTTCACCGGAGTGCCGTCCATCCACACCACGCACGCACCGCAGTTCGACGTGTCGCACCCCCAGTGCGTGCCGGTCAACCCGGCGTGGTCGCGGATGTAGTGGATCAGCAGCAGGCGGGGCTCGACGTCGCGCGAGACCTCTTCGCCGTTGATCGTCATCGTGACCTGCATGCTCAGCTCTCCTGTCCCTGCGCCCTGGCGACGCTGCGGCGCAGGGCGCGCAGCGTGAGCTCGCGGGCGAGATGGCGCTTGTAGTCGACCGGGCCGCGCTGGTCGGCCTGCGGGCTCGTCGCGTCGGCTGCCGCCTGCGCGGCCGCGGCGAGGCTCTCCTCCGTCGGTTGCTGGCCGGTGAGAGCGGCCTCGGCGTCCGGGGCGCAGAAGTGTGGCGCGCCGACGGCGGTGAGGCCGATGCCGCAGTCGCTGACCGCGCCGTCCGCTC
>DASZOG010000144.1:0-4238 GCA_035550895.1 Acidimicrobiales bacterium
GAACAACCCGCGCAGCGCACCGTGCTCCATGGCTTCGAACATCTGCGTCAGGTGCCAGCCGTTGGTGGACGGGATCGTGGTGCCCCACGCCGCCTCGAACGTGGCGCGGGCGGCGTCGTCCTCGACGTCCTGGAACCCCGGGAGGCGGTTCGGCAGGGCGCCCATGTCGCCACCGCCCTGCACGTTGTTCTGGCCGCGCAGCGGGTTGATCCCGCTGCCGTACCGGCCGACGTGCCCGGTCAGCAGGGCGAGGTTGATCAGGGCGAGCACGTTGTCGACCGCGTTGTGGTGCTCGGTGATGCCCAGCGTCCAGCAGATCATCGCCCGGTCCGCCTTGGCGAAGGCGTGCGCCAGCTCGCGGATCGCGTCGGCAGGGACACCGGTCTCGCGCTCGGCATAGTCCAGCGTGTAGGGCTCGACGGCGGCCTTGTACGCCTCGAAGTGGTCGGTCGCCCGTTCGATGAACTCGCGGTGCTGCAGGCCCGCCGCGATGATCTCGCGTCCCACGGCATTGGCGAGGGCGATGTCGCTCCCGACATCCAGCCCCAGCCAGGTGTCGGCCCACTGAGCCGACGACGTCCGCCGCGGGTCGACCGCGAACAGGCGCGCGCCGTTGCGCACGCCGCGCAGCAGGTGATGGAAGAAGATCGGATGCGTCTCGCGGGCGTTCGAGCCCCACAGGACGATCAGGTCCGTCTCTTCGGCCTCACGGTATGAACTTGTGCCGCCACCGGCACCGAACACGGTCGCCAGACCGGCGACGCTTGGGGCGTGTCAGGTCCGGTTGCAGCTGTCGATGTTGTTGCTGCCCAGCACGGTCCTGCTGAACTTCTGGGCCGCGAAGTTGACCTCGTTGGTCGCCTTCGAACAGCTGAAGGTCCCGAACGTCGTGGGTCCCCAGGAGGCGCGCGCCGCCTGGAAACCGGCAACCGTCCGGTCGAGGGCCTCGTCCCAGCTCGCCGGACGGAGCGGGCCGCCCTTCGAGTCGCGGACGAGAGGCTGGGTCAGTCGAACGTAGCTCTTCGGCACGGCGTGCCTCCTGCGGAACGACGACGCATCGAGTGTAGCGCCCTGTGCGATCGGGCAGCCGAGGCGTTGCTCCGCGAAATACGCCATCCATCGCCGCGGAATAAGCGTTCTCCCGATGTGCTCCGTCGTGCCTTAGCCGGATCGTGTGCCACGTCATCACGAGTGGCTCGCGAACGGAAGGACAGGGACATGAACGGATTGGGACGCTTCATGGCGATGCAGGCGCTGTCCGGCGACGCGGATCGTCAGGATACGGAGGAAGCATGGCGCGCGCTGCACCGGCGGCCGGATGCGCTGCCCGTCAGCGACGACGAGCCGGGGCTCGTGGCCAACCACCGGGCGCGCCGGCGCGAGGCGCTCACCGTGCGTCGCCTGATGACCCGCTTCGGCCACCGCTGAACCTGCGACTCGAACGCTCGAGCATTGCCCCACGCGGGATCAGGGCCGATGATGCCGTCGATGTCGACGCGTGTCGTCAGCCCGACGCTTGCCGGGCGCCAGGTCGAGATCGATCGATTGCGAACGGCGCTCGAGCGGGCCATCGCCGGGTCGTCGTCCATCGTGCTGGTCGCGGGCGAGGCCGGGGTCGGCAAGACCCGCCTGGTGACGGAGATCGCCGCGTTGGCACGCGAGCAAGGCGTGCTCGTCCTGCTCGGCGGTTCGACCGGACTCAGCGACAGTGAGCTCCCGTACGGGCCGTTCGCTGAGGCATTCCAGGGCTTGCTCCAGGCAATCGGTCGTGAGCGATTTCTCGAGGCGGCTGGGAGCGGCAGCGACGACGTTGCGTGGCTGGTCCCCGAGGCTGCGGATCGTCGAAGCCTCGAACGAGGACCGCTCGAGGAAGGTGCCGAGGCCCGTGCGCGCCTGTTCGGGAGCGTCCATGGGCTGCTCGCTCGCGTTTCGTCGGAGACGCCCGTGCTGCTCGTCATCGAGGACCTGCAATGGGCCGATCCGTCGTCGCGTTCGTTGCTCCTGTCGATCGTCCGCCGGCTCCCCGGCACGCGTGTTGCGCTCGTTGGGACCTTCCGATCGGACGACCTGGGCCGGCGCCACCCGCTGCTTCCGACGCTCGCGTTGCTCGAGCGGCTCCCGTCCGTCGAACGGATCGACCTGCCTCGCCTGGCGCCGGCGGCCGTGCAGGAGCAGATCGCCGGCATCCTCGGCGCGGTTCCGTCGGGCCGCCTCGTCGACCAGATCGTCGAGCGATCCGATGGCAACCCGTTCTTCGTCGAGGAGCTGATGGCCGGCGGACCGGATCTGGGTCGGCCCGGAGTCCCACCGACGATCCAGGACGTGATCGAGGTCCGGTTGACCGCCCTTCCCGAAGCGACCCAGCGCGTCGTCCGGATTGCGGCTGTTGTCGGACGGCGGGCGGAGCATGCCCTGCTCACCGAACTCGCGCAGGTGCCCGATGATGAGCTGGTCTCCGCCATCCGACCGGCAGTCGACGGCCACATCCTCGTGCCGGTCGAGGGCGAAGGACCGCCGAGCTACGCATTCCGGCACGCGCTCGTCCGCGAGGTCGCATACGACGACCTGCTTCCGACCGAGCGGGCCTCCCTGCACCGCCTCGTTGCGGAGACGCTCGACGATGAGGCCGGTCTCCCGGTTGCGGACGCTCGCGCGGCGGCCAAGCTGGCATACCACTGGAACGGGGCGCACGACGACCGGCGAGCGCTCGTCGCGTCCGTGCGGGCGGCCGAGGCGGCGTCGCGAATGTACGCGCACGACGAGGCGCTCGACCACTACGAACGAGCGATCAGGCTGTCGGACCGCGTGCAGGGCGCGGAGGACGAAACCGGAATGGACCGAGCCTCCCTCCTCGATGCCGCCGCTGCGGCGGCCGCAGGCACCGGCAACCCCCGGCGAGCCGTGGCGCTCACCGAACGGGCCATCGCGCTCGACGGGGATGGCGTCGGGCAGGCCAGCGCCGCCACGTGGGCCGAACGGATCGATCGGCTCGCCTGGTACCGGACGGAGCTCGGTGACGCGGTCGGGGCGAAGCGCGCGATCGACGAGGCGCTCCGCCGGATCCCGCCGGGAGCCGATCCGGTTGAGCGTGCCCGGCTGCTGACGACGCGCGCGAGCATGTTGTGGGCGCTCGGCGCCTACGACGAAATCGTGCAAACGGCGCCGACCACGCTCGAGGCCGCCCAGGCGGCAGGCGACCAGGCCATCTACGCCAATGCCCTCCTCGGCATCGGGGCGGCCCTGGCCACCAGCGGCCAGTTCGAAGCTGCGATCCTGAATCTGCGGGAAGCCCGAGACCGATTTATTGACGCGGCCGATCCGCAGAGCGCCATCGCGGTGAGCCAGCTGGGCTACACGCTGTTCCTCGCCGGCCGCTACGACGAGGCCGTGGAGCTGGCCGGCGACGAGCTGGATCGCCAGGCGGCGACGGGCGGCACGCGGCGCTACGCCCCGTACGTCCTCACCAACGTCGTGGACTCCTATGCCGATCTGGGACGCTGGGACGAGGCGCTCCGGCTGTGCGAGGCACAGCTCGCCGAGACGACCGACACCCGCGCGGCGCCGTGGTTCCAGCAGGGAATGGCGGAGATCCTCGCGATGCGTGGGGAGGTCGATCGCGCTGCTGAGATCGTGCAGGCGGCGGCCGACGCCATCCGGCCGGGCGACGCCGTCATCGACCGGATCTGGGTCCTTCGCACGGCCGTCGTTGTCGCACGTGCGCGTGAAGACCGCGGCGCCGTCCGCGAGTCGATCGCCGAGGCGCTCGCGACGACGATCAACCCCGAGCACGACGCACCGTTGTGGTGGCTGCTCGTCGCTGGACTGGCCAGCGAGGCTGACGCATCCGTCGCAGCGACCGCGGCGGGCTCGGAAGACGAGCTCGAGCTGGCGCGAGCGAACGGCCGCCGCCTGGCCGACATCCTCGACCGCATCGAACGTGCCGCCGGGGAGCCCGAGGAATGGCCGCCCAGCCTGCGCGCGTTGCTGTGGCGGGCAGCGGCGGAGCGAACACGACTGGAGGGACGAACCGATCCAGCTGCGTGGGCGCGGGCTGCCGACGCGTACGAGAAGCAGGGCGTCGTCTACGAGGCTGCCGAATGCCGCCTGCGCCTTGCCGCCGCGATCGTCGCCGGTGGCGGTTCGCGGGACGAGGTCGCGACGGCACTTGGACAAGCGCACGAGACCGCAATCGGCCTGCGAGCGGCCCCGCTCCGCGCCGCGATCGAGGCGTTTGCCCG
>DASZOG010000145.1:0-2629 GCA_035550895.1 Acidimicrobiales bacterium
CGGCGAGCTGTGATGGATCGGCCCGCTCGGCGATCGCCGAGTAGCCACGGATGTCGGACATGAGCACCGTGACCTCGAGCCGCTCGGTCTCACCGATGCCCCGGCCTTCCCGAAGCAGCCTCTCGGCAACGCCTCCGGGGAGCAGGCGGCTGAGCGTCTCCCCCTGCTCCTCGCGCTCGACGATCGCATCGTGCAGCCGGCGCAGACGGCGCAACGCGAGGTCGTCTCCCGTGGAGACCGCCTCGGCGAGGCGCACGAAGAGCCGCTCGACGGCCTCGCTGATCGCGGCTGGTGTCGTCCCCCGCGCCGCGGCGATGGCCTTGATCGGTCGTCCTGCCGCCACCATCGAGAGCAATTCGTCGTCCTCCGCCGAGAGGTCGCCGCTCCGCTGGACGGGGCGCACGAGGGCGGAGACGATAGCGGGGTCGAGCATCGAGCCCCCGGTCGCCACCTCGCGGATCGCCCGGGCGAGCTGGTCGCCCTCGGCGACGCGGTCCTTGAGCAGGTAGGCGTAGCCGGCCGCGCCTTCCGAGAGCAGCGTGATCGCGTAGTCGGGATCGTCGTACTGGGAGAGGATCACGATGCCGGTGCCCGGATGGCGCTTGCGGATCGCCTGGCAGGCGTCGATCCCCTCCTGCTGGAAGTTCGGCGGCATGCGGATGTCGGAGACGATGACGTGCGGCGCCGCGTCCTCGGCGCCCTGGACGAGGCCGTCGTAGTCCTCCGCCATGCCGACGATGGCGAGGTCCGCCTCGCGCGACAGCATCGCCCGGACCCCCTCGCGGATGAGCACGCTGTCGTCCGCCAGGAAGACGTTCAACGTCCCCGCTTGCACCGCGCCATCTGACCCCACGGCCACGGGCGCGGCAAGGGTGCCGGCCGCGGCCGGAGGGTGGGGACAGCCACACCGCCCGCTGGCGTGGCAGCGCACTGCCGGTCGCCTGCACGGCTGCGTACGCTCTCCCGGTGGCGAGCGACGCGGTGCGGATGCGGTCGCGGGTGCTCCTCAGGCGGAGATGGCCGGCAGCGATCGGTTGCGGCGTCGTGGCGGCGCTCGGCGGCGGGCTGGTGCTCGCGCTGGCGATGATCGCCGAGGACACCGGCTCGGCGGTCGAGACGTACGTCGACCGCGTCGACGCTCCGGACGGCATGGCCGTCTACTGCCCGCCGGAGATCGGCGAGCAGGAGCGGGACGCGGCAGCGTGCACCCGGTACGACCCGCAGCGCGAGGTCGCGTCGCTGCGCGCCCGGCCCGACGTCGTGGCGGTAGGACGCGCCGCTCCCACACCCGTGTTCGTCCACCCGCCGGCGAAGGAGTGGACCGAGGCGTTCGCGTGGGTGGCGATCGACGAGATCAGCGTCTACGGCGAGCTGGATGTCGTCGCCGGTCGCCATGCAGCCGAAGGTTCGGCGACCGAGGTCAACGTGAACGAGGGCTTCGTCCGCCAGCACGGACTCGGCGTCGGTGACCGCTTCGAGATCGCGCCCATCACGTGGGCGGAGTACAGCTCCGACGAGGGCCTCGGTGGTGAACCAGCCGGAACGCCGACACCTGTCGAGATCGTCGGCGTGCTCCGTTCGCCCACCGACCTCACGGCGGCTGTCGAGGGCAACGACGCTCTCTCGGTGAACGAGTCGATGCTGTTCCTCAGCCCCGAGTGGGCCCGGGCGGTGCGACCGGCCGACTTCGCGCGGTACCAGAACGGCGTCATCGTCGACGCCCGTCCCGGTGCGGACGTGGCGGCGATCCTGCGTGCCGCAGAACCAGGTGCGCTCGGATACCTCTCTACCGAGAACATGATCGAGGGTGAGATGGCGGCGCTGTCCGATGCCGTCGCGTACGAATCCCGGGCGACATGGATCGCGGCGGCACTGTCTGCCATCGCGGTCGTGGTCTTCGTCGGGCAGATGCTCGCCCGCCAGGCACGGCGGGAGGTCGACGACATGCCGGCGCTGCGCGCCATCGGTGCCAGCAGCGGGATGATCGTCCGCTCTGCCGTGCCGCGCTGGACGGTGTCAGCGGCGGTCGCGATCGGCGGTACGACGATCGTGGGGGCGCTCGGCCGGAGCCGCGGCCCGGTCGGCGTGGCCCGCCAGATGCTCGGCTCGTCGGCGATCGGCCTCGACCCGCTCCTGGCGACGGCCGTCGTGGCCGGCGTCACCGTGCTGGTGTTCGGAGTCGGGCTCGGCGTGACAGCCCTGGCAGGCGGGGCCCAGACCGGCGACCGGTTCGTCGGCCGGCGGGCCACCGTCCCTGCCGTCCCGTCGGCGTCCGGCATGGCCGGGTTGTCCTGGGCGGCGCCTCGTTCGCGGCGCCAGCGCGCGCAGGTCCTCGGCGTCGTCCTCGGCATGGCGCTCGCCGTCGGCGCCGCAGTGGCCTCGGTCTCCGTCGTCTCCAGCCTCCGCCACCTGACCGCTGAGCCGATCCGGTACGGGGCACCGTGGCATGCGACGGTGAGCGCGGCGCTGGGCCCCGAGAGTGTCCGTGCGGTCGGGGAGTACCTGTCGCGGCTCGACGGCGTCGAGGCGGTCGGTGGGCTGGCCGGCAACGACGGCGCGATCGGTGACCACGTGCTCTACGTCTACGGCATCGCGCCCGTCCCCAACTTGCCGGCGGGCATCGAGCCCG
>DASZOG010000146.1:0-18133 GCA_035550895.1 Acidimicrobiales bacterium
ACGACCTGCTCTCCGGCGGCGCCGAACGACTCCAGCGTGCCCGCCGCTCCGCCGAGCTGGGCGGCGAGGCGCACGTCGCGCACATGGCGGAGGCGGTCGGCGGCCGAGTCGAGCCCGGTGAGCCACCCGGCCGCGACGAGCCCGAACGTCGTCGGGACCGCCTGCTGGAGCAGCGTCCGCCCCGCCATCGGCGTCTCCCGATGCGCCCGCGCCAGTTCGGCGACGATGTCCGCCGCCTCGTCGAGGTCGCCGAGGATCATGGCGATGCTCCGCTGAGCCACGAGCACCGCTGCCGTGTCGAGGATGTCCTGGCTCGTCGCGCCCCAGTGCACGAACTCGGCCGCCTCGGCGCGCACTCCCGCACGCAACGCGGCGACGAGCGGGATCACCGGGTTGCCCCCGTCGACGGCGCGGCTGCCGATCAGCGCGGCGTCGAACCGCGTCGCGTCGCAAAGCGCGGCCACCTCCTCGGCCGCCGCGACCGGGATGGCACCCACGTCGGCGAGCGCGAGCGCGAGGGCCGCCTCCGCGTCGAGCATCGCCTGCAGCCAAGCCGGACTCGTCGTCGTCCCGAAGACCGGTCCATGGGCGAGGACCGGATCGAACAGCCCCTGCTCCGGAGCGCCCGCCTCTTCCACCGCGTCAGACGGCGAGGAAGACGGTCTCATCCGCTCCCTGGAGGTGCACGTCGAACTCGTAGCCATCGTCGGTTGGCGCCGCGATCAGCGTCTCCCGCTCCGCATCCGACAGGCCGCGCAGCAACGGGTCGGCGGCGTTGGCCTCGGTCTCGTCGCCGAAGTAGAGGCGCGTCACGACCCGGTCGAGCAGCCCCCGGGCGAACACGGATACGGCGAGGTGCGGCGCCTGTGGCGATCCGTCCGCGGAGGGCACGACACCGGGTTTCAGGGTGCGCACCGCCCACCGTCCCGCGTCGTCCGTCGGGCAGCGGCCGAACCCCCGGAAGCCTGCGGTGCGCTCGCCGCGGGGTCGTTGGTCGTCGGGATGCTCGAAGCCCCCGTCGACATCGGCTTGCCACGTCTCCACGAGCGCGTCGGGGATCGGGTCACCGGCGCCGTCGATCACGCGACCACGGATCCAGAACGCGCCCGTGGTGCCCTCGGGCACGACGTCCGCGCCGTCGGGCCACGGCAACTCGATGTGGAAGAACGGGCCGACGGTCTGCGACGACGTCAGGCCGAGCCGGTCAGCCATCGTGATCCTCCGCCTCGAACGGCGTCGCAGTCCGGCCGCGCAGGACGATGTCGAAAGAGAACGCGAGCGCCCACTCCGGTTCGGTGTGGTCGTGGTCGTACCGGGAGATGAGCCGTTCGCGCGCCGCCGGGTCGGGGATCGAGTTGAGGATCGGGTCCTGGAAGAACAGCGGATCCCCGGGGAAGTACATCTGCGTCACGAGTCGCTGCGAGAACGACCGGCCGAAGAGGGAGAAGTGGATGTGCGCCGGCCGCCAGGCGTTCTGGTGGTTCTTCCACGGATAGGCGCCGGGGTGGATGGTGACGAACCGGTAGTAGCCGTCGTCGTCGGTCGCGGTGCGACCCGCGCCGGAGAAGTTCGGGTCGAGCGATCC
This sequence comes from Acidimicrobiales bacterium, assembly GCA_035550895.1. Taxonomy (GTDB): domain Bacteria; phylum Actinomycetota; class Acidimicrobiia; order Acidimicrobiales; family Ilumatobacteraceae; genus DASZOG01. Next base: position 1,586 of record DASZOG010000146.1, read on the forward strand.
AGGCCAGTCGTCCCGCTCGTGGCGGTACCGTCCCGACGCGTTGGCCTGCCAGATCTCCACCAGCGTGTCGCGCACCGACCGGCCGTCACCGTCGAGCACCCGGCCGTGCACGATGATCCGTTGGCCGACCGGCTCTCCGGCGTGCTGGCGGGTCAGGTCGTGGTCGAGCGGCCCGACCCGCTCGGCGCCGAACAGCGGCCCGGTCACCTCGGTCAGCCCCGGCGGCACGACGACGGGCTGGCGCGCCGGCGCCCGGAGCGCGGTGCTCCGGTACCCGGGGCTGTCGAGCGGCGGGTGCACGCCAGGCGGCGGTGCGGCATAGCCGTGGACGGTGGTCATCGACATCAGCGATCCCCTTCCGGCAGGCGGTACGGCAGGCCGACGTAGTTCTCGGCCAATGCGGTGGATGCGGCGACGGAGCTCGTCACGAAGGACAACTCCGAGATCTGCAGCCGGCGCTGGAACTCGTCGTGCACGTCGAAGCGGTGCAGCATCGACGTCATCCACCACGAGAAGTGCTGCACCCGCCAGACGCGTTGCAGGCAGGCAGCGGAGTACCGGGCGAGCGGTTCCTCGTCGCCCTTGCGCAGCAGGTGCTCGAGTGCGTCCGCCAGCACCCACACATCGTGGATCGCCAGGTTCATGCCCTTCGCGCCGGTCGGGGGCACGATGTGCGCCGCGTCGCCGGCGAGGAACAGCCGTCCGTGCCGCATCGGCGCGACGACGAAGCTGCGCATCGCGGTGACGCCCTTCTCCAGGACGGGTCCGTCGACGAGATCGAAGCCGGCGTCGGTCGGCAGACGGGTGGCGAGCTCGTGCCAGATCCGGTCGTCCGGCCACTCGGCGATGTCCTCGTCCGGCGCGACCTGGAGGTAGAGGCGGGTGATCGACGGTGAGCGCATGCTGTACAGGGCGAAGCCGCGGTCGTGGCCGCTGTAGATCAACTCGTCGGTCGTCGGCGGCGCCTGCGCCAGGATCCCGAGCCAGGCGAACGGGTACTCGCGCTCGTACAGCTGCAGCACGCCGTCCGGGATCGACGGACGGCAGATGCCATGGAAGCCGTCGCAGCCGGCGATCACGTCGCACACCAGCTCCTGCTGCCTCCCGCCGTCGGTGAAGCGGATCGTCGGACGGTCGGACCGGAGGTCGTGCACGCTGACGTCCTCAACCTCGAAGCGGATCTCCCCACCGGCGGCGAGGCGGGCGGCGATCAGGTCCTTGACGACCTCCTGCTGCCCGTAGACCGTGATCGCCTTGCCGGTGAGGGCACGGAAGTCGATCCGCCGCCGCTGCCCGTCGAAGGCCAGCTCCACGCCGTCGTGGACCATCGCCTCTCGGTCGAGGCGCTCGGCGACGCCCAGCTCGCGGAGCAGCTCGACCGTCGGGTGCTCGAGGACGCCGGCGCGGACGCGGTGCTCGACGTAGTCCCGGCTGCGCGCCTCGAGCACGACGCAGTCGACGCCTCGCGCCGCCAGCAGGTGGGACAGCACCAGGCCCGCCGGGCCGGCGCCGACGATCCCAACCTGCGTGCGCAGCGGGGAGCTCCCCATGCGGGCAGCGTACGCTGACGGTTCCGTGATCATCGACTGTCACGGTCACTACACGACCGCGCCGGCTCAGCTCGGCGACTACCGGGACGCGCAGCTGGCCGCGGTGCGCGCCGACCCGCATCACGTCGGTACGAAAGGCGCGCTGTCGATCAGCGACGACGAGATCCGTGACAGCCTCGAAGGGAACCAGCTCGCGTTCCAGCGCGAGCGGGGCACCGACCTGACCCTCTTCTCCCCCCGCGCCAGCTGGATGGGCCACCACGTCGGCAACATCCACACCTCCACGTTCTGGGCCGAGCACTGCAACGAGTTGATCCGGCGCGTCTGCGATCTGTACCCGGCGAACTTCGCGCCGGTGTGCCAGCTCCCGCAGTCGCCGGGGGCGCCGATCGACGCCGCCGTCGGCGAGTTGCGCCGGTGCGTCGAGGAGATGGGCTTCGTCGGCTGCAACCTGAACCCGGATCCCTCGGGCGGCGTGTGGAACGGGCCGCCGTTGTTCGAGCGCTCCTGGTACCCGCTGTACGAGGCGCTGTGCGAGTTGGACGTGCCGGCGATGATCCACGTCTCGGCGTCGTGCAACCCGCACTTCCACACCACTGCGTCCCACTACCTCGGTGCCGACACGACGGCGTTCATGCAGCTCGTCACCTCCGACGTGTTGGCCGACTTCCCCCAGCTGCGGCTGATCATCCCCCATGGCGGGGGAGCGGTGCCGTACCACTGGGGCCGGTTCCGGGGCATCGCCCAGGACATGGGCAAGGCACCGCTCGAGGAGCTCGTGCTGCGCAACGTCTTCTTCGACACCTGCGTGTACCACCAAGCCGGCATCGACTGCCTCGTGCGTGTGATCCCGGCCGACAACATCCTGTTCGCCTCCGAGATGGTCGGCGCCGTGCGCGGCATCGACCCGCTGACCGGGCATCACTACGACGACACCCGCCGCTACGTCGACGCCGCCGCGCTGGGCTCCGAGGAGCGGACCAAGATCTACGAGACGAACGCCCGGCGGGTGTTCCCCCGCCTCCAGCCGACACCAGAGGGAGCGGATCGATGACCGAGCGAAGCGAGGTCCAGCAAGCACGTTCGGTAATCGCCACGCAGTGGCGACTCGGTCACTCCAGCACCCGAAGGGTGCCCCGATGAATGCACGTCCCGTCGTCGTGCGGAAGATCGAGCGGGCACAGGCGGAAGTCGTCGACGCCCTGGCCACGATGGGGACCGCCACGGTGCACGAGGCGATGGGCCGGCGCGGGTTCGCCGGGCCGGAGCTGCGTCCGATCCAGCAGGGCGTGTCGATCGGCGGCTGCGCCGTCACGGTGTCCTGCCACGCCGGTGACAACCTGATGATCCACGCAGCGGTCGAGGTCTGCGAGCCGGGTGACGTACTCGTCGTGACGACCACGGCGCCGTCGTCGCACGGGATGTTCGGTGAGCTGCTCGCCACGTCCGTGATGGCGCGCGGTGTGCGTGGCCTGGTGATCGACGCCGGCGTGCGGGACACCGCGGACCTGCGGGCGATGGGCTTCCCGGTGTGGTCGCGCCACGTGTCGTGCGAGGGCACGGTCAAGGCGACGCTCGGATCGGTGAACGTCCCCGTCGTCCTCGGGGGCCAGATCGTGCATCCCGGCGACGTCGTCTGCGGCGACGACGACGGTGTGGTCATCGTGCCCCGCCTGGACGCCGGTGAGACGCTCGACGCGGCGCGCCGGCGCCAGGAGAAGGAAGCGGCGACCCGGGTCCGCCTCCAGGGCGGCGAGCTCGGACTCGACATCTACGGTTTGCGCCAGACACTCGAGACGCTCGGCGTCGAGTACCTCGAACACGGCGACGGACCGCCGGGCTGATGCGTCTCGCGCTGTTCGGCATGGGGGATGCCGGTTCCCGCTTCGGCGCCGATCTCGCCGCGGCGGGCGTCGAGGTCCACGGCTACGACCCCGCCGATGTGCCGACGCCCGCCGGCGTGTGCCGCCACGGCGAACCCCGCCCGGCCGTCGCCGGCGTCGACGTGGTGCTCGGCCTGACCGCCGCAGCCGATGCTCCGGAGGCGTTGGCGCAGGCTCTCGACGACATCCCTGCCGCCGCGGTGTACGCCGACCTGTCCACCGCGGCGCGCAGCCTGAAGCAGCAGCTGGCGGCGACCGCGGCGGCGCGCGGGCTGGCGTTCGCCGACGTCGCGCTGATGGCCGTCGTGGCGGGGAAGGGGCTGCACACCCCGGTCCTCGTCTCGGGGAGCGGCGCGGAGGCGTTCGCCGCGCTGTTCCGGCCGCTCGGGACGCCGGTCGAGCTCGCCGGTGACGAGGCTGGGATGGCGGCGACCCGCAAGCTGTTGCGCAGCGTGATGATCAAGGGCATGACCGCGGTCCTGATCGAGGCGATGCGGGCCAGCGCGGCCGCCGGCCTCGCCGTGGAGACGTGGGGGAACCTGGTCGACCAGTTCGCCGCCGCCGACGAGGTGTTCCTGCAGCGGCTCGTCTCCGGCACCGGCCCGCACGCGGCACGCCGTCTCCACGAGATGGAGGCTGCCGCGGACCTGCTCGACGAGCTCGGCATCGAACCGCTGCTGACATCGGCGACGGTCGAGTCGCTGCGCCGGATCGAGTCCGGCGAGATCGAGCTGCCGCTGATCCCCGGCGCTCGTCCGTGACGCTCGGCGCGCGCCGCGCCTGCGGTCAGGACCAGATGCGGGCCGCTGTGTCGACCACCAGCGAGAGCTTCGCCCACTGCTCGTCGGCAGTCAGCGCATTGCCCTCGACGGTGCTGGCGAAGCCGCACTGCGGGCTGAGGCAGAGCTGCTGGAGCGGAACGTACGCGGACGCCTCCTCCACACGAGCGGCGAGCTCGTCGTAGGACTCGAGCTCCGGACGCTTGCTCGTGACGAGGCCGAGCACGACGGTCTTGCCGTCCGGCACATGGCGCAGCGGGGCGAAGTCGCCGGAGCGCTCGTCGTCGTACTCGAGGAAGTACGCGTCGACCTGCAACTCGTTGAACAGGACCTCGGCCACCGGCTCGTAGCCACCTTCGGCGAACCAGGTGCTGCGGTAGTTGCCGCGGCAGAGATGGATCGCGACGGTCATGTCGTGCGCTCGGTCGTCCAGGGCGGCGTTGATCAGCTCGGCGTACGCGTAGGGGAGCTCGTCAGGATCGTCGCCGCGCTCGACGGCGCCCTCGCGCATGACCGGGTCGCAGAGGTAGGCGAGGTTCGTGTCGTCGAGCTGGAGGTACCGGCAGCCCGCGGCGTACAACGCGTCGATCTCGGCGCGGTAGACCGCGGCCAGGTCGGCAAAGAACTGCTCGAGGTCGGGATAGGCGTCGATGTCGATCGCGGCCCGGCCGCCGCGGAAGTGGACCATCGTCGGTGACGGGATGCACACCTTCGGGGTCTCGGAGGTGAGCGAGGCGAGATAGCGGAAGTCGTCCACCTGGATGTCCCGTGGGTGGCCGAGCCGGCCGACGACGGACAGCTTCGGCGGCGTGAGGTGGACGGTCTGTGCCGCGTCCGAGCTCGCCGCGATGCTGCCCGTCACCGCGACGCCGGCGAGTTGCTGCAGGAAGTCGAGGTGGAACCATCCCCGGCGGAACTCGCCGTCGGTGATGCTGTGCATGCCGACGCCCTCCAGCGAACGGACGGCAGAGGCGATGGCGGCGTCCTCGACGGAACGCAGCTCGGCGGCGCTGATCTCGCCGGCGGCGGCGCGCTGCCGCGCCGCGTGCACCTCCGGCGGCCGCAGCAGGCTGCCGACATGGTCGGCTCGGAACGGTGGATCGAGATGGCTCACAGGTGCATCATCGCACTCACCAGACGCGGCTGATCGACGCTGACACGCTGCGTTGGAGGAAGGACCGGCATCGAGGTGGAGACACGGTGAGACGGCGACAGCAGAGGTCCCGGTCGGCGGCGGCTCTTGCGCTCGTCGCGGTGCTGCTGGTGGCATGTGACGACGACCCCGACACCGTCCGGGGGTCGGGAACGCTGGCGAGCGACGAACGCTCCGTGAGCGGGTTCGACGAGGTTGCGCTCGAGGGCATCGGCGAGCTGGTGATCGACGTCGGAGGAACCGAGTCGTTGACGATAGAAGCGGAGGACAACCTCTTGCCGCTACTGACGAGCGAGGTCCGCGGTTCAACTCTCGAGCTCGGCGCGCAGGAGGCGATGTCGCCCACGAGGCCGATCACCTACACCGTCGGCGCCGCCGTCGTGGAGGGTGTCTCTGTGTCGGGGATCGGCGAGGTCGTTGTCCCGAACCTCGCGTGCGAGAGCTTCACCGTCGATCTGTCGGGCACCGGGACGTTCGACGTTGGCGGCGAGTGCGACCAGCTCGAGCTGTCGATCTCCGGCAGTGGTGACTTCGACGGTGAGGACCTGGCCGTCGCCATCGCCTCGGTATCCATCTCGGGCAGCGGCGACGCAATCGTGAACGCGACCGACCAGCTCCACGTGAGCATCAGCGGTTCGGGCAACGTGGCGTACGTGGGTGACCCCGTCACCGACGTCGACATCGATGGTGCCGGCGACGTCCGTCAGCTGTAGCCGGTGCGGCGCGGTCTCCTGCTCACTCGAGGACGAAGGTGACGAGCAGGTTGACCTGGTACTCGACGACCTGGCCGCCTTCCACTCGGACCTGCTGCTCCTTGACCCACGCCGACGTCACGTTGCGCAACGTTTCCGACGCTCGCGCGACCCCGACCTTCACTGCGTCATCGAAACCAGTGGCCGAGCGGGCCGAGATCTCGGTGACCCGTGCGACATCGCTCATCACGCACCTCCAGATGATCTACGAGAACCGAATGGTGCCACGCGGCCAGCACGGCCCGTTTCAAGCCAGGGGGTAGAGGTGGCGGGGGTTGTCGACGAGGATCGTGCGGCGTAACGACTCGGAGGGGGCGAAGTCGGCGAGGAGGTCGACGAGGTCGCCGTCGTCCGGCATGTGGCGGACGTTCGGGTGCGGCCAGTCGGTGCCCCACAGCACCCGGTCCGGCGCGGCAGCGATGACGGCCCGGGCGAACGGCACGACGTCGTCGTAGGGCGGCCGCCCGTCCGCCGTCAGCCGTTCGGCGCCGGAGATCTTCACCCAGCAGCGGGGATCGGAGAGCAGGTCGAGGAGCACGCGGAACGGCTCCTGATCCACTCCCTGCGCCGCGTCGACCCTGGCCATGTGGTCGATCACGTAGGGGACGGGAAGCCGGTCGAGCAGCGGCGCGTACGTCGCCAGGTCGCGCGCGTCGAAGTGCAGCACGAGGTGCCAGCCGAACTGTGCGATCCGGTCGACCAGCCGCCACACGTGGCCGACGTCGGGAGCGCCGCCCAGGTGGGCGACGAAGTTGACCCGTGTCCCGCGCACGCCGGCGTCGTGCAAGTCCTGGATGGCCGCCTGAGAGAACGTCTCGTCGATCATCGCCACCCCGGCGTACCGCCCGCCACCGCGGCGCAGCGCGTCGAGCAGCGCGGCGTTGTCCGTGCCGTGACAGCTCGCTTGCACGAACACCGCGGACGAGAGGCCGAGCCGGGACTGCAGACGCGCGAAGTCGTCGATTCCGGCGTCCGGCGGGGTGTAGGCGCGGTCGGCGGCGAACGGGAACCGGTCGGCGGGCCCGAAGATGTGGCAGTGCGCATCGCACGCGCCCGCTGGCAGCACCAGCCGGGGGCGCCGAGGCGCAGGGTGCGGTGGAGCGATCGTCCGCTCCATCAGGCGCCGCCCCTCAGGACAGACCCACGATCGCGCCCTCGTCGTCGATGTCGATCGAGAACGCCGCAGGGTGTGTGCCGAGCCCGGGCATGGTCCGCATCTCGCCGCAGATCGGGTAGATGAAGCCGGCCCCCACGGACGCGCGGACCTCCCGCACGGGCAGCGTCCACCCGGTCGGCGCGCCCTTCAGCGCGGGATCGGACGAGATGGACAGGTGTGTCTTGGCGATGCACACCGGAAGCTCACCGAATCCGTTGCGCTCGTAGTTGTCGAGCTGGCGCGCAGCGACGGGCAGGTACAACACATCGTCCGCCCCGTACACCTGGGTGGCGACGGTGGCGATCTTGTCCCGCAGGCTCGCCGCATCGGGATACAGCAGCCGGAACGCACTCGGTTCGGCGGCAGCCTCGGTGACAGCCTCCGCCAGCTCCGCTGCGCCCCGGCCGCCCTCGGTGAAGTGGTGGCAGCGGGCCACGCGCACGCCGAGCTCGTCCGCGATGTCGGCGATCGCCTGCCACTCCGAAGGGTGGTCGTCGGGGAACGCGTTGATCGCCACGACCGGGGTCACGCCGTGCAGGCGGATGTTCTCGACCTGCTTGCGCAAGTTCGCGCCGCCGGCGTGGACCTCGTCCGGGTTCTCGGCGAGCAGTGCCGGCGGCAACGGCTGCCCGGCGACGATCCGGTGCGCGCCACTGTGGGCCTTCAGCGCCCGGACCGTGGCGACGACGACCGCGGCGTCGGGCACGAGGCCCGACGTGCGGCATTTGATGTTGAAGAACCGCTCTGCGCCCATGTCCGCGCCGAAGCCCGCCTCGGTGATCAGGAAATCGCCGCAGTGGATGCCGATCAGGTCCGCCAGCACGGATGAGTTGCCGTGCGCGATGTTGCCGAACGGCCCGGCGTGCACGAGCACCGGCGTGTGCTCCAGCGTCTGCAGCAGGTTCGGCTTCACCGCGTCGTGCAGGATCGCCGCCATGGCGCCTGCGCCCTGCAGGTCCTCCGCCGTCACCGGGTCACCGGCCTTCGTGTAGCCGACGGCGATCCGCCCGAGTCGTGCCCGCAGGTTGGGCAGCGACGTGGCCAGGGCGAGCACGGCCATGACCTCCGAGGCGGCGGTGATGTCGAAGCCGGACTGGCGGGTCGTGCCGTCCTCCTTGCTGCCGAGGCCGACGACGATGTTCCGCAGCGCGCGGTCGTTGACGTCGAGCACACGCCGCCACGTGATGTTGTGCAGGTCGAGCCCGAGCGCGTTGCCCTGGTGGATGTGGTTGTCGAGGATCGCCGAGAGCAGGTTGTGGGCTGCGGTCACCGCATGGAAGTCGCCCGTGAGGTGCAGGTTGAGCAGCTCCATCGGGACGACCTGGCTGTATCCGCCCCCCGCCGCGCCGCCCTTGATGCCGAACGTCGGACCCATCGACGGCTGGCGGATGGCGACGACGGCGCGCTTGCCGATGTGGCGGAAGCCCTGACCCAACCCGACGGTGGTCGTCGTCTTCCCCTCGCCGAGCGGCGTCGGCGTGATCGCCGACACGACGACGTACTTCGCCCGCGGCGCGTCGGCGAGCTCGTCGATCGCCTCGAGCTTGATCTTCGCCACCGAGTCGCCGTGCGGCTCGAGGAGATGCGGGCCGAGGCCCATCTCGCCGGCGATGTCCTGCAGCGGCTTCAGCTCGGCGGCCTGGGCAATTTCGAGATCGGACGGGAAGGCCATCGAACCGCGGACGTTACTGCGGCCGGCTCTCCGGCACGTCCACCGCGGACGGCCGCGGCGCGCCCCGGCGCAGCCAGCCGTTGACCGTCGGCACCACGCCGCGCCGGAAGCCGAGGAACAGGACGATGATGACCAACCCGTAGATCATCAACCGCATCTCGCGGTAGTCGCTGAGGAACTCGTCGACGCACGTGAACGCGGCCGCGCCGACGACCGGACCGAGCAGGGACCCGATGCCGCCGAACGCGAGCATGACGATCACGCCGACGTCGACCCGCCCGAACTCGTACGTCGAGCGTCCGATCAGGCCGCTCCCCGACAAGGCGTACAGCGCGCCGGCGAGCCCGAGCATCGCCGACCCGAGCAGACCTGCGTACACCCGATAGCGGGCCACGTCGACACCCGCCAGCTCGGCGGCGACCATGTCGTCGCGCAGCGCACGGAACGCCCAGCCCGTCCTTGACCGCTGCAGCAGCCGGAAGATCACGAGGTACGCGACCACCAGGCCGAGGAAGACGAAGTACCGCGGCAACCGGTCGCGCAGGATCGTGTCGCTCCCCACCTCGACGCGCAGTCCCGCTTCGCCACCGAACAGATCGCTGCGCCCGAGGATCAGGCTGTCGAACGACAACGAGAAGGCGAGCGTCAGGATCCCGATGAAGATCGTCCCCAGCGACCGCTTGACCGCGATCCAGCTGAGCAGGCCGCCGATGGTCGCTGCCATGGCGACGCCGACAGCGATGCTCACCACTGCCGGCAGGCCGACGCGGTCGGCGAAGATCGCCGACATGAACCCTCCTGCGCCGGCCAGCGCGCCGGTGCAGAGGAACAGCTGCCCCGTGAGCCCGAAGATGACGTTGAACGCCACGGTGTACGCGGCGAACACCATTCCATCGGTGAGCACGCGCATCGTCGATCCCGACTCGTGGTAGCGCAGCGGCACCAGCGCCAGCAGTGCGGCGGTGACGAGGATCGGGACGTAGGCGCGCAGCCGCGCTCGCGCGGGGACCCCGCCAGCCGCGCCGCTGCGCGCGCCGACCTCCACGCTCGTTCCGGTCTCGATCGTCATTCCGGCCTCCCGAGCAGGCCGCTCGGACGGAGGACGATCGTCAGCGCCGCGCACACCAGCAGCGCGATCGTCGTGACGTACGTGCCGATGTAGGTCGAGCTCAACCGGTCGACGACGCCGAGGAGGACTCCGGCCAGGAAGGCCCCCGAAACGCTGCCGAGCCCGCCGACGACGGCGACGATCAGTGCCAGCGTCGTGAACCCGATCGCGTTCGAGAAGCCGATCGGGCCGGTCATCGAACGGGTGACGGCGACGAGGCAGGCGAGCGCCCCGCTCATCCCGAACACCAGGGTCCGCACCGCGGAAGGGTTGACACCGCACAGCCGCGCCCCGGCCTCGTCCTGGATCACGGAGCGCACCCCCCGGCCGAGCGTGGTCAGGCGGAAGAACCCGACCAGCAGCAGGCCGATCGCGATCGCGATCGCGGACGCGAGGAGCGCGCCGACCGGCATCGGCACGCCGACGATCACGACAGCATCGCCCTCGACGCGGATCCTCAGCTGTTGCACCGGATAGCGCCACGTGACGAACCCGTCGATGGCGAACGAGACACCGAGCATCAGCAGCAGGCCGAGCAGGATCCGTCGCTCGCCCTCCTGGTGGTAGACGGCCCGCATCAACGTCAGGTCGAGAAACATCATGAACGCCGACGCCCCGACGATGCCCACAGCCACCGCGGCCGCGACCGACATGCCGTCCTCCATCAGCAACGACACGACGATCGCGCCGAGCACCGCCACCTGGCCGTGCGCCAGGTTGAGGACCCCGGCCAACCCGTAGATCAACGTCAGCCCGACGCCGAGCAGCCCGTACTGCAGGCCGAGCACGATCCCGTCGAGCAGGGCCGCCCTCATCTCACTGCCTCGATCCTGTCATGCCACACCCAGGTAGGCGCGCTGCACGTCGGGGTTCCCAGCCAGCTCCTCCGAGGTCCCGGCGAGATCGATGCGGCCGTTCTCCAGCACGTAGCCGCGTGCCGCCAGCTCGAGCGCGAGGGGCACCTGCTGTTCGGCGACGACGAGCGTCAGCCCACCGTCGCGCAGCCTGGCCAGTGCCCGGTACGCCTCGATCGCCAGTCGCGGGGCGAGTCCGGTGGTCGGCTCGTCCAGCATCAGCACCCGCGGCTCGGACATCAGCGCTCGGCCCACGGCGAGCATCTGCTGCTCGCCACCGCTCAGCGTGCCGGCGTGCTGCTTGCGCCGCTCGGCGAGGCGGGGGAAGAGGTCGAAGACGACCTCCTGGCGTGCCGCGTCCGGACGCCCGGGGAACGCGCCGAGCCCGAGGTTCTCGGCGACGGTCATGTGTGGGAAGAGGTGCCGCTCGGCGGGGACGTACGCCAGGCCGCGCCGGGCGATCCGGTGCGTGGCCAGCCGCGAGATGTCCGTGCCGGCCAACCGGACGGTGCCCTTGGTGCCCGCGAGCAGGCCGACGATCGCCTTGAACAGCGTCGACTTGCCGGCGCCGTTCGAACCGATGACCGCGATCGCCTCGCCTTCGGCGACCTCGAACGTCACGTCGTGCACGATGTGCTCGCCGGCGTACCCGGCCGACAACCCTTCGACGCGCAGGATCGGGCCGGGACTCGCGCCGGTCACGCCACTCCTCGCTCCGCGCCCCGTTCCCCGAGATAGGCGGTGACGACGTCCGGGAGCCGCATCACGTCGCTGGGCCGGCCGTCGGCGATGAGCTGGCCGAAGTTCAGGACGAGGATCCGTTCGGCGAGGCGCATCACCGCCTGCATCACGTGCTCGACCCAGATCACGGTGACGCCCAGCTCGGCACGCGCCCGGCGGACCATCTCGATCGAGCTGTCGAGCTCGGTGTCATTGAGCCCGGCCATCACCTCGTCGAGCAGCAGCAGGCGCGGCCGGCCGGCGAGCTGGCGGGCGATCTCGAGGAACCGCTGCTCGTGGAGGTTCAGACTGCCGACGGGCTCGGCCCGGCGGTCGGCGAGGCCGACGAACGCCAGCATCTCGGCGGCACGGCGCACGGCCTCGTCCTGGCCGACACGCGATCCGCCGAACAGCGCGCCGAGCGCAGCGTTCTCCCCGACGGTCATCGTCTCGAACGCCCGCGGGGTCTGCAGCACCATCGCCACTCCCGCGTGCCGGACACGGTGCGGCGGCGCGCCCGTGATGTCGGCGCCGTCGAAGACGACCCTGCCCCTGGTCGGGGGCTGCATGCCACCGATCGCCTTCAGCAGCGTCGTCTTGCCGGCTCCGTTCGGGCCGACGAGGGCGACGATCTCGCCCTCGTCGACCGTGAACGTGACACCGGCGACTGCCGGCAGCCCGCCGAAGCGCTTCTCGATGTCGGTCAGGTCGAGGATCGCCACGGCGGGAGGTCGGTCAGCCTGCTGCCGCCGGGTCGTACGGAGTGAGCGGCGTCGGGAGGAGGAGCGTCTCCGGGTACCAGTCGCCGGCCTCGTTCACCCCCTCTGGAGCAGGACCTTCACCGGCGATCGAGAACAGCGGCTGCGCGGCCGCCATTTCGCCCCATTCCGTCCAGCTCAGCGGGAACGGGTACCCCGGCAGGTCGAACTCCTGCGTGTGCAGCCACTCGCCGATCGCCGCCGGATCGTCGCCGACCTCTTCCACACCCTGGGCGATCATCGTCACGATGCCGTAGCCCGCGACCGCGTCGTCGTCCATGAACGTGTTGTCCTCTGACATCTCGAGGAAGCGGCGGGCCAGCTCCTGGTACTCGTCGCTCTGGTAGTCGGCGCAGTCGAAGTCGGCGTAGCGGCCGAGCGCGACGTCCCCGGCACCGCCCATCACCAGCGCCCACGGTGAGTACGCCCCGATCACCGGCACGTCGATGCCGAGATCGTTCGACTGGGCGATGATCGGGCCGCCCCCCGGCGGGTGGCCGGTGGCGACCAGCAGATCCGGCTCGAAGGCCTGGATCTCGCGCAGGTACGTGGTGAAGTCCTGCTCCTGGACGGGAGCGGTCTGCAGCTGGAGCTCGATCCCGTCGGCCTCGGCAACCGCGGTCTCGATCGACGCCTGGAACGCGTGACCCCACGGGTAGTCCGCGACGATCGCGCCGATCTTGCTCAGCCCGTTCTCCTGCGCGTACTCGATGATCGGACCGGCGACCGTCGGCGCCGCGGGCAGGCATGTGCGGAACGTGTACCTGCTCTCCGGTGTGAGGATCGTCTGGTCACCTGACTTCACGAGGAACGTCGGGATCTGGTTGCTCTCGGCGAGCGGCGCGGTCGCCCCGCCGACGCTGCTCGAGATGATCCCGCCGACCGCGACCACGCCCTCCTCGACGAGGCGCTCGTACGCCGGCACCGCCTCCTCGGGGCTGTTCTGATCGTCCTCGATGACGAGCTCGAGCGGGCGCCCGTCAGCGCCACCGGCGGCGTTGATCTCGTCCACGGCGAGCTGGGCACCGTCGCGGACCTGCAGGCCCCACGGCGCGAAGTTCGAGGTGATCGACGTGAGGAGGCCGATCTTGATCGGCTCGCCGGTCGGCTCCGCGGCGGCCGTGGTGCCGGTCGTCGCCTCGGGTGCCGCCGTCGTGGCAGCGGCCGCTGTGGTCGGCGCAGCGGTGTCCTCGGCCGCCGCGGGCGTCGTCGCGGTCGCGCCATCACCGTCGTCGTCGTCGCCACACGCGGCCACGAGCAGCGCTGTAGTGGTGAACACGGCGAAGACCCTCATCCGGTTCGTTCTCGACATGGTGGTTCCCCCTTTGCACCAGTGACGCCGCGATCGACGACCGTGGCGTCGGTGTCTGCAATCTATTGCGCGGCCGTGTAGTGGGCGTCCGTCCGGTTGTCGGACGTACCCGTCAACTCCAGAGTGCAGTCGTGGCGAGCGCGGCCCCTTCCGCGAGCACCTTCAGCTTGGCCCATGCCACTTGTGGATGGCAGCGCAGTCCGAGTCCGCAGTCGGTCGAGGCGATGACGTTCTCCCGCCCGACGAGCTGGGCGAAGCGCTGGATGCGATCCGCGACGAGCTGCGGGTGCTCGAGCAGGGGGGTCGAGTGGGTGACGACGCCCGGGGCGAGCATCTTGCCGTCCGGCAGCTTGGTCTCTTCCCACAGCGCGACCTCGTGTTCGTGGCGAACGTTCGCCGCCTCGATCGAGTAGGTCTGTGCCTTGACCGTCAGCATCACGTCCACGATGTCCGCCAAGGGCAGATCGCGCGAGTGCGGCCCGTGCCAGCTTCCCCAGCAGAGGTGGTAGCGGATCTGCTCCTCGGGGATGTTCCGCAGCGCGTGGTTCAGCGCCTCGCAGCGCATCTGGCAGTACTTCCGGTAACCGTCGAGCCCCATGGCCAGCCCGATGCGGTCCCACAGCGCGCCGAGCCAGGCGTCGTCGACCTGGACCTGCAGGCCGGCGGCGGCGATCGTCTCGTACTCGACCTGCATCGCCTCGGCGATGGCGTAGACGTGCTCCTCGTCGGACGCGTAGTGCTGGTTCGCCCGTCCCGGTTCCACGCTCAACGGCGCGGTCGTGGTCAGGAACGCGTCGGATGCGGGCCGGTCGCCGAGCGCGGCCTGCAGCATGGCGATCTCCCGCTCGAGCTGCGGCTGGCCGCGGTACGTGACGGGGCCGGTGCACACCCAGTCCTCGACGAAGGCGATGCTGTCCTCGGCGCCCTCCGGCACGTGCGGGGCCGAGCCCGACTGCTCGAACAGCGTCCCGTTCTGGAGGACGGCGAGGTAGAAGTCGTCGAACTCGACCCAGTCGGCGCTCGACATCAACAGCTTGCCGAGGCCACCGCGCTCGGGGGCCGGCTCGTACCCGCCGAGCCTTGCTGCGAGGTACTGCGTCCAGTGACCGCCCTTCGTCAGCTCGCCTTCGTTGATGAAGTCGATGCCGGCGCTGGTCTGCATGGCGCACACCTCGGCCACCGCCTCGCGCAGGCGCTCATCGCTGACATCGAGCTGCGCCCACACGTCGGCGGGGGCCGGCAACGCGCCGACGTGGGTCGTGAGGATCCTGTCCGTGCTCCGTCGCATGACGGGCGAGCGTACGTGGCCGACAGCAGGCGGCCGGAACGAGCGCGTGGCACAGATTCGGTACAGTCCGCCGATGCCCGCGCCTTCGGTCCCGTCCACCCACGCCGATCTGCTCGTCGCTCCAGTCGCCGTGCTCGCGACGAACGGCCCAGACGGGCGGCCGCAGGTGTCGGCGGTGTGGTTCCTCGCCGACGACGGCGTCGTCAAGATGTCGCTGAACACCGCCCGCCAGAAGGCGAAGAACATGGCGACCAACCCGGCGGCCACGGTGTTCATCCTCGACGCGGCGAACCCCCTGCGCTACGTCGAGATCCGTGGCGACGTGACGCTCGAGGCCGACGACGACTACGCGTTCGCCGACCGTGTCGGCGCCAAGTACGGCGGCGTCGACATGCGGGCCATGGACGGCCCGGGCGAGCGGCGCGTCGTCGTGACGCTGAACCCGGTGCGGATCAACGCCGTCAACCTCGCCGGCGGCTGATCAGGTCCCCGCCGCCGTCGTCTCCTGCTCGCCGAGGTAGCTGGACAGGATCAGCTGGTGGTCGGCGCGCAGCGTCTCGACCGCCTCGTGGACGACGAGCTCGCCGTGGGACAGCACGTACCCGCGATCGGCGACGGTGAGCGCGATGTGGATGTGCTGCTCGACGAGGAGCACGGCGCAGCCGCTCTCCCTGGCGTACGTGGTGACGACGGGGAGCAGGCGTTCCACGATGACGGGGGCGAGCCCGAGCGAGAGCTCGTCGAGCAGCAGCAACCGGGGCTTGCGGGCCAGGGCGCGCCCGAGGGCGAGCATC
Organism: Acidimicrobiales bacterium; assembly: GCA_035550895.1. GTDB lineage: Bacteria > Actinomycetota > Acidimicrobiia > Acidimicrobiales > Ilumatobacteraceae > DASZOG01. Next base: position 17,365 of record DASZOG010000146.1, read on the forward strand.
TGCTGCTCCCCGCCGGACAGGAGACCGGCCCGGCGGTCCGCCAGTGCGGCGAGCGCGGGGAAGTACTCGTAGGCGACGTCCGCGTCGAGCCGCTCCGTCCGGTACCCGAGACGGAAGTGCTCGGCGACCGTCAAGCCGAAGAACACGCCGCGGCCTTCGGGTACGTGGGCGATGCCGAGCTGGGCACGGGCCGCGGGTGACCGGCGGGCGATGTCCTCCCCGTCGACGCGGATCACGCCGGCCATCGGGTGGATCAGGCCGGAGATCGCCCGCAGCGTGGTCGTCTTGCCGGCACCGTTCGGGCCGAGGAGGCCGACCACCTCTCCGACGCCGACGTGCAGGTCGAGGTCGCGTACGACCGCCGCGGCGTCGTAGCCCGCCGTCAGCCCGTCGAGCTCCAGGACCGGGTCGGCCGCCATCAGCCGGCCGACTCCAGCTCGGAGGCGGCGGAGCCGAGGTAGGCGGTCACCACGTTCGGGTCGGCGCGCACTTCGGCGGGTGTGCCGCGGGCGATCACCTTCCCGAACTCGAGCACCACCACGTGGTCGCAGATCCCGAGCACGAGGCCCATGTCGTGGTCGATGAGCAGCGTGGGCGTGCCTCGGTCGACGATCTCCCGCAGGTGGCGGCCGAAACCGACCGACTTTTGCGCGTCGAGCCCGGCCGCCGGCTCGTCGAGGCAGAGCTGCTTCGGTCGCGCCGCCTGGGCGCGAGCGATGGCGACGAGCTTGCGTTGGTTTTGCGTGAGGTCGCTTGGTGGGGCCTCTGC
>DASZOG010000147.1:0-3442 GCA_035550895.1 Acidimicrobiales bacterium
GGAAGCGATGCGCGCCGCCCGTCCGGCCGCACGCCGGGACCGTGACCTCGCGTCCGGTCCCGGCCGGTTGACGCAGGCACTCGGCATCGACGTCGCGTTCGACGGCGCCGACCTCGTGCGCGGACCGATCCGCCTCGTCGACGACGGAACCTCGCCGCCGACACGACCGGGTGTGTCAGCGCGGATCGGCATCTCGAAGGCCGTCGACCAGCCATGGCGGTGGTTCGTCCCCGGTGATCCGAACGTGTCCCGTCTCGTCCGGGACGGCGCCGCGTCGGAGGTGCTCAGCTCAACCAGCGCACCGGCTCGCCGTGGTAGCCCACCTCCGCCAGCACCTCCGTCTGCCCGCCCGGCCACGTCGTGAGGCGGAGGTCGGCGCGCGGTCCCGCCGGCTCCATCCGCAGCCAGGCCAACGGCCCGCGCCGCGCCGCCTCCGCGCCGCGCCGCTCGAGGGCGGCGACCATCCGCCGCCGGCTCTCGGCCGGGAGGTACTGCAGGACGATGGCGTGGAAGACCACCGTGGCGACCTCGGCCTCCTCGTCTCCGCCACGGTCGTCGCCGTCACGCCCGCCGTCACGGCCTCCGTCACGGCCGCCTGCGGCTCGGCTTCGAGGCGCCAGCTGCTGCTCCACCCAGGCCCCGGCGTCCTGCGCGTCGATGGTCACCGGCCATCGGCGGGCGATGTCCAGGGCAGCCTCGAGGCGACGGAAGCGAGCGTTCTGATCCGGCCACACGAACGAGAGCAGCGTCAACCGGCCCTCGGACGACGTGGCGTCGATCGGCGACACGTCACAGCCCCGTCGGTCGCGGATCGTGACGCCGTCGTCGAAGCGTGGCGGCGCGCCGTCCCACACGTCCGTGAACCGCACCGCCGAAGCCGGATCGCCGGTCGCCGTCCCGCCGGCCTCGTACCGGTATCCGTCCCACCGCAGGAGGAGGCCGGCCGAGCTGCCGACCTCGCGCAGCTGCAGCGGCTGACCGGACCGGCGAGCGATCTCGTGGAAGCCGGCAGCGAGCGCTCCAGCGCGGCCGACCTCGTTCGTCTGGACCTGACGCGATAGACCGGCGATGACCTCGGCCCGGTGCGCGGCGACGGTCTCGAGAAAGCACGGCGCCAGGCCATCGTCGTCGCGTTCACCACCCACGGAGGGGTAGAACGCGGCGAGCGCCGGCGCCCGCCCGTCCAGCACGATGCGGTGCACCGCGCCGAGCAACCGCAGCGCGAGCGCGTCGTGCACCGGCCGGTCGGTCCGCCCCTCGAGCAGCTCGGCCGTGAGACCGCCTGCCGCGTGATCCGCGGTTAGCGCCGTGAGCAGCCTGGCGTACATCGGCGACCCGAGATCGGCGCAGGCCCGTTGGTGGATGGCCAACGCCTCGGCGACGCTGAACCGCCGCGCGTCGCCTCGGTCGGACACGGAGCGGATTCCTACCATCCACCGCGCCCGGCCGCGTGGGAGCATCTGCGCATGGACCTGGTGGCCGATCTGCAGGCGCGGGGCCTCGTGCAGGACGCCACGGATCTCGACGCCCTGGCGAAGCGGCTCGCCGAAGGCCCGATCGGGGCCTACGTCGGCTTCGACCCGACAGCGGACAGCCTGCACGTCGGCCATCTCGTCGGGCAGCTCACCTTGCGCCGGCTGCAGCTCGCCGGGCACCGCCCGTTCCCGCTGGCCGGCGGCGCCACCGGCATGGTCGGTGACCCCTCCGGGCGCAGCGAGGAGCGGAACCTGCTCGACCGGGAGACGCTCCGGCACAACGTGGCGCGGATCACGGCGCAGCTGGAGCGGATCCTCGACTTCTCGCCCGGGCCGTTCCAGGCCGAGCTCGTCGACAACGCCGACTGGACCGCGGAGATCCCTGTGCTCGACTTCCTGCGCGACGTCGGCAAGCACGTCACCGTGAACCAGATGCTCGCCAAGGAGTCGGTGCGCTCCCGGATGGAGAGCGAACAGGGCCTCTCGTTCACGGAGTTCAGCTACATGCTGCTCCAGGCGAACGACTTCCGGTGGCTGTTGGAGCACCGCGGCGTCGAGCTGCAGATGGGCGGCTCCGACCAGTGGGGCAATATCACGGCCGGCATCGACCTGATCCGCAGGACGCTCGGCGCCTCGGTACACGGTCTGACGTGGCCGCTCGTCGCGCGCAGCGACGGGGCGAAGATGGGCAAGACCGCGTCGGGCGCGGTGTGGCTCGATCCGGAACGCACCAGCCCGTACCAGTTCCGCCAGTTCTGGGTCCAGGTGCCCGACACCGACGTCCAGCGATTCCTCCTGCAGTTCACGTTCCGCTCCGTCGACGACGTCGACGCGCTCGTCGCCGAGCATCAGGTCGCGCCCGAGCGCCGCGTGGCGCAGCGTGCCCTGGCGCACGACGTCACGGCCGTCGTCCACGGTGAGGAGGCGGCGCGAGCCGCCGACGAAGCGGCTGCCGTGCTCTTCGGCGGTGATCCGACGACGGCTTCGGCGGCGGCACTCGAGGTGGTCCGCCGCGAGGTTCCGGGAACAACGGTCCCTGCTGGGACGTTGGACGATCTGGTGGCGATCCTGGTCCGCACCGGACTGGCATCGTCCAACAGCGACGCTCGGCGCACGCTCACCCAGGGCGGGTTCCGAGCCAACGGCCGGGTGCTCGGAGAGCAGGACACGCTCACCGACGTCCGACCACTCGCCGACCGCTTCCTCCTGCTGCGCAGGGGGAAGAGCAGCTACCACCTACTGGAAATCTCCCCGGCCACGGTTGACGGTCGGCACCCCGGTCGGTAGAGTCATCAGTCGCCTCTGAGCGCCTCTGGGTGTGACCGTCCGTCACGCCGAGCAGCGTCGGCGGCGACGGCACCGCCGATCGAGTCGATCGTGTGCCGCGAGCGAGAGCTCCTTGACAACGGAAGAGAGAACGGAACGCCAGTGCGGGCGTTCCCGGCGGCCTCGGCCGTGGGGAGCGTCACCACATCAATTCCATGCCGGGTCACCACCCGGCGAAGACAGGATCAGCGGCGAGGGGCAGATTCCGCCCCACCGACCCGCTGTTCTCCAAGGAGTGACCACCTGCTCGCAGGCGGTCGTTTCTCGACGGAGAGTTTGATCCTGGCTCAGGACGAACGCTGGCGGCGTGCTTAACACATGCAAGTCGAACGAGGTCCATCTGGTGGCAACACCAGAGAAGACCGAGTGGCGAACGGGTGCGTAACACGTGAGGAACCTGCCCCGGACTTCGGAATAACAGCGGGAAACCGCTGCTAATACCGAATGCCTTCATCGATCCTCCTGGTTCGATGAAGAAAGGTCCGCCGGTCCGGGATGGCCTCGCGGCCTATCAGCTTGTTGGTGGGGTAACGGCCTACCAAGGCATCGACGGGTAGCTGGTCTGAGAGGATGATCAGCCACACTGGGACTGAGACACGGCCCAGACTCCTACGGGAGGCAGCAGTGGGGAATCTTGCCCA
>DASZOG010000148.1:0-8924 GCA_035550895.1 Acidimicrobiales bacterium
GCCACGCGGTGCTTGGCGGTGAGCTGGAGCGAGTCGATGACCCGGAGCACCTCGTCGAAGTTGCGCCCGGTCGTCATCGGGTAGACGAGGACCAGTTTCACCATCTTGTCCGGACCGATCACGAACACGTTGCGTACGGTCTGGTTGTCGGCCGGCGTCCTCGCCTTGGCGTCGCCGGACGTGCTCGCCGGCAGCATCCCGTACAGCTTGGACACGTTGAAGTCGGCGTCGGCGATGATCACGTCCTCGCCCGGCTTCCAGTTGACCGGGGTCGAGACGCGGTGCTTGGCGGTCAGCTGGAGCGAGTCGATCACCCGGAGCACCTCGTCGAAGTTGCGGCCGGTGGTCATCGGGTAGACGAGGACCAGCTTGATCTTCTTGTCCGGACCGATGACGAAGACGTTGCGAACCGTCTGGTTGTCGGCCGGGGTGCGCGACTTGGCGTCGCCGGACGTGCTCGCCGGCAGCATCTCGAAGAGTTTGGCCACCTGGAAGTCGTCGTCGCCGATGATCGGGTAGTTCGGCCGAGCGCCCTGCGTCTCCTCGATGTCGCTGGCCCACTGCTCGTGATCGCCTGTCGAGTCGACCGACAGGCCGATGATCTTCACGTTCCGCCTGTCGAACTCCGGCTTGAGCTTCGCCATGTAGCCGAGCTCGGTCGTGCAGACCGGGGTGAAGTCCTTCGGATGGCTGAACAGCACACCCCAGCTGTCGCCGAGCCACTCGTGGAAGTTGATCGTCCCCTCGGTGGTCTGCGCGGTGAAGTCGGGGGCGTCGTCTCCGATGCGTACGGTCATGCGGTCCTCCTCTGTTCCCTCTCCATCGAATCTTTCGTAGCGCGGATCTCGAATCCCGACTCAACTTATCAAGATTCCTCGCCGATGCTCCGGGAGAAGTCGGCCGGGCGTCGTGCCTGCTCAGCTGGGTGTCGGGTTCGTTCGATTGCCCTAGGCTGCGCTGCCGTGACGGCGCACGGGCGAGCCGTTGGCCAGCCGCTCCGGTCGAGGTCAGCGGCCAACGCCGACATGATGCGCGAGCTCGGCCGGCTCCACGGCAACGGCGCGCGCCGCCCGATCGTGCGCGGCCCCGGTCCGCGACGCGGTGGCTCCCGGCGCGGGGGCCGCGGTCGGCGGAGGCGGACGATCGTGCTGGTGGCCGTCGGGTCGGCGGTGATCGTCGCTGCCGGCGTCGTCGCCATCCGTTCCACGGAGCTCAGCTCGCTCGAGGTCACGGGCATCGCCGACGGGCAGGAACTGAGCCGCGGCGAGCTCGAGGACGTGCGGATCGTGATCGATCGCGACGGCCTCGCCGCCGGCGACGTCCGCGTCGAGTTGAATGGCACCGAGCTGCCGACCGTCGAGGAGGACGGCGAGCTCGTCGCCCGCCTGAGCACAGTCAACGAAGGGGAGAACGCGCTCGTCGTATCGATGGACGGCAAGTTGTTCCTCGGGGGAGAACAGGTCGAGCGGCGCTTCGTCGTCACGCCCGCTGGGCCGGACATCTATGCCCCGGACGAGGTCGTCGTCGCGCTCCCCGGGCAGGTGATGGAGTTGCGCGCCATGGCGCCCGGCGCCGTGTCCGTGACGGCGAACGGCACCGCGGTCACGCTCGAGCCCGGGGGTGCGTTCACCACGGACGTCGCTCCGAACGCAGGGTCGGTCCGCTTGGAGGCGGTCGACGCCGCCGGGAACTCGAACGTCGTGACGGTGCAGGTGACCGACGACCCGGCGGCGCCGGCCTACCCGCCGACGACCGCGGTCCGGATCAGCGCCGCAGCCTGGTCGGATCCGGCCTTCCGCCAGCCGATCATCGATCTCGCCAGGGCAGGCAAGATCAACGCCGTCGAGCTCGACATCAAGGACGAGAACGGCGAGGTCGGGTACGCCAGCGCCGTGCCCCTCGCCACCACCATCGGCTCGGCGCGCAGCTACTACGACGCGGCCGCCGCGGTCGACGAGCTGCACGCGCTCGGCGTGCGCGTCATCGGCCGGATCGTGTGCTTCCTCGATCCACTTCTCGCCGGCTGGGCGTGGAGCAACCAGCGCCCGGAGCTGACCGTGCTGAACGCCACCGGCTCGGCCCCGCTGGCGAGCAACTACGGCTCGGCCGCGTTCACCAACCTGGCGAACGCCGAGGTCCGCCAGTACCAGATCGATCTGGCCCGCGAAGCGGTCGGCCACGGGTTCGACGAGATCCTCTACGACTACGTCCGCCGGCCGGAGGGCGACCTGTCGACGATGGCGTTCGTCGGGCTCGACGCCGGGATGACACCGGAGGTCGCCGTCGCCAAGTTCGTGGCCGAGACCGAAGAGCAGATCGACGAGGTCGACCCTGACGCGATGCTCGGCATCTCGGTGTTCGGCATCTCCGCCACCCGGCCCGAGCAGATCGCGCAGGACATCCGGTTGATGGCGCCGCACGTCGACTACGTCTCCCCGATGGTCTACCCCTCGCACTGGGGACCGGGTGAGTACGGCGTCCCTGACCCGGTACGGCAGCCGGCCGAGATCGTCGAGCGGTCGGTGCTCGACTTCCAGCGGGTGGTCGCCGGCAGCGGCGCAGCGGTGGTGCCCTGGCTCCAGGACTTCACCTACGGCGGTGTGGCATACGGCCCCGCCGAGGTGACCGCGCAGATCGACGCCGCGATGGGCTCCGGGGCGAGGGGCTTCCTGCTGTGGAACCCCGGATCGACGTACCACGTCGAAGTACTCGACCGCCCAACGTCGTGACGGCGGAGGAGGACGGCACCGTCGAAGCGCGGGTCCGCGACGCGCTCGCCAGTCTGATGACGCCGCACGAGCTGATCCCGTGTGATCCGGCGCTCGCCGACACGGCCGCGTTCTGCGCCGCGTACGGCTACGCGCTCGACGACTCGGCGAACACGATCCTCGTGCACGGCAAGGTCGATCCGCCGCGCTTCGCCGCCTGCGTCGTGCTCGCCTCGACTCGTCTCGACGTCAACCGCGCCGTGCGCAAACGCCTCGGTGTGAAGAAGGCGTCGTTCGCCGACGCCGAGGTCACGCGGGAGATCACCGGGATGGCGATCGGCGGCGTCACGGTGTTCGGCCTCCCAGATGGGCTGCCGGTCTGGGTGGACGCGGCGGTGATGGACCGAGACCGCGTCGTGCTCGGAGGCGGCAGCCGGCGCTGGAAGGTCGTCGCCGAGCCACGGATCCTGGAGGACGTGCCCGGGGTCGAGATCGTCGCCGGCTTGGCGATCGCACCGGCCGCGTCCTGACGGGCCACGTATCCGCCGCGGGGCGGGCGACTCTGGAGCATCGTGGCTGCCTCGGCGCCGGCCTGTCATCGGACGCTGCGTTCGTCGAGCTTCGGTGCTCGGCTCGGACCCGAGGTGTGGCGGGCCGTGACCGGGGCCGGGACGTATGTGCGTCTACCGCCCGGATCGGCGCTGATGCGCGAGGGGGATCCGCCGGGACGGGTGTTCATCATCGTCGAAGGGTGGGTCCGCGTCGTGGCCACGTCGGCCGACGGCCGGGAGAGTCTGCTCGCCGTGCGCGGCCCGGGCGATCTGGTCGGCGAGCTCGCGGCGCTCAGGGGCGCGAACCGGGCGGCGTCCGTCCGCTCGATGACCGCCGTCGACGCGGTCCGCTTCTCGGCTGACGAGCTCGTCGGGGTGATCCAGCGCCTGCCGGCGGTCGGTGAGGCGATCATGGCTGATCTCGCCGAGCGCGTCGTGGACGCAGGACACCAGCTGATCGCCCGGGAAGTCGAGCGGACCGAGGAGCGCCTGGTCGGGCTGCTCCGGCGGTTGCTCGGCGAGGCCGGGCGCGGCGCGACCGCCTCTGCGGCGGTCGCGCTGGAGCTGCCGCTGTCCCAGGAGGACCTGGGCGACCTGATCGGCGCCTCCCGCGAGTCGGTCGCGCGGGCGCTGTGCCGGTTGCGGGCAGCTGGCGTGCTCGCCACCAACCGGCGTTCGATCGTCGTCCTCGACGTCTCGGCGCTCAGCGAGACCTCGTTACGTCCGGGCGCGGATCTCGCCGGAATGCGGTGAGATCCGCGCCCAGAACTGGCAACCGGGTCAGCGTGCGCCGAGACGCTCGAGCGTGTCGGCCGAGCCGTAGACCACCGAGACGCCGCTGAGGTTGGCCTGCTCGAGGCTGTCGGCGGAGCCGTAGCGGACGACGGTCCGGTTGAGGTTGGCGTGCTCCAGCGCGTCGGCCGAAGCCGGACGCATCTGGACGGCGGGTGCGGCACGCGCCGCGCCGCCTGTGGTGGTCACCTCTTCCGGATCGCCGCAGGCGGCCACGAAGGCGCCGGCCGCGGCGAGCGCGACGAACGCGCCGGCGAAGCGGGTGGGGCGGGAACGGGTGCGCATCATCTTCTCTCCTTGGCGGTCGACCCCTCGGTCGACGACCGGAGCGTGCGCCTTCTGACCGATCGCTTCTGCGTCGCGTGCCACGTTCTGCAGGCAGCACACGTCACGCCTGTCCTGCGTATCCGGAAGAGCTCTGGCGCCTCCGAGGCACCTCCGATGCAAGGCTGCTGCAACTCCGGACGTCGACGATGGGCCGCATGACGAACGCAGAAGCCAGGCCGTCGAGGCGGCAGGTGGCATCGTGTCCGGCGTGACCTCGACGGCGCCGCCCCGCCAGCTGCACCTCACACCGCGGCCGGTCGCCGCATCGCTGGAAGAGCTCGTCGGCCGTGCCGCCGCCCGCCAGGCGTTCCTGTCGTCCGACTCGAAGTCGGGCAACCCGTTCGAACACATCGTGCTCGACGGTCAGGCCCACGTCCTGAAGTACGTCCACGTCGACGACGACTTCACGATCCGCAGCCTCGGCGATCTCGGACCGCGCGCGTTGCGCGTGTGGGCGACAGGCTTGATGGACCTCGCCCCGGAAGCGATCGAGCACGGGATGGTCGGCGCCGCCGGCGGACTCGGGCGGAACGGATGGGGAGCAGCGCTGCTGATGCGCGATCTCTCCGCAGAGCTCATCCCGCCCGGCGACGATCTGCTCGATCCGGAGCAACACCACACGTTGCTCGACGGGTGCGCCGCGCTGAGCGCCGCGGCCTGGGGCTGGGAGGATGACATCGGGCTCACCCCGTACGGGTTGCGGTGGTGCTTCTTCGGGCCCGGGATGATCGAGGCGGAGCGTCGGCTGGGGTTCCCGACCCCCGTGCCGCGCATCGCGGCCGAGGGCTGGGAGCGGTTCGTCGCGATCGGACCGGCCGACGTGCGTGCCGTCGTCGAGGAGCTGCGCCACGACGTCTCCCCGTTGATCGACGGTCTGCACACCACACCGTCGACGTTCATCCACGGCGACTGGAAGCTCGGCAACCTCGGCATCGCCCGGGACGGCCGAACGGTGCTCATCGACTGGTCGTACCCGGGCGAGGGCCCGGTGTGCCACGAGCTCGGTTGGTACCTCGCCCTCAATCGGGCTCGGCTGCCGGAGTCGAAGGAGGCCACGATCGGCGCGTTCCGTGTCGCGCTCGAGCGCCATGGTGTCCCGACAGCCGGCTGGTGGGACCGGCAGCTCGCGCTGTGCTTGTTGGGGACGCTCGTGCAGTTCGGGTGGGAGAAGGCGCTCGGTGATGCCGACGAGTTGGGGTGGTGGTGCGACCGGGCCCGCGAGGGCGCGGCGCTCCTGTGATGCGCCGCGGGCCGCCGGCGATCGCTGCGGCGTACTCCGCCACGGGTCGGGCCTGGCAGGACGGTCCCGCTCGGATCTACGACCGGCTCGCCGAAGTGCTCGTCCAACGGGTGCCCCACTGGCCCGGCCGCCTCGCGCTCGACCTGGGTGCGGGAACGGGCGCGGCGAGCGCGGCGATCCGCGCTGCTGGCGGCACGCCGATCGCGCTCGACGCCGCGATCGGGATGCTCGCCGTCGGGCGCCCGGACCGACCTGCGGCGGTCGCCGGCGACGCGCTGGCGTTGCCGTTCCAGAACAGCGTCTTCGACGCGGTGGTGGCGGCGTTCTCTCTCAACCACCTCCTCGATCCCGCCTCCGGCCTGCGCGAGGCGACGCGGGTGATCCGTTCCGGTGGTCGGCTCGTCGCTTCGGCGTACGCCGCCGACGACACCCACCCGGTCAAGGCCGCGGTCGAGCAGGCGGCACGCGAGCAGGGCTGGGTGGCCGCCGAGTGGTACGGGGCGTTGCAGCGCGACGCGATGCCGCACCTCGCCACGGTGGAGCGGGCGGAAGCGGTCGCGGGCGCGGCCGGGCTCGCCGCCCGCGTCGAGGCCGTGCGCGTTGCCTTCCCGGAGCTGACCGCCGCGGACCTCGTGGCCTGGCGGCTCGGGATGCCTCACATGGCCTGGTTCGTCGACGCGCTGCCGCCGCCGGGGCGTGCCGCGCTCGCGGCGCGCAGCCTCGATCTCCTCGGGGAGAGCGCTCCGCTGGAGCGCTCCCTGATCGTCGTCAGCGCGACGATCGGCTGACGCCCCGCCCGCTGGCGACTCGCAGCAGGCGCTGGTCGAGCCAGCGGCCCATCGCCTCGCGGTCCACGTCGGCCGCGGTCGATGCGACCAGCGACTCGGCTCGCGCTTGTCCCGCGGATGTACCGTCACCGCCCGCGGCGGCGATCAGCTCCGGCACCAGCCACCACGCGTCGATGCCGGCGTGTTCATCGATCCGCGGGACGAGCGCGTCCACTGCCGGCGAGGTGAGCGCGCTTGGCTCGGCCAGCGCCGCGAGGTGGCGCCCGAGGACGGCGTACCGCGGGGAGCCCCGCTCGTCGGCATCGCCGATCAGCTCGGCCGCCAGGTCTGCGGCGCGGTCGAACTCCCCCGATTCGAGGGCGATGCGGCCGCGCATCCACAGGACGCGCTGGCGCACGTGCCACGCCATCGTGCCGTCGGCGGTGAGCGCGGCGGCGGCCTCGTCGACGCGCGCGGCCGCGGCGGCGAGATCCCCGGCGCGCCTGCGTCCCTCGGCGAGGTCGAGCAGCGCGTGCCCGCGTGGCTCCTCGAACGCCGTGCCGTTGGACAGCTCGAGCGCGGCGGCGTTGCGCTCGTCGGCCTCCTGCTCCCGTCCCGTGGCGCGCAGCAGCCACGCGGCCATGTTCATCGATACCGGCGCGAAGCGGCGCCCTTGCAGGCCGAGTCCGTTCATCGCCCGCTCGAGCCCGGTCAGCGCCTCGGCTGCCGCGTCGAGCCGACCGGCCAACCCGTGCGCGAGGCCGCGGGCGAACCACGCGTGGAGCACGGCGAAGGGATGTGAGCGCGGTTCGTCGTCGACCCAGACCGGCGCCGTCGCCTCGGCGAGACGCCCCTGGTGCACGCGCAGCGAGGCCAGCCAGAAGTCGGCCAGACCGCTCCCGCCTGCCGGCGCGAGGGCAACCGCCTCCTCGAGGCGGGTCGCCGCCTCCTGCAGCTGTCCGCGGGAATGACGGATCCGTCCGGCGAGCGCGAGTGCGCTGGCGCGCACCTCGCCGCTGTCTGCACGGTGCACGGCCTCGTCGGCGTACCTGAGCGCGAGGACGTGGTCGCGCCGGTAGTACGCGATCCAGCCGGCGAGCTCGAACACGTCCGCCGTCGCGTCCGGGCCGATCGCGTAGCTGACGTCGATCGCCGCCCCGGCATGATCGGAGCGCGCCATGCGGACCCGCGCCCTGGCGAAGCGGGCGGGCGGTGAGTCGTCCAGCTCGATCGCCTGGTCGAGCAGCTGCTCAGCGGCTTCGACGTCGAAGCGGTCCGCGGCGAGACGCGCCGCATCGATCAACGCCGCCGCCGCCGCCGCGCCCGCGCCGCCGAGCCGCGCGTGGAACGCCGTGTCGAGCGGACGGCCTTCGGCCCGCCGGCCCAGCGCCCGCGCCGCTTCGCGGTGGACCATCGCGCGCCTGGCCGCCGTCACGTCGGCGGCGATCGCCTCGCGCACGAGCTCGTGGGCGAACACGAACCCCTCGCCGCGCTCGACCAGCAACCGGGCGCGGGCCGCCTCCTCAAGTTCGTCCAGGACCTCGCCGAGCGGGCGATCGGTGCACGCCGCGAGCACGTCCACGTCGACGTCCGCGCCGAGCACCGCCGCGGTGCGGATCGTGGCGCCGGCGTTGCCCAGCGCGTCGATCCTCCGGCGCACCGCGTCCACGATCGTCGGCGGCAGCTCGCCGGCGGGACTGTTCGCCAGCTCCAGCAGGAACAGCGGGTTGCCGCCGCTGCGCCGGTGCAGCGTCTCCGCCCGCTCGGCTCCGACGAGCTCCGCAACGGCGGCGAGATCGAGCGGGGCGAGCTCGATCGTCGATCCGCCCAGCTCGATCCCGGCGCTGCCGGCGCGCGGGCGATCGGAGCGGCGAGTGGTCACCACGAGCAGGTGCGCCATCCGCCGCACTGCGAACGCGACCCAGCTCAGCGTGCTCGCGTCGGCCAGGTGCACATCGTCGAGGAGGAGGACGACCGGTCGGTGGGCACCGGCCCGGCGGACCACGTCGACGAGGGCGGCGAAGAGCCGGATCTGTCCGGCAGCGGCGTCCAATCCAGCCAGCGCCGAGCGGTCGGGCGGAGGTGCGGCAGAGCCGTCGAAGCCGAGGAGCGGGTCGACGACGGGCGCGGCCGAGCCGACAATGGATTCAGCTCGCGCCGGAGCGCCGGCGCGCAGATGCTCCGTCAGCGCGTCGAGCACCGGTTGGAGCGGCAGCTCGCGGCCGAGCTCGTCGCAGCGCGCGACGAGGACGACTGCGGACTCCGCCACGGTGGCCGCCCACCGCGACACCACGGCGGTCTTCCCGATCCCTGGGTCGCCCTCGACCGTGACGACGCGCGACCCACCGTGGGTCGCCTCGGCGAGCTCGCCGTCGAGCGCGGCGAGCACGGCGGCGCGCCCGGCGAACGTGGCGGCGCCTGTTGGGGATCGGCCCGCACCGGCCTGCTCGGACGGCGGCGGGATCTCTCCCGCGACCCACTCACCGCGCAGGATCGCCGCGTGGAGGTGCTCGGTCTCGGCGGTCGGCGAGACACCGAG
>DASZOG010000149.1:0-4917 GCA_035550895.1 Acidimicrobiales bacterium
ACGACCTCGTCGTCGTCGGACGCCGCGCGCACGACGACGACCCCCGCGACCGCTGCCGCGGCCGCCATGCCCGCGGCCGCCGGGACGAGGAACCGTCGCGCGCCGCGCCGCTCTGCCCCGGCGCGGACCATCCGCAGGCCAGCCTCGACCTCCTCGGCATCGACCGCCGGACCGGCGAGCGACTCGAACAGCTGGCGCACCCGCTCGTCACCGGCGCCACCGAGCTCGCCGCGGCCGCCGTTGCCGCCCAGGTCCCCGTTCGGCTGGTCAGTCATCGTGCGCGTCCAATCGCTGCCGCACCTTCGTCCGTCCCTCATGGAGGTGGAACTTCACCGCGCCCTCGCTGACGTCCATCGCGGCGGCGATCTCCCGCACCGAGAGCTCGTGCACGTAGAACAACGCCATCGCGACCCGCTGCTGGCGAGGCAGATCGGCGATCGCCTCCAGCGCGCCCGAGGGAGGCTCCGGCGGGGGGGCCGGGTCGCGGTCGCGCACGAGGCGCAGCGACGCTCGGCGCCCCCGCTCGGCTCGCCTGAACGCGTCCCGCGTCCTGTTGATCGCCACCCGCCGGACCCACGCCGCGGGATCCTCGTACCGGCTGATCCGGTCCCATCGTTGATGGGCGCGGACGAACGCGTCCTGGACGGCGTCAGCCGCCTCTTCCCGGCTGCCGCAGGCGGCAGTGAGCGCCCGCAGCAGCCGCCCGTAGTGCTGGCGGAAGAAGTCATCGAAGTCGAGCGTGGCCAGCTCGCCCCCCGCCGGTTCCGGGTGGTTGTCGGCGTCTGGTCGGTCGTCCACGGCGGCGAGTGCTGCCACTACCGGCCCACACGCTCGGGCGCGCCGGCAGGTTTGGCCGGATTCAGGAGTTCAGGGTGAGCCCGTCGAGCGCGTCGGCGAACTTCTCGAACGCCGCCGCCCGGCGGGTCGGCACGTGCTCGGTGGGCACCTCCGCCGGCCGGTAGCCCTTCAGCAGGTGGCGGGCGACCGTCACCTTGTGCACCTCGTCCGGTCCGTCGTAGATGCGCGCCGCGCGCGCGGCGCGGTACATCGCCTCCAGCGGCAGGTCGGTGGTGTACCCGAGGCTGCCGTGGACCTGGATAGCGCGGTCGATCACGTCGTAGAGCACCTTCGCTCCCCAGAACTTGATCACGCCGATCTCGACCCGCGCCTCGCTCGCGTGACGCCCGCGCTCGTGGAGCTGATCCATCTTCCACGCGGCCTGCAGCGTGAGCAGCCGCGCCGCCTGCATCTGCGCCCAGGACTCGGCGACCCAGTCCTGGATCATCTGCTTCTCGGCGAGGTACGAGCCGTGCGTGAAGCGGCTGAGCGCCCGCTCGCAGAGCATGGCGAACGCCCGCCGCGACTGACCGAGCCAGCGCATCGCGTGGTGGATCCGCCCCGGTCCGAGCCGCTGTTGCGCGAGCGCGAAGCCGTCGCCCGGCTGGCCGACGATGTTCTCCTTCGGGACGCGTACGGCGTCGTAGATGATCTCGGCATGGCCGCCGGGCTCCCCGGTGCGATGGTCGGGCTCGCCCATCGTCGGCACGTCGCGCAGGATGTTCACCCCTGATGTACCGGTCGGCACGATGATCATCGAGAACGACTTGTACGGGTTGGCGTCCGCCTCGAGGTTCGTCTTGCACATCACGATCAGGAAGTCGCTGATCGACGCGTTCGACGAGAACCACTTGTGGCCGTTGATCACCCACTCGTCGCCGTCGAGCACCGCGGACGTCGTGAGCAGCGTCGGGTCGGCGCCCGCGCCCGGTTCCGTCATCGAGAAGCAGGAGCGCATCTCGCCGTCGAGCAGCGGCTGCATCCACTTCGCCTTCTGCTCGTCGGTGCCGCCGACCGCGATCAGCTCGGCGTTGCCGGAGTCCGGCGCGTTGTTGCCGAAGATGCTCGGGGCATAGATGCAGCGCCCGAGGATCTCGTGCATCAGGCCCAGCTTCACCTGGCCGAACCCCTTGCCGCCCATGTCGGGCGGCAGGTGCGCCGCCCACAGCCCCTGCCGCTTGACCTCCTCCTTGAGCGGGGCGGTGATGCGGGCGAAGCGCTCCCATCCGCCGGGGCCGCGCCACACGTCCGCGAGCGTCTCGAGCGGGAGGATCTCCTCCCGCACCAACTCGTCCATCCAGTCGAGCTTGCGTTGGAACTCGGGCTCCGTCTCGAAATCCCACGCCATCCCCGTCCCCCTTCGGTCGCTCCTGCGCTGCCGCGCCCGGCGAGCGTAGGGCGAGGGGCACCCGTGTGCCTCGTCCGCGGGCCGCCGCCGCACGCGGTTGCCGATGACAGCCCGCGGCATCCCGGTACCCTCCGTGCCGTGACGCGTCAGGCGGGCCACGGATCGACGGAGGCGTCGAGCGGGTGAGTGCCGTGCCTCCGGCGCCGGCGCCGCTGCCGCCGCCGACCCCCACCGTCTGCTACCGCCACCCGAACCGGCCCACCGGGCGGGCGTGCACGCGCTGCGGGCGACCGACGTGCTCCGAGTGCCTCACCCAGGCGACGGTCGGCTCGCTGTGCCCGGAGTGCGTACGTGCCGGGCGTCCCCCGGCCAGAGAGCGCGCCCGACGTTGGGGTGCGACCCGGCCGACCCTGGTCACGTCGGTCCTCGTCGCCGCGAACCTCGCGATCTACGTGTGGGGCATGGTCCGCCTCAGCGCGTCGGGGTCGCTGTTCAGCACCCGCGTCGGCCCGGTGCAGGCCGACCTCGGCCTGTTCGGCCCGATCATCGCCGAAGACGGCGAATGGTGGCGGATCATCACCTCCGGCTTCGTCCACTTCGGGCTGCTCCACGTCGGGTTCAACATGTTCATCCTCTACCGGCTCGGCGGATCGCTCGAGCCCGCGCTCGGGACCATCCGCTACACGCTGACGTACTTCGCCTGCCTCATCGCCGGATCGGCCGGCGCGTTGATCTCGTCGCCGAACGCGCTCACCGCCGGAGCATCGGGCGCGGTGTACGGGATGATGGGTGTGTTCGTCGCCGCGATGTGGGCGCGGCGCATCCCGCTGATGCAGACGGACATCGGCGGGCTGCTGATCATCAACCTGCTGCTGACGTTCGTCATCCCCGGCATCTCGATCGGGGGCCACCTCGGCGGTCTCCTCGCCGGGCTCGTGTGCGGCGCGGTGCTGCTCCGGCCGTCGCGCCGGCCGAACCAGGGACCGTGGCCCGACGTGCTCGTGCCGATCGTCGTCGGCGCCGGAAGCTTCGCCGTTGCCCTGTGGGCCGCGAGCCAGTGGAGGTCACGGCTCTAGCGCCGTGACCACGATCGTCCGCCCCACCACGCCGGCCAGATGACGCCGGCGGCTCGCCGTGAACCGGGCGACCGTCCATGGTCACGGCACGAGCTTCGTCGCGGCGGTACGTTCGGCCCATGCCTGCCGAGGCCGACCGTGCCGCTGCCGGGCCGGAGAGCGTCGCCGAGCGCTACCGGCGACGCGCCGACAGCTTCGAGGCGAGGATCGCCGCCGTACGGCCCGAGCAGTGGTCGCACCCGTCGCCGTGTACCGCGTGGACGGCGCGCGACGTGGTCGACCACGTCGTCGGCATGCACGCGCCGATGCTGGCGCCGCTCGGCCGGCGGCTGAGCCCGGCGCCGTCCGTCCGCGAGGACCCGCTCGGCGCGTTCCGCGCGGCCAGGGCCGACGTGGAGGCGGTGCTTGCAGACCCGGCGCTGGCGGCGAACGAGTGCAGCACACCGATGGGCACGATGACCGTCGAGCAGCAGATCGACGAGGTCGTCAGCGACGACATGGCGCAGCACGGATGGGATCTCGCCCGGGCTACGGGCCAGGACGACACGATCGACCCGGTGGACGTCGAGCGCCTGTGGCGGATCACGTCGGCGATCCCCGCCGATGTGATGGAGCGGTACCGCACCCCGGGCGCGTTCGGCCCCGGGATCGAGGTGTTCGGCCCCGCGATGCCGGTCCCCGCGGACGCGGCGCTGCAGGACCGGCTGCTCGGCCTCATCGGCCGCGACCCCAACTGGTCCTCACCAGCCTCACCGGCGCCGAGCACGCGGTAACGATTCGTCCGGCTGTGAGGGCGGGACGGAGACACTGGGTCGTCGACGACGACGAATACGACGTCGTGTCCTCCACGGTCGCGACTGCTCTCCGACGCGGCGCCGTGTGTGTGTCCACTGCGGGGCCGGATCGGGCGTACCGGCACCGTCGTCGGATGCGTGCCCGTCGCCGAGGGCGCGACGTACGACGAGACCATCAACGCATGGCAGCCCTTCGTCGAGGTACCCGGAAGGCCGGGCGATCCGCGCCGGAGATGGTCGTGCAGCACGATCTGCTAACGCGCCGTGCCGACCGCCGCAGCACCTCGTCCGCCCGCCGGTCGGCGAGTCGCCCCTCGGCGATGGCTGTCCCACCCCTTCCGTAGGTTGGCCGTACTTCCCCCGAACGCTGCCGACCAGCCGTCGGGAGGCTGCCATGGAGCCCCTCGTCTACGATCCGCCGCAGCACGGGGGCTTCGCCGTGCACTCGCCGGGCGATGCGCTCGACGCCTTCACGAGCGTGGCATCGTTCGACCGGGCGCAGATCCTCGTCCTGATGCTCGACGCCGAGCACCGCGGCACCACCTGTCTCGCGGTCGACGACGTCCGCAGTGCCGATGGTGTGCTGCGCGTCGGCACCCTCCTCGCCGAGCTCGCGCAGCACGAGATCGGGCTCGCGGCGGTCACGCTGGCCTCGATCCGTCCCGGAGGAGGCGCCGAGCTGGCCGACATCGACCGCTGGCATTCGCTGACGACGCAGCTCGGCACGGCCGGCGTCACGCTGCTCGAGTGGTTCGTCTTCGGGGAGCACTCGGCAGTCGGCATAGGGGAGCTCGTCGACGCACCGTGGCGCTGGCGCGCGCCCGAGCCGGCGCGGTTGTCAATCCCGCCGCGGTGCTGGTGA